>QKCY01000294.1 GCA_003245525.1 Victivallales bacterium | reverse complement strand
CGCCGCGCTGTTCCTGCCCTTCATGCTCGGGGTCGGCATGGCGGCCCCCTGGCCCTTTGCCGGGGCCGGTCTCTCCTTCCTGCCCCGACCGGGAGCCTGGATGGACTGGGTGAAACGCCTCTTCGGCGTCCTCATCCTGATCGCTGCCCTCTACTACGGCCAGTTGGCGGTGCGCCAGTTCATGCCCGCCAAGTCCGGCGAGGGACATCGCCGCACGGACGTGGCCGCCGCCCTCCAGCAGGGGCTCGACGAGCACAAGCCTGTCCTGCTCGACTTCTGGTCGCTGAGCTGCAAGGCCTGCAAGAAGATGGATCAAGATGTCTTCCCCGATCCCCAGGTGGCCAAACGGCTGGAGGGGTTCGTCTTTGCCGGGGTGCAGGCGGATCTCGCCGAGCGGGAGGATGTGCGCTGGGCGCTGGACCACTTCGATGTCAAGGGTCTCCCCACCTATGTCGTTCTGGTACCGCAGTCTACCGCCGCCGACCCCCGGTAGGGAAGTGGGTTTCGGGTCCCTGCGACGGCAGCCACATCTCCCTGTCGAAAAAGGCATTGCAGGAAAAAAGAGAAAACCGCGAGTTTTTCCTGCACGCAAAGAGAGCGAAACAGGTTGCGGGAATAAGGCAACAGGTTACGTTCGTGCGTTCCCCTATGCCATGAAGCACCGAATCAGCCAAAAAACACGCTCTGGGAGAAAAGGTTCATGTCCCGCCTGCATCGCGCCTTCACCTTGATCGAGTTGCTCGTCGTCATCGCCATCATCGCCATTCTCGCCTCCATGCTCCTGCCCGCCCTCCAGCAGGCCCGGAGCAAGGCCCGCGCCATCAGTTGCGTGGGCAACATGAAGCAGGTCGGTCTGGCCATGAAGATGTATGTGGACGATTCCGACGGTGCCTATCCCGGCTGCCAGTACGTGGGCGGAGCTGGCGGCAGCAACTACAGCACCAACGTCAGCGACGGCAGCATGGCGCTCATGGAGAAGAAGTACGGCGGCTGGCCGACGCTCCTCGACAAGTACTACGGCAGCGCCGTGGCGGTGGTCTACTGCCCGGCCGACACCGGCACCACCGCCAACAGCACCACCGCCACCAACCGGGTCGGGTACGCCTACCGCCACTGCATCGACCGCTGGGCCACGGAGACCACCGCCAAGGACGTCGCCTTCTGCCGTCCCTCCCAGCAGGTCCTCTTCCACGAGTACTCCGACTACCACGGCGCCAACCTCGGTCTCTGGAACACCACCGAGGGCCAGCGCCGGGTCAACTGCATGTTCGTGGACGGCCATGTCGCCGCCTACACGGGTTTCACCACCTACAGCACCCACGATCCCCACTGGTTCAGGGACGGTTCCAACACCTTCGATATCAGCAAGGGGTACGACAAGGCGGACTAGTCCGCCCCCGCTCGACTCTTCCCGTGGGCACCGACCGCAAGCCGGTCGGTGCCTTTTTCTTTCCCCGCAGGATCAGCCGGGGAAGCCGTCCTTCTCCAGGCGGCGACCGACGGCCAGCAAGGTGGCGACGTCTTCGGGATCGAGGGAGCCATCCGGCAACGGCCCGGTGTTGAGGAGCAGGTTCGCACCGTCGCGGCCGGTTTCCGCCAGCTTGTTCCAGACATCCTGTTCGGACAGGTGCTTGCCCGTCGTATCCTGCCGGTACCCCCAACTGCCGGGGGCCATGGTGGTGCAGATTTCGAGCAGCTTGCCGGAGGTCTCGCCCAGCTCGCCGCGCAGATTCGGGTTGTCGCTGGCCTGGGGGACCCGGTGTTCGGGGGCAAAGAAGTCCTCGGTGCCCAGCAATCCCTGCTTGTAGGATACCAGGACCTGCGGCTGGAGGTTGTGGATCAGGTCGTAGAGGTCCTGGCAACGGAACTTGCTGCGGTCGCCGGACAGGGGCACGGCGATTCCGTCGAGCCAGATTGCCGCCACCGGCCCGTAGCTGGTGAGAAGCTGGTGGATCTGCTTGCTCATGAAGTCGAGATACTGCTGCAGGTCGTGCTCCGCGCCGTAGGCATAGCTGGGCTCCGCCGGGTCGTACTTGGGCCGGGCGCTGCCACCCCATTCGTCGTTGTTCGGCGCGTGGGGATGCTTCCAGTCCCGGCCATGGGAGTAGTACAGGCAGAGGCCAAGCCCATGCACCTCGCAGGCCACGGCCAGTTCCGCCACCAGATCGCGCCCCGCCGGGGCGTGGGCGCTGTTGAAGTCCCAGTCCTCGCTGTTGAACAGGCAGAACCCGTCATGGTGGCGGGTGGTGAGGTTCACGTATTTCATGCCGGCCGCCTTGGCGAACTCGACGATGGCCATCGCGTCGAACTTCTCCGCCGTGAACTGGCCGGCCAGTTTGGCGTACTCGGCGACCGGGATCAACTCGCGGAGCTGCACCCACTCGTGGCGGCCCAGCAGGGAATAGAGGCCGTAGTGCAGGAAGAGCCCGTAGCGCGCCTCGCGGAACCAGGTCCGGGCCGCCTCTCGCGGATCCTTCTTGTACAGCTTCTGGTAGTCGCGCAGGTAGGATGGAATGGAAGCGGTCATTGGTCGGTCCTTGGCTCCTTCGGTTGAGGGTAGGCTTCACTCTACTGCTTGCCCCGACCGGGGCAACCCGGCGGAGTGGACGCAGGTAGGCCAGCGGGTTACACTATACCGGCATAGGTATAGCGTACCGTCTGGAGTCGCGAGGATCTCTCCCATGCTGTTGCGGATCACCTGCCCGCACTGCGCCACCACGATGGAGTTGGATGCAGCGAGGGCACATGCCGACGTCACCTGTTCCGCTTGTCGGAACGTGTTCCCGCCCCCCCCTGTCCAGGTGGGACCAGGAACGACGATTGGCAATTTCCGCATCGAGCGGCAACTGGGCAGCGGGGCCATGGGCGAAGTCTTCCTGGCCATCCAGGTCTCCATGGACCGGCGGGTAGCCCTCAAGGTGCTGCCCCAGACGCTGACCCGCGACACGCGTACCGTGGAGCGCTTCCGCCGCGAAGTGCGCATGTCGGCGCGGCTCGAACACCCGAACATCGTTACCGCCTTCGAGGCGGGCGAGGATGCAGGCTACCACTTCCTGGCCATGACCTATGTGGAAGGCGAGGACCTGGGCACCCGGCTGAAGCGCGAGGGTGCCTTGGAGGAACAGACCGCCCTGCGGGCCGGACGGCAGATCGCCGACGCCCTCCGCTACGCCTGGGAGGAGCACCAGTTGCTCCACCGCGACGTGAAACCCTCCAACATCATGGTGGACGACAACGGACGGGCCCGGCTGATGGACCTGGGCATCTCCATCTGCCTGAACGAGGCCCAGGCATCCCTCACCACGGCCGGCATGATCATCGGCACCCCGCACTACATGAGCCCGGAACAGATCCGGGGCGAGGATCTCGACTGGCGGGCGGATGCCTACTCGCTCGGGGCCACGCTGTACCACCTCGTGACCGGCGGTCCTCCTTTCCGTAGCGGCAGCAGCGCCGAAGTGATCGGCCAGCACCTGGCCGAACCCGTGGTTCCCGCCCGGAAGCGCCGGGGAAGCCTCACGGCAGGCTGTTCCCTGCTCCTGGAACGGATGATGGCCAAGAACCGCGAGGACCGGCACCGTTCCTGGGAGGACCTCTTGCGGGACTTCGATCTGGTCCTGGCCGGCAAGCTGCCCCCTCTGCCACCACGCCGGAGTGAACCATCCGCCAAGGGACCCTCCGCCACGAGGGCACCAGCCAGTCCGGCAGTCTCCCAGCCGCCCGCACCGACCGCCCAGACGGCGGAGCGGCTGCCGCCGGTGATCGACTTCAAGATTCGGCGCAGCCGCAGCGGCTGGCGCCGGCTGGAAATGGTCGCGGTTCTCCTGATCCTGGCCGGAGGGCTGGCTTTCGCCCTCTGGCAGCTCTGGCCGCAATTCCACACGATCCAGTCGCCCCCGGCAGCGGTCCCCGTGCCCGAACCGGCGGCGGTGGCCGAAACCACGGCCGAACCGGCCGAACTGCGCGATCTGCTGGACACGATCGCCACCGCCCTGGTGGAGAGACATCCCGCCGAGGCCAACGAAGCCCTCCACAACGCGCTCCAGGACCCGACCCTGGATGCCCGGCTGCGTCCCGCTCTCCGACGGGTGGAGTTGCTCCTGAGCCAGCTCCGCAACTACGGCAAGCTGCTCCGGGAGAGTTTCGAGGCGGACATCGGCAAGCCCGTCACCCTCGACCTGCAGAGCGGCCCCGTGAACGTGATCCTGGACCAGGTGGACGCCGACGCCCTCCGCGTGACCTACCCGGGGCGAGCCGGGAAGCCCCAACGGCATGGCGAGATCAGCTACCGGGACCTCACGATCCGGGAGCGCATCAAACGGTTCGACTCGCTATGCTCCTCGGCCTGCTGCGCGCGGAGACCGGGGATTACACGGGAGCGCGGCAGGATTTCGCTGCTGCTCCCTACGTCCTACAGCCCGCGCTCCTGCGCGCTCTGGACCGCGCGACCGCCGAGCAAGAAGCGAAGCGGGCACCGGCCGCGCAGCCGTAGCGCAGGCGTCCCGCCTGCTCTGGGACCGTAGCGCAGGCGTCTCGCCTGCTCCCGGAAAGCGGGGATAAGGGACCAATAGACAATATGGACGAAATAGACGGCATGGACTGGACAGACGGCAGATAGTACCTGCGGACCTCCATGCTTTGCGCGGCAGGCGAGGACGCCTGCGCTACTTTTCCGCCGCTTCGTCCTGGGGGATCTTCTTGGCAACGAGATAGTCGCCGCGCACGGCGTAGAGATTGCCGAGGGCCGTGGCATAGGCGATGCGGGCCCGGATTTCCTCGCGCTCCGCCTGAGCCAGGGCCTGCTGGGCGTCGAGCACGTCGAGACTGGTGCTGCGGCCGAGCTGGAAGCTCTTCTCCTCCGCCGTGAGCAGCTCGCTGGCGAGGTCGCGGGACTGGCGGGCGGTATCGATCTTGCGGGCGGAGGTGGTCAAGGTG
>QKCY01000182.1 GCA_003245525.1 Victivallales bacterium | reverse complement strand
GACTGGGTCGGTCCCGACCCGTGCTTCGCGGCTGGCGTCCTGCACATCCCACGTTTTGGAGAAGCGCCCGGCCTCGGGCGCGGGACGGGACGGTTCCCCCGAAACCATCGGTTCCTTCCCAGACAACGCCCCTCGCGGCGGAGGTCCGCCGCTTCTCCATACCCTTTCGGTCCATCCCACGGTCTGAGGACGCATGCCAGGTCGGAAGCCCCGGTCGCCCTCGTCGTCGGAGTCCCGCGCTTCCGCGCCGGAGGGAGACGCTCGCCACCGTACCCGCGTGCCCGGCGCGCCCCGCGCTCGCTGAAGCTGTCGCGCCTGCTGCCGTCTGAAGGCGGGACTTCGACGGAGTTTGCATCATGCTGAACTCGCATGACTTGCGCTGTGTTTCCTGCTCAGGAAACAAGATCCGGGACGATAGTAGTACGAAGAGAATCCCGCGCAACGCCCGGAGGCTCCGGGCGTTGCGCGTAGCCTTTCTTTCCTGCCTTTCTTCGTGCCCTTCGTGTCTTCGTGGTGGAAGAGATCAGGCACCGCAGAGCTTGCTGCGGAAGAGGAAGAAGACGGCACCCATGAGGCAAAGCCCGGCCCAGAGGTAGTCGAGACTGGGCTTTTCCTTGAGGTAGACCACGGAGAAGGGGACGAAGATGGAGAGGGTGATCACCTCCTGGATGATCTTGAGCTGACCCACGCTCATCACCTGGTTCCCGATCCGGTTCGCGGGCACTTGCAGGAGGTACTCGAAAAGGGCGATGGACCAGCTTGCCACAGCGGCGATGAACCAGGGCTTGCCAGCCAGGTTGCGCAGGTGCCCGTACCAGGCAAAGGTCATGAACACATTGCTGCACGAGAGCAGCACCACGGTCAACACGAAGCGGTTCATCGAGGGACCCTTGCAGGATCGCGCGGCCGTCGCACCGGGCGGTCACGGTCCGCCAGCCGTTGCTCTTGTACGGCAAGGGCAGTCTGCCGTTTGCCAGCCGTGGCGCAGACGCCACAGCCCCGTGGTTCGGCAGACGGCATAATCTACGTTGCCGGGCGGGTGGCACCAAACGAAGCACGCCGGGAGATGGTTCTCTCCCGGCGTGGCTGGGTTCGCTGGTCTAGGCCTTGGGGAAGGGGGGCAGGCAGCAGGGGATCTCGCCGTTGTCGGCGCGATCGGCCTTAGTGAAGGGATTGCACTGGAGCACGGGGGCGCCGGGAATCGTGAAGGGGCCACAACCGCAGGGGTAGTTACCCGCCTTGTAGCCGAGCTCGTCGCCCATCTGGTTCCACATGGAGAAGCTCTCGGTGGACAGGGAGACGGGGATGGTCTTGTTCCAGCGGCGGACCTGCTGGAAGTGGTGCCGGTAGATCTCGGCGCGGACCGGGGTGGGGAAGGGCTTGGTCAGGGTGTCCTTCATCTCCTCCTGGGCCGCTTCGGCCGCCGCCACGAAGGAGGGCTCCAGCAGGTTCATGTCCAGCTTGCCGCGCAGGTCGGGGAAGTTGGTCCACATGAAGCAGGCCATGCTGATCACATCGGGGTTGGTCTGCTCGAAGATGCGCTTGATGGTGTATTCCGCATCCTCGCGCCAGCCCTTGACGGGGATGATGGGCTTGAACTTGTAGCGGATCTGGTAGCCTGCTTCCTGGGCGATGCGGGCGGCCTCGATGCGCTCGTCGGTGGTGCCGGTGTTCGGCTCGATCAGGCGGCTCTGGGTGGGGCCGGAGACGCTCCAGACGAGGATCGTATTACCGTTGTGCTTCAGCTTCCGCATCCACTCCGTGTTCCAGGTCTTGGTGTGGATGATGAGATAGCGATCCTTGAGGGTGCCGAACCACTCGATCAGCTCGCCCAGACAGCCGAGCTCGGGCTCCAGTCCCGGTGGGTCGGCATCGTCGTCGAGCAGGTAGGTGAGCTGCCAGGGATGCTTGTCCATGAGCTTGCCGAACCAATGGCAGTACTCGTCGGTGTTGACGCCGACGATCATCAGTCCGCCCAGCCCGCAGTAGCTGCACTTGTGCAGGCAGCCCTGTTGCTGGTGTACGCGCCAGCAGGGACGGCAGACCTTGTCGTGCCGGGCGCGGTCACCTTCCTGGTTGTAGTTCGCCCAGTTGAAGGCGCAATGGCCGAGTACGGCGTCGAGGCTCGCAGGCCGCTCGATACCGGCGGCGGCCAGCCGGTTGAGCCGGGCCTGGCGCTCGAAGTCGAACTTGAAAGTGTTGAAGAGCAGAACCGGATCGGGCACGTCGCCCTTCATGCCCATGGTACCTCGCCCGGACAACAGACCCTTCCGGGCCATCTCCGGCAGGTCGGCTTCCCCGTAGATTACCGGAGTCACCGGGTTCTCAAGAGCCGCCACCACCCGTTCCACCTTGGCCATGTAGGCCGGATTCTTCGCGACGGTATCCTCGACATAGACGGCGGGAGCATTGACGCGGTACATGCCATACCTCTCATGCTGCGTTCGCCAATCCCGACACGCCGAATACTCTTCGGTCCTGCACAGCTTATCGCGCCGGACTGGCTGAAAGCTCGCGGAACGTATCGGTTCCCCGCGCCGTTGCAAGCAGAAAAGCAGAAAGATGGCTGCACTTCGGTCCCGGCCCGCGTTCGTCCGACCCGTCCGACTCGTCGGACGGGTCGGACGAAACGAAGACAGCCAGTGGCGGGAGGGCGACTACTGGTTCCAGTTGCCGAAGGTCTCCCAGGGGGCGTGGATGGCGTAGGTGGCGCTGTCGGGGTCGTTCCATCCGTGCTGGATGGGGGTGGTCTCGAAGTGGTACCACTGCACGTGTCCGTCGACGAAGGTGATGTTGCCGCCACTGTTGTGGGAATCGCGCATGGCGTAGTACTGGTTCTGCAGGATGTACATGTTGCCCCCGCCCGCTCCCTTCTCGGAGATCATCAGGCACTCGCTGGGCCGTTTGATGGTGCCCTGGTTGCGGGGGCCGGGGAAGAGAGTGCCCGCCGTGGAGGCGGAGCAGCCATAGGGCATGCCGTAGGCGATCTTGTAGCATGTGTAGGTTGTGCCCGGACAAGCATAGACTTCGGAACTGTTCACGTAGGGATAGGTGAAGACGGGCCACGACCGATACCAGGTGGTGCCGTTGCGCATGAAGTCGGTGTCCTGCGTGACGAGGGCGGTCGAGGAACTGGAACCCATGGCAATCCCGGGCAGCATATCCGTGTAGTCGCCCGCATACATGATGTTGGCCAAGCCCAACTGCTTGAGGTTGGCGGCGCAGGAGATGGTCCGAGCCTTTTCCCTCGCTTTGGCCAACGCGGGCAAAAGCATGGAGGCGAGAATGGCAATGATGGCGATGACGACGAGCAGTTCGATCAGGGTGAAGGGGCGGCGGCGGAACATGGCGGTTTCCTCCTGGTTGGCGGTATACGAAAATGGCCAGAATGCCTGTGGCAATATCCTTCCCTGCAACACTATACAGGTCGACAGGGGGAGGGCAAGAGCCAAGCCTGCGCAGAAAGACTGAAGGCATGTATATTCGTCGTTGCCGTATTGCTAGTGCGGCTCAATCCACGATGGAATCTGGAGAAAGCGATGAGCGGTTTCACCTATCGGCCCGCCACGTTCGTGCCCTTTCAGGACACTGCTGCCGTGGCCCGTTGCCGGGCAATCCGGCGGCAGGATATCGAGAAGCATCCGAACCCCGATTTCCGCATTCGCGTGGTGCCCGATGCGGAACTGGGCTTCCTGTGGTTGACCGACATGTTCTACCGGATCAAGACGGCGGCGGACCGGGGCGAGCGCTGTGTGCTCATCACCCCGCAGCCCTGGCCGCAGGGCTATCGCCAGTTGGCCTATCTCATCAACAAGTTCCAGGTGGATTGCCGCCAGCTCTGGACCTTCAACATGGACGAGTACGCGAACGAGGACGGGGTCATCGCCCCCGAGACCTGGAAGCCGGGTTTCATGTACTCGATGCTCACCAACTTCTACGCCGAGGTGGACGAGAAACTGCGTCCCCCGCGCCATCAGCTGAATGGCCTGTCGAACGCCAACCTGGACTGCTACGGCGACATGCTGGCCGAACTCGGCGGGGCCGACTGCTGCTACAGCGGGCCCGGCTGGACCGGGCACCTGGCCTTCATCGAGCCGGACGCGCCGGAATTCGCCGCGCCGTTGGAGGAGTGGAAGACCTTCGGTCCCCGGATTGCCACCCTCAGCCCCTTCACCGTGGCGCAGAACTCCCTGCATGGTTTCTTCGGGATGAGCGGGGATCTCTGCGCGGTGCCGCCGAAGGCCGCCACCATCGGTCCGGCCCAGGTGATCGGGGCCAAGCACCGCTTCGACATGCACGGCATCACCGTGGACGGTTCCTTCGCCTCCTGGCAGCGCCTGACCAGCCGCCTGGTTCTGCACGGCCCCGTCACCCCCCTCCTGCCCCAGTCCATCCTCCAGACCCTGCGCACCGATGTCTACGTGACCGAGAGCCTCGCCGCCGACATCGAGCCCCACTGGGAAAAGGGGTACTAGCCGGACCTGCCGTTGTCTGCCCGCTGATCGCGCGAGTCTAGACGGGGCGACATGGACCAGCCCAGGGCTGGTATGCGCCGCACCTGCGGCGCTGGCAAGATCCCTGGCAGGGGACGCGGACTGGCTCCCGGAGGTCAGGGCAGGATCTTGTGCTGGACGAGAAACTCGTCCATGGCCTTGATGGTGGCCAGATAGGAGGCGTTGTCGGGGTCCCGCATCCAGTTGAAGAAACCGTGGGCCTTGCCGGGGAACGGCATCACCTCGCAGACGTTGCCCGCCTCGCGCATGAGGAGCCGGAACCGTTCGACGTTCTCGAAGGGCACGGTGGTGTCGGCGGTGCCGTGGAAGATGAGGGTGGGGGGCAGACCGGCCCGGACGTGATGGCAGGGGGAGATCTCGGTCTCGCGCCCCTTGACCTTGGTGGCCCCGTAGCCCTTCTCGGTGGTATCGATGACCGGGTTGAAGAGGACCATGGCATCGGGCACCGAGGAGATGGTCAGGTCCTCTCCCGGCTCCTCATGCTGCTCGATGACCCCGGTGCAGGCTGCCACATGTCCGCCGGCGGAGCCGCCGCCAGCCAGTACCCGGTGGGGATCGACGCCGAGCCGTTCCGCGTTGGCCCGGACCCAGCGGATGGCGCTCTTGCCATCCTGGACGCACTCGAAGGGCGTGGTGCCGTGGGTCTTGAAGACCCGGTACTCGGCGGACATGGCGACCATGCCCTCGCTGGCCAGGTGTTCGCAGTGGTTGAAGAACTGGCCGGGACTGCCGCCTACCCAACCGCCCCCGAAGAAGAAGACGATGGCGGGGGCGGGCTGGCTCTTGTCCCGTCCCTCCTTCTCGTAGATATGGATGCGGAGCTGGACATCCCCGACCGTCTTGTAGACCTCCACGTGCTTGACGACCCCCATGGTCTTGACCTCCTTGGCAGCGGGTGCGGCGGTGGTTCCCAGGCAGGCGAGGGTTCCCGCCACGAGCCAGGACGAAAGCGTGCGTACGGACATGGATGCCTCCCGTCTATTCGGTCTGCTGCGAGTGGAGGCGGGCGTAGAAACCGCCGCTGCCCACCAACTGGTTGTGGGTGCCAAACTCGGAAACGGTCCCATCCTCCAGCACGCAGATGTGGTGGCAGCGCTTGGCCATGGAGACGCGCTGGGAGACGATGATGGCGGTCTTGCCGACGAGAATGCGGGCCAGGGTGTCCTGGATCTTGCCCTCCGTGTTGGCATCGAGGGCCGAGGTGCAGTCGTCGAGAATCAGGACTTCGGGATTGGTGATGAGGGCGCGGGCGAGGGAGAGTCGCTGGCGTTGCCCGCCGGAGAGGCTCTGGCCGCGCTGCCCGATCAGGGTCTCGTACTGCACTTTCATGGTGAGGATGAAGTCGTGCAGTTCCGCCGCCTTGGCGGCCGCCATGATCTCGTTGGGTTCCGCTCCCGGGACGCCGTAGCAGATGTTGTCGCGCACGGTGCCGCTGAAGATCTGGGCCTCCTGGGGGACCAGGCCGATGTGCCTCCGGAGGTCGGTCATGCGCAGCTTGCGGAGGTCGACCCCGTCGAACAGGATCTGCCCGGACTTGGGCTCGTGGAGCCGGGCCAGGAGATTGACCAGAGTGGACTTGCCGCTGCCGCTCGCCCCCATCACGCAGAGCCAGGTGCCCGCCGGGACGCTGAACGTGACGTCCCGCAGGACCGGCTCCTCCTCCCCGTCGGGCTCGCTGGCGGGGTAGGCGAAGGAGACGTGGCGGACATCGACTCCCTTGGCGACGGGAATCGGGAAATCGACCGCATCCGGGGCATCCACGATCTTCACCGGATGGTCGAGGACATCCACCACGCGCTGGAGGACGACCTGGAGGTTGCTGAACAGGATGTTGAGGCTGGACAGCTCGACCACCGGGCCAAAGAGGGTGAGGGCGGTGTTGCGCACGAAGAGCATCTCGCCGAGAGTCATCTTGCCGTCGAGCACCCACTTGGCCCCGAGGAGGAAGGTCCCCACCTGGCCGCCTGCGGTGATGATGCCCATGGTACGGCCCATGGTGGCGCTGACCCGCTGCTGGGTGAGGGCGTCACGCAGGAACGTGGAGATCAGCCGCCGGTAGTTGAGCTGCTCGGCATGTTCGCGGCCGTAGGCCTGGATGGCCTTGATGGACTCCAGTTTCTGCGAGGTCAGTCCCCAGAGACAGGAGTTGGTGTGGCGCAGCTCGCGGGTGAGGTGCTGGATCTTCGGCCGGGCCTGGTTGACGACGAGGATATAGAGCGGGAGCAGGCCGAAGACGATCAGGCCCATCCGCCAGTTGGTGCAGAGGAGAATCGTGACGCCGACGACGATGAGCATGGTGCAGCGGACCAGGCTGGTCATGGTGCCGACCATCTGGTCCTGGAGGACTTGGACGTCGGACAGGATACGGGAAAGAAGGCGACCGGGACTGTGGGCCTGGTGGTAGGCGAGGTCCAGCTCCATCACCTTGCGGTGCATGTCTTCCCGGAGGTTGCCGGTGATGCCCTGGGCGACGATGATCTGGCTGCGGGTCGCCATGCGGGCCAGGAAGTTCAGGGTGATCTGCGTGCCCATGTAGAACAGGGCCAGGACGAAGAGCTTGTGCCCCGCTTCGGGCGGCCGGTCGGTGAAGGAGAGCCCCATGTCCATCCGGTGCCCCTGGCTTGTGCTGGGAAGCTCGGTCGGGTTCCGGTCCCGCTCGTGGACGCTGTGCAGCTCGGTGTCGCTCTCCGTCGTCGTCTCGGTGGTCCGGACCACCAGGATGGTGTCCACGACGAGACGGCCATAGAAGCTCATCAGGTAGGTGGAACAGGCGTTCACCGAGATGAGGAAGAGGCAGAGCATGAGCACCCACTTGTGCGGGAGCACATAGCGGCGGAAGAAGCGCCAGAAATGGCTCTCCTCTCCCGCCCGCTCTTCCTTCTCGCGCCGGGGCGGACGGTGGGGGTAGTTGCGGTAGTGTTCCTGGAAGCCGAACACGCTACTCCTCCTCCCCGTCGTGGATCACCCCGGCACCCATGTGCTTCTCGTAGAGCTCGCGGTAGCGGCCGTGGGGAAGAGCCATGAGTTCCTGGTGGTTGCCCTTCTCAGCGATGAGTCCGCCGTCGAGCAGGATGATCTGGTCGGCATTGCGGATCGTGCTGAGCCGGTGGGCGACCACGAAGCAGGTGCGGTTCACCAGCACCCGGTCCATGGCCCGCTGGATGGCCTGCTCGGAGTCGCTGTCCAGGGAACTGGTGGCCTCGTCCATGATGAGGATTGCGGGATCGGCGGCGACCGCCCGGGCGATGGTGATGCGCTGCTTCTGCCCCACGGAAAGCTCGACGCCGCTGTCGCCGACGATGGTGTTGTAGCCGTCGGGCAGGGTCTCGATGAAGCTATGGATCTCGGCCACCGTGGCGGCGGCGATGATCTCCTCCCGGCTGGCCTCCGGTCGCCCGTAGCGGATGTTCTCGTAGATGCTGACGTTGAAGAGCAACGGCTCCTGGAGAACGATGCCGAATTGGCGACGGAGGCAGTGGAGATCCAGGTCGCGGATATTGATGCCGTCCATCAGCAACGCCCCACCGGTGACATCGTAGAAACGGAGAATGAGCGAGAGGATGGTCGACTTGCCGCAGCCGGTGGGACCGATCAGAGCGATGGTCTGTCCGGCCTTGACGTGCAGCGAGAATTCCTTGATGACGGGGTTGCCCTCTTCGTAGTAGAAACTGACGTTCTGGAACTCCACCTCGCCGGTGAGGCGCTCCGCGTCGATCGCATCGGTGGCGGTGTCCACCTCGGGGTCCTCCCCGAAGATCTCGAACAGGCGGTCGGTGGCGATGGAGACGTTCTGCAACTGCCGGACCAGCTCGGAGAAGCGGACCGCCGGGCCGAGCAACTGCACGGCGTAGGCCGAGAAGGCCACCACGTCGCCGTACTGGATGTCGCCTACCAGGACGAGCGCGCAGCCCAGGAAGTAGATGGTGGATTGCCCCAGGCTCTGGATGAGCTGGGTGTTCATGGAGAAGGCGTTGCTCGCCAACGCCGCCTGCTTGCCGAGCCCGAGGGTGGCGGTCGAGTGATCGTGGAAGACCAGGTTTTCCCGTTCCTCGGCACCGAAGCTCTTCACCGCGACGTTGCCGATCAGGCGGTTCTGGACTCCGCCGGACATGCGGTCTCCGGCGGTGCGGGCACCCTTGGTGGCCACCCGGATGCGTCCGATGGTCATCCGGTAGTTCACCACGAACACCGTGACGATGATGCACAGCAGAATGGCGAGCCGCCAACTGATGAGGAAGGTGGCGGAGATGGCGAAGGCGGCGCAGACTAGGTCGGAGATGATGTTGATGCTCTGGGCGGTGACCATTTGCTGGACGGTGCCGCTGTCGCCCATCAGCCGATTGACGATCTTGCCGGTGCTATTCCGGTGGAAGTAGCGCTGCGACAGCCGGAGCAGATGCTTGTACAGCGAGACGCGGATGTCGTAGACGAACCGCTGGCCCACGAAAGCGATACCCAGAGTCTGTAGGTACCCCAAGAAGGAGGAGAGCAGCGGGAGCATGATCATGCAGATGGCCAGGCCGAGGAACTTCTCCCGCTGGCCATCCGTCAGCACGTCGTTGATCACCGAGCGCATGACCAACGGCGGCAGCATGACCAGGACCGACAGCATAACCGTCAGCCCGAACAGCCCGAACAGCCGTGCGCGGTAGGGGCGCACGAACGGCAACATGCGGGTGAAGCTGCCGGATGGTTGGGGAGGCATGGCGCGGGTCCGGGCCTAGAGGTCGATATTGAACAGGAAGAACCAGAGACAGGACTTGCCGTAGTAGATCCGGGCTTCGGCCGTGGTGCCGGGAGCGATCTCCAGCCCCTGGTCGTCGAAGTTGCAGTAGGCCACCCGGTAGGTGGACTTGCCTTCCGCCTGGATCACGTTGCGCAGGCTCTCGACCTCCCCGGTGAAGTAGATGGTCCGCACGCCCCGGTAGGGGGCGAGCAGGGCGCTGTAGCGCTGGCCGTTCGCGATCTTGGCCGAATAGCGTTCGCCCACCCGCAGCTTCAGCACTTGCAGTTCGCCGCCGAAGATCTCGTAGAGCACCGTCTCGGGCCGGACCAGTTCCCCCACTACGAACTCGTAGCGCAGCAGACGTCCCGTGATAGGAGCCCGGATCTGCCGGGCCTTGAGCTGGGCTTCCGTCCGGGTCACCGCATCCTTCAGGGCGCGCAACTCCTGCTGCATGGCCCGGAGCTCGGTCTGGTAGGTGGCCTCGTCCTTGGCGATCAGCAGATCGTAGATGGCCAGATCCTTGGAGAGCAGGGAGGAGAGCTCGGCCTGGGCCAACTTCTCCTTGAGCTGGTCGTCGTCCAGGGCGGTCTTGGCCTTCAGCCCCTTGTCCACCAACTGCTGGGTCAGCGCCAGTTTCGCCTGGGCGTTCTGAAGCTGGAGGCGGGCGATGTTGATCGCGTCGGCATGGTTCTGCTTCTGCTCCTTGAGGGCGACGCGGCGGCGTTCCAGGTCCACCGCGATCTCGGCCTCGCGGCGCTCCAGATCCGCCTGCGAGCGGTCCACCCGGCGCTGGGCTTCCTCGAAGGAGGCCTTCTCCTGGTCGTTGTTGAGCTGGACGAGCAGGGCACCCGCCTCGACAAAGTCGCCGGTGCGGGCCTTGATCTCGGACACGGTGCCAGTGGTTCCCGGCCGGACTTCCGCGTAGTCCTCGGTGGTCACATAGCCGGAGGCCGTGGCGTATCGTTCGACCCGGATCAGGATGCCCGCCGTCACGATGGAGCCGATGATCAGGAGGGCGCCGAAGGAGTAGAGGAAGCGTCGCCGCCGCACACTCTTGCGGCTCAGCGGCATGTCCTCCCCGGTTGTGGTACGGATGTCACCCATGGTATTGGCTACCCCCCAGGGCTAGATCTTCTTCTTCTTGACGCTCAGGAAGTCCTTGGCGAGCATGCGGATACCCTCCGCCTCGTCGCCATACCGCTTCACGCAGAGATTGCACTCGGCGCAGTTGCGGTCGTAGCAGTTCCGGTGGACTCGGGCCGGGTACATCTTGCGGAAGGCCTCGTAGCACTCGTCGGAGCAGAAGCAGTACCGCTCCTGGCTGGCGCCGAAGGCCACATGCACCATGTGGAAGCCGTCCTTCTCCGGTTCCGCAGCCTGGTTGCACCAGCCGCAACTGACCTGCATCCGCTCCACCACCTGCTTGTGGCGCTGGTCGATTTCGCCTTCGTTCCAGACGTACTCGATCCAGTCGTAGGAATCGCGCGGGATCTTGGCGACGACCATGTCGTCGCGCAGCACCAGGCAGGTGCCCGGCTTGACGGTGTAGCAGCGTTCGCCTTCGACGATGCGCTCGGAATGGCGCAGGTGTACCCGGACCGGGCCCACCTGGGGCATGTCGAACTTGTGCCAGCCGCAGGACTCGCAGATGGTGGCGAAGAGGTGCTGGCGCAGGTGTTCGCCGCAGACCGGGCAGCGGCCCATCTTGATGACGTGGAGCTTCTTCAGGGAGTCCTCGGCGGCGCTCTGGACTTCCTTGGCGGCCACTTTCTGGAGTTGCTGCTCGCGCAGGCCATCCCCGTCGTCGAGAATGGTGATGTCCATGGCGAGGTTTTCCTGCTGGTCCTGCTGCAGGATTACCCGTTCCAGGGACTCGGCCTCGGGATCTTCCTCCACGGGCTCGCGCCCCAGTCCCAGTAGTTTGCTTAGCTTGGCCATGATGGACTTCCTTTAGGCGTTTTCCCAAGAGCTCACTGAGCGGGACCGTAGCCGATGGCATGCTCGAAGTCCATGCGGGAGCTGAGCAATTCGGTGGCGGTCTGGGTGAGGCTCTGGTTGATGTTGGTGAGATCCTTCTGGGCATCGAGCACGTTGCGGCTGCTCGCCTCGCCCAGACGGAAGCGCTCGTTCTCGGCTTCGAGCGTACGGATGGCGGCGTCGCGGGCCTTGAGCAGGATGCCGAGGCGCTCGGCCGCGTGACGGTAGTAGAGTTCGCCGGTGCGCATCTCGGCGCGCACCGTGTCGGCCGAGGCGGTCAGCCGCTCGTTGAGTTCGGCGATCCGGGCTTGCCAACGGGCTCGCACGGCCCGCTCGGCCCGGTAGTCGAGGGGGCGGGTATAGACTAAGGTGACCTCGCCGCCCACATGCTTGTCGGAGTTGATCAGGGTGTTGGATACAGGCAGCGACTCATTCTCCCCGACCCAGGTCGTCCCCAGGTACAGGGAGACATCGGGGCGCAGGTCGTCCTCGGCGCGCGCGACCTCGGTCCGGGCAACCTGGAGCTGGGCCTGGATGATCCGGTAACTGCCCCGGGTGTCGAGCACGGCGGGGAAGTCGTCGGCTGCCGGTAGCTTGGTGTCGGCGGCCCAGGTCACCAACTCGGTCGGCCCGAGCACGGTGTGGACGTCCACATCGCGGCCCACAAGTTGGCGCAGGGTTACCAGAGCGGCTTCGATGCGGCGTTGTCCCACCACCTCGTCCGCCCGCCGGAGCTCAAGCTCCATGAGGGCCGGGGCGGTCTGGTATTCGGGCACCACCTTGAGCTTGACCAGTTCGGTGGCGTCGTCGAAGAGCTTCTGGGACCGCTGGGTGGCTTCCTTGGCCACGACCGCGAGCACATAGGCCTGCTGTAGCGTCAGGTAGGCCTTTTCCACGTCCTGGCGGCAGTCCTGGAGTTCCTGGACCAGCTCGGCGAGCACGCCGTGGTACTCGGCCAAGGTGGTTGCACGGTCCAGATCCCATTGCCGGAAGCCGCGGTCCTGGAGCAGGGGAATGCGGACCCGGAGACCGACCAGGGACTGGAAATAGCCGTCCTCGTCGTCCGGATTGTCGTACCAGCGTTCGGCTGCCCCGAGGGAGACGTAGGCACCCGGTTCGAGGGCCATCTCGACGCCTCCCTGGACTTCGGTGGCGTCGTTGGTCAGAGCCCTGTAGCCGGTGCTGCCAGGCACGCTGCGCGTCCGCTCCGCCGCTCCTGCCGCCGCGTAGACGGTCGGGTCGCCGAACCCCTCCAGCTCCTCGTGCCTTGCCAGGTATTGCTCGACCCGATAGTGGGCAGCCTTGATCGTCGGACTGGTCGCCCAGGCTTGTTGCACCAAGGCGTCCAGCTCGTCGGGAGGGGCCCCGGGAACCGGGATGGCCAGGGCGAATACCACTGCCCCGACCCACGTCAAACAAAAGAGGGGATGTCTAGCCATAGCTGCGGCAGGGGCGATGCGTACCCCGGTTGCCTCCAGAGATTATCCGCGAAGGGGCTGCGCAGGCGAGAGCCCAGATGCCGTGTTAGGGAGAACAATGTAATCCTCACGGCTCCGGTGTCATCACCGTACCGGACAGTATCTGCCAAAAAAAGCCTCGGGGCGCGCCGATACCGGCAGGATTGTCGGGAGGGCAGGGCGTCCGAGTTGTGCTAGATTCCCGGTGCGTTCGCCGTTGGGGCGGCGCGTCCTTTCCGGTTCGAGGTAGCGAAAACACACGGTGCGGCCATGGAAATCGGTGTGGTGAACGGTATGCGCAAGGACCGCGAAGACGCGATCTTCGCGCATGTGCAGCAATTCGGGTTGAAGACCTGTCAGCTTATCAACTGGGATCCGGCCCGCTGGAACCAGGAACTGGCGGCGAAGGTGGTGGCCCAGTCCAACGCCACGGGAGTCAGGGTGTGCGCGGTCTGGGCGGGCTACTCCGGCGGGCCGTTGCGCTGGAACTTCACCGAGGGACCGACAACCCTCGGTATCGTGCCGCCCGAGCTGCGGGCGCAGCGGGTGGAGGATCTGAAGAAGGGGGCCGACTTCGCCAAGTGGATTGGCGCGCCCGCCATCATCACCCACTGCGGCTTTATCCCCGAGAACATGACCGATCCCATGTATCCGGGGGTGGTGGACGCCATCCGCCAAGTGGCCGAACACTGCGCCGAACTTGGCGTCGGGTTCTGGTTCGAGACCGGGCAGGAGACGCCGGTAGTGCTGTTGCGCGTGATCGAGGAGATCGGCACCGGCAACTTCGGCATCAATCTCGATCCGGCCAACCTGCTGATGTACGGCAAGGGCAATCCCATCGATGCTCTCGACGTCTTCGGCAAGTACGTGCGCAACCTGCATGTGAAGGACGGTTGCTGCCCGACGAACGGCCGCGAACTGGGCCGCGAGGTCCAGGTCGGCACGGGCATGGTGCGTTTCCCCGAGTTCATCCGCAAGCTCAAGGGGGTCGGCTTCGACGGCGAGATGGTCATCGAGCGCGAAATCCGCGAGGGCGAGGAGCAGAACCGGGATATCCGCCAGACGATCGACAATCTGAACCGCTGGTGGGACGAGGCGTAGGCTCTACTGTCCGAAGTCGGGTTCGCCGACCACATACTGGGCGCCGGGCGGATTGCCGCCGACGCCCAGGTGCAGGTATCCAGCCGTGCTGGCATTGCCGATGGTGATGCTGGTGAGGCGCGGATCATCGATGCCGCGGATTGCCTGGCGGAGGTCGAGTCGCACCTCGGTGCTGTTGTGGCGTCCCGATAGAAGCAGGGCCTTGACCTCGTCTTCGGTGAGGGGCTTGGCGCGGTAGAGCGGGTCCGGGGGCCGGGCCTCGTACTCCGGGGTCAGCAGGCCCCGGATGCCTTCCGTAGGGCTGGTCAAGGGGTAGTAGAAGGAGCGCCCCGATATCTCCACATGCAGCCCCACCCGGGTGTCGCGGTCGGGTTTCAGGCCGAGCCGCAGGTAGGGCGTGCGGCTCAGGTTGATGCCGGAATCGGGAGCCTGCCAACGCAGGGCGAAGGTACCGCCGCCGAACCGGTCGGTAGCCTCGTAGCGCCCGCTTCCCAGGCGGCGGACGCCCACCTCGTCGGGGTTGCAGGCGACCCATTCGCCCACCGCCAGCGGCTCCGGGCGGAGTTGGAACTCGCTGGGTTTCGGCACGCTGCGTTCGGCATTCACCGACACCTTGGCAAGGCTGATGGCATTGCGGTAGGTCCAGAAGGCGATGTGCCCGCCGGGCAGCGGATCGCGATCGCGGAAGGTGATGATCTGCTCGTCGTCGATCTCGACGGTGATGGTGTGCCCCTCGCGGCGCACCTTGCCGTGCCACCAGTAGTTGTGGATGTTTGCCCCTGGCTTGTTCTTGATGACCCGGTCCACCTCCACCATGGGCTTGCCTTCGCGGAGGAGGGTGGTCTTGGTGTTGTCTCCGTCCCCGTAGATGAGCGCGTAGCCGCTGGCCAGGTTGCGGCCGTCGGTGCAGAAGGCGAAACCCATGTCCCGCAGCACGTAGTAGGGAGGGGGGGTGACGAAGCGCAGGGCGATGTGGAACTCAATCTCCTGGTCGCCCTCGTAGGAGGTCTTGCTGTACATGCTGGCCACATCCAGGGACTTGCCCATCATGAAGTTCCAGCCCCGCTGGCACTGCCAGCGCACGTCCATGCGGAAGTTCCCCTCGCGCCAGGCCCATTCCGACGGGGCCTTCTCGAACAACTCCTGGCTGAGGCTGGTACTGAAGACCTGGTGCAGCTCCGGGGAGAGACCAGCATCCTCCTTGGCTCCGATGACCAGATAGACGGTGCCGGAGACGCGGCGGTCGGCAAGATTCTCCCAGCCAGCTTCCGTCCGGCGCAGCAACTGGCCGTCGCGGCGGGCGATTTCGAGAGCGAAATCCCGCCGCCCCGCGGCGTTGGTCCAGCCCTGGCGGTCCTTGGTGAAGAAGGTGGTCAGATAGGGACGGTCCCGGTCGCTGACCAGGGCCAGGCAATAGTCGCCCACCGGGGTCTCGGGCGAGGCCTGGTAGGTGAAATCCCCGTAGAGGGGGAACTGGCAACGGCGGAGCGAGAACTCGCGGGCGCGCAGGCGGGTGTCGTCGTCCTCGAAGGTCAGTTCGGACCGGGTCCACTGGCCGGTCTGCACGTCCTTCACGTCCAGCAACTGCTTCTGGGCGAAGTTGGCGGACTGGGCGAAGACCGGCGTGCCCAGGCTCTGCCGCCGGGGGTAGGACTCGGCGACCACGTCGTCGGCTTCCGCCTTCCCTTCGCCCTCGGCCAGGAGAGCCAGCGGACCGGAGACCACGAAGGGCAACTCGTAGGCCCCGAGCTGGTCGCCGTCCACAAAGGGCAGGGCGCGGTTGCCCCGCGACATTCCCAGGCCCAAGCGGACCCAGTTGGTGAAGCAGGGTCGCCGCCGCCAGGTGCGCAGGCTCCGCCACTCCGTTTCCTTCGGCAGGCGGTAGCGGAGCTCGTAGCAGTGCTCGCCCGCATTCCAGCCGAAACCGACCCGGTAGCCGGCCGGATCGCCCTGGACGATGTAGAAGCTGGCGTCGGGGTACTCGTGAATCTGGTTCGAGCGGTAGATCGCCTCCGGGTCGCGGTAGACGGGCTCGCCGCCCAGGACCGTGCCGGTGAGGGTGTCCCGCCGGGCAAAGCTGTCGGGACAGCCGAAGAAGAACCGCGCCTCGGCCAGGTAGTTCACCCAGTCCTCGCGACCGTTGCGCGCTTCGCCCTGCTGTCCCACCACGGTAAAGGCGTTCGCCGCCCGCCGGTAGTTGGGGTCTGCCGCCTCCCGTTCCGTGGTGGGCATTCCCCCGCCGTACTGCTTGAGCTGCCAAGAACGGCCCGTTACCTCCCAGCGGTCGGCACCGCCGAACTGGGTGCGCATGAAGCCGTCCTCCAGATCGACGGGAAAGAGCTTCTGCGGTTCCGGGGGCTGCTTGGTGTCGATCCAGAAGAACTCCCAACCGTCGCCATCCGGCAGCTCGAAGAGCTTGATTCCCGAGACGTCGATGGTCAGCCCCCGCCGGTAGAACCGCCAGGCGATCCGGGGCGCTCCGGCGAGGGGAGCGCGGCGCAGATCCACGTTGCACACGTCCCGCTCCGTCGAGACGGCGGCCACATAGGCGTCGCGCACCACGCTGACCCAGGAGTCTCCCTTGGTGGCGCGCCCGTAGAAAGCCCAGTTCCCCTCCGGCTCTTGGAGGCGGACCCCGTTCTGCGCACCGGAGACTGCCGGGTCGATCCGGGTCCAGGTGGCGGGCGGGGGCAACTGGGTCCGTTCCAGTTGGGCGCGGGGCAGGGGGCGTTCCTCGCGGGTCACCCCGGCCAGTTGAGGCACGTC
>QKCY01000259.1 GCA_003245525.1 Victivallales bacterium | reverse complement strand
GGAACGGACCGACGGAAGAGACCCACGGGGCCGGACAGCGAGAAGATAACAGGCGAGTGCGTCCTGCCAGAATCCCACCAATCCCTCTCGCCACTATTCCACGATTCCGCCTTTGGCTCCTCTTCGGACCGGTTGCGGCGGAACAGTTGAGGGAGTAAAGTTCGTAGGATACTCGGAACGCGTATCCAGGAGGTCCCGCTGTGATCAGCCCCAAGCTCGTTGCGTTCATGCAGGCGTTTACCCACGAGGCGCTTACGTTCGATGACGTCTCGTTGGTCACCCAGTACGCCGACTTTCTCCCTGCCGACGCCAGTATCGGCACCCGGATCAGCCGCAACATCTCGCTCAACATGCCCTTCGTCAGCGCGGCGATGGACACGGTGACGGAGAGCGAGATGGCCATCGCCATGGCCCGCATGGGCGGGATCGGCGTGATCCACAAGAACCTGTCGCCCGAGGCGCAAGCCGACGAGGTGGCGCGGGTGAAGCACTATCTGAACGGGCTCATCGTGAAGCCCGTCGTGTTCCACGACAGCATGCTGGTCAGCGAAGTGCTCGCCGAGAAGGAGCGCCATCGCTACACCTTCAGCGGCTTCCCGATCGTGGACGACCAGGAGCGCGTGGTCGGCATCCTCACCGCCCGGGACATGAAGTTCCTGACCGAATACAACATGAAGGTCAGCGAGATCATGACCAGCGACCCCCTTGTGGGGCGCGCCGACACGGACATGAACCAGGCTTTCGCCCTGATGGTCGGCAACAAGGTGGGCAAGCTCCCCATCGTCGACGGCAACCAACGCCTGGTGGGGCTCTACAGCTTCCATGACGTGAAGAGCCTGATCGAGGAAAGCGAACCGGCCTGCAGCCGGGACGACCGGCATCGGTTGCGCGTCGCGGCGGCCATCGGCCCCGGCGACCAGGAACGGGTGGCCCGGCTGGTCGCGGCGGACGTGGACCTGCTCGTGATCGATACCGCCCACGGGCACTCCAAGGGCGTGATCGATATGCTGAAGCTGGTCAAGCGCGAGCATCCGGAAGTGGATGTGGTGGCTGGCAACGTGGGCAGCGCCGAGGGCGCGCGGGATCTGATGCTGGCAGGCGCGGACGCCGTGAAGGTGGGGATCGGGCCCGGCTCGATCTGCACCACCCGCGTGGTGGCTGGCGTCGGCGTTCCCCAGATCACGGCCATCTACAGGGCCGCCCAGGCCGTCAAGGGCGAGATTCCGATCATCGCCGACGGCGGCATCAAGTACTCCGGCGACGTGGCCAAGGCCCTGGCCGTGGGTGCCTCCACGGTGATGATGGGGTCGGCGCTGGCTGGCACCGACGAGTGCCCCGGCGAGCGGATTCTCCATCAGGGCCGCCAGTTTGTCGTCTATCGCGGCATGGGTAGCCTGGAGGCGATGAAGACGGGCAAGGGCAGCCGCGAACGCTACAGCCAGGGCGATGTGGAGAAGGCCGACAAGCTGGTGCCGCAAGGCATCGAGGGCATGGTTCCCTACCGGGGGCCGGTCGGCGATGTGCTCCACCAATACGCTGGCGGTGTCCGTTTCTCCCTCGGCTACTGCGGCTCGCGGACGATTGCCGAGATGCAGGAGAAGGTCGAGATGATCCGGGTGAGCGCGGCGGGTCGCCAGGAAGCCCATCCGCATGACGTTACCGTCGTGCGGGATGCGCCGAATTACCGGGCGACCTGATCCGGTTGGCGATGGGGTGCCGGGGGGCCGTTGGGCCCGCCGGCAGCCAAAAGATGACGCATGGCAGGTGGCCGAGGGGGGCCGGGGCGTGTATGGTCGTAGATAGACACACGAAACCACGCTGGGCACGGGAGCGGCGACTGCTGCCGGACCAGCTCCAGTAGGAGCCATTGGGCCATGCCATCCTATGTCTGGATTCCTCTGCTGGCACTACTGGCCCCCTTGCTGGCCTGCGTGGTTCTCTTCGTCATGTTCTTCAACCTCTGGTTGCGGGCCAAGGCCACGGGGTTGCCGATCTCCGTCTTCGGCCTGGCCCTGGCCCGGCTGCGGGGGCTGAATCCCGAGTACATCGTCGACTGCATGATCGCAGTCTGGAACGCTGGCCTCCAGGTGCCCGTCGAGGACCTGGAGGCGCACGTGCTGTGCGGGGGCAACCTGCGCGCCGTGGCGGATGCGGTGATCTCGGCCGAGAAGGCGGGCTTGGAGGTCGGGTTCCGCGAGCTGGCCGCCATCGATCTGGCCGGCCGGGACGTGGTGGATGCGGTCAACGCGCGTGTCAGTCCGAAGGTCCTGGTCTGTCCGCCCGTGAAATCCGGCCAGACCGCCATCTCCGCCGTGGCGCGGGATGGCATCCAGCTCGCCGCCAAGGCGCGGGTGACGGTGCGCACCGACTTGTCGCGCCTGGTGGGCGGCGCGGGCGAGGAGACCATCGTGGCGCGGGTCGGCGAGGGGATCGTCACCGCCATCGGACGGGCGGCCTCCCATCGCGACATTCTGGAACGGCCCGAACTCATCTCCGAATGCGTTCTGGCCCGGGGTTTGGACAGCGGCACCTGTTTCGAGGTGCTTTCCGTGGACATCGCCGATGTCGACGTGCTGGACAACGTGGCGGCCCGGTTGCGGTCGAGCCAGGCCGAGGCCGACAAGCGCATCGCCCAGGCCAAGGCGGAGATCCGCCGCGCCGCCGCCATCGCCTCCCAGCAGGAGATGAAGGCGCGGACCCGCGAGAGCGAAGGGCAGGTCACCGCCGCGAAGAGCATCGTTCCCCGGGGTGTGGCCGCCGCTTTCGAGGAGGCCAACCTAGGGAATCGACGTCCTCTCCCTCACTCCGTTAACGCGCGCATGCGGTGGCGGGTGGCGGGATAACGCATATTGCCAAGTGTCCATTTGCGCTTGACGGCAGATGGGCGTAAAATGGGTAGTCATTCAACCTTGATTTGGTATCGCCACGCCCGTATGGTACACCCGCTTTCCAACACGGTATCCCGTCCGACTGCCAGCCCGAGAGGCCCCGGCAAGGCGGTGTGCCCCAAGAACAGGAGAAGCAGGATGGAGAGTACAACCCGGCTTCTGCGCCTTGGCCTTGCGCTGGGTGTCTGCCTCTTCCTCGCCGCCACCGTGCGGGGCCAGGAACGGGCTCGCATCACGTTCGACAAGTTCGAGTTCAACGGGGTCCGCTCCCCCGAGTTCAACGATACGACCCACTCCCAGTCCAAGTCGGAGTACGAGTGGTTCCAGATCTATGCCCAGTATACGGCCATGGGCGGCAAGGACGGCTGGCTGGACGAAGTGGAACTCCACTGGTCCGTCCTCATCCGCACCCCCGACGGGCTCTATATGCTGCTCCAGACCAAGACCACCTACGTGGACATCGAGGCCGAGGGGACCAAGCACAACGCGGCGGTCTACATCCGCCCCACCTTCCTGCGCCGCTACTGCGACAAGGACCGGATCAGCCGCAGCGACGTGTGGCTCCATGTCGAGGCCTCGGTCGAGGGCAGGGTGGTGGCCAAGGAGGACTTCGGCCGGTCCAAGCCGCCGCGGGGGGACGGCAACTGGTGGCAGGCCAAGGACTCGCGGCAGCTCAAGCTGATGGACGGAGCCCTGCTGTCTCCCGACAAGACGCCCTTCGCGGCGTTCGATAGCGACTTCTACGATTGGATCAAGGTGACTCCCGGACGCTGAGGCGCCCGTTCCAGAATCCGTTGTCCCTTTTCCCGAACCCCCATTCGGAACCGGATACAAAGGCCCATGGCAAGAGCTGAACGAATCCTCGCGATCGACATCGGCGCGACCAGCATCAAGGTCGGCGAGTTTGAGTATTCGGGGCGCGAGGCCGTAACCCTGGTCAACTTCGCCCACCGCGAGTACGAGGAGGAGTTGACCGACACCTCCCGTTCGGTGGTGGTGGCCGGCCTCCTCCGCCAGATGCTGGTGGAGAACAGCTTCACGGCCAGGCGCGTGCTGCTTTCCATCTCCGGGCAATCCGCCTTCACCCGTTTCGTCCGTCTTCCCCCCTTCTCCGACGACCAGAGCCGCATCCGGCAGATCGTCGAGTTCGAGGCCCGGCAGAACGTCCCCTTCCCCATGGAAGAGGTAATCTGGGACTACCAGCTAGTAGCCGGCGACGACAGCGAAGACATCGACGTGATGTTCGTCGTGATCAAGAACGACATCGTCGAACAGATGACCGGGGCCGTCCAGGCCGTCGGGCTCGAACCCCTGCTGGTCGACGTGGCCCCCGCCGCCTGCTACAACGCCGCCCGCGCCAACCGCGTCGGCCAGGAAGAGTGCGCGATGATCCTCAACATCGGCGGTCGCAGCACCAACCTGCTGTTCGCCGACGGTGGCCGCATCTTCGCCCGTACCATTCCCATTGCCGGCCACTCCATCACCCAGCAGATCGGCAAGGAGTTCGGCATCGGCTTCGCGGAAGCCGAGGAACTCAAGCGGCGGCACGGCTTCGTGGCCCTGGGCGGCGCCTACGCCGAACCCGAGTCGGAGACCGCCGCGGCCGTCTCCAAGATCATCCGCAACGTGATGGCCCGCCTCCACGGCGAGATCAACCGCTCCATCAGCGTCTACCGCGCCCAGCAGAAGGGCAACCGCCCCGTCAAGCTCTACCTCACCGGCGGTAGCTCCACCATGACCTACACCGACCACTTCTTCGCCGAGAAGCTGCGCATGGAAGTGGAGTACCTGAACCCCTTCGGCGTCGTCCAGTTGGGTCCCGGCGTGGACCGGGCCCGGCTGGAGGAAGTGGCCCATATGTTCAGCGAAGTGATCGGTCTCGGCCTGCGCTACCGCATGTCCTGTCCGATCGAGGTGAGCCTCGTGCCGGAGAGCATCACCCGGCAGCAGGCGTTGCGCCGCAAGAAGCCGTACCTCGTCCTCAGCATGATCTTCTTCGTGCTCATCTTCGCGGTGGCCTGGCGCGGTGTCGCGTTCCGCGCGTCGCTCCACAACAGCGCGGTCGACTCCCTGAGCAAGGAGCGGATGGCTCCCGAGATGCTCAGCGGCAGCATCCGCCGGGCGAAGACCGAACAGGATCAGAGCAACGCCCGTTACGACAGTGTCTGCGAATTGCTGGCCCAGCGCTGTACCTGGCCGGAGATCTACAACGAGCTGGAGAAGCTCAAGCCGGGGAACCTCTGGCTGGTATCGGTCCGGCCCGTGATCGGCGAGATGAAGCCGGCCGTGGAAGAGACCTCCGCCGGTGGCGGCGGCGACATGTTCGGCGGCGGCGGCGGCGACATGTTCGGCGGCGGCCCCAGCATGGACATGGGCGGCGGTGGCGGTGGCGGCGATATGTTCGGCGGCGGTGGCGCTGCGGCCAGCGGGCCGACGGGCACCGACGTGGAGATCACTGGCCTCGAGATCGTCGGCCATAGCGTCACCGAAACCGTATTCGGCAAGGACAGGCCTGCCGCCGCTGCGGCACCGGTCGCTCCCCATGCCCTGGCAGAGGCCGGCGCTGGCGAGGACGGGGGCGAAGGCACCGGCGAGGACGGGGAAGGCGAAAAGGTCGAGGATCTGCGCGGCACCCCCGAGTCCGCCTATCTCACCGCCCTGCGCAAGTCGCCTCTCTTCGACAGTGACAAGACCTACACCGAGATCAAGAAATACTACCCCCCCCGGACCGTGAAGAATCTGGCGTCCTTCGTGATCCAGGTGAAGTTCAAGAAACCTGTCACCTTCTACCAGATCACGGGCGGCAAGACCGGCGCGACCGGCGGCGGTGGCGGCGACATGATGGGCGGCATGGGAATGTAGGCGGGCGCTGCCCGACGCACTGGCCGGTTTTCCTCCAAATCGAGGTATGCACGTGGATTTCATCAAGAAAAACTGGGGACTGCTGCTGGTCTGCATCGTGTGCCTTCTGGCGACCGGTGCGGTGGCCTGGCGTCTCGCGGCCAGTCTCGGCGCAGCCAAGGAAAGCCGGGCCAAGCTCGACAAGGAACTGGAGTTCTACAAGGGCGTCAAGCAGGACAACGTCAAGCTCACCGAACAGAACAAGGCCACCGCCCTCCAGAATGCGGACTGGGCCAAGGATCGCTTCGACCGGCTGCGCACCGAACTCCACAAGAAGTTCTACATCGAGGTGAAGTACGATGCCGATCCCTATGTGGCCGTGCAGCAGCTTCTCACGGGCCTCGACACCCTGCGCACGCATCTGGCGGATGCCGAGATCGCCCTTTCCACCCAGAGCCAGTACCTCTCCTTCGAGGAGTACGCGGCTGCCAATGTCACCCCGAAACGGGCCGACATGCCCGAGCTCTTCCGCCAGTACAAGGTGGTGGAGGAGATCGTGAACCAGTTGATCGCGAGCAAGGTGGCCATGGTGAACCAGATCGGTCGTCCCCTGCTCCTGCAGAAGCGCGAGGAGGACCTCTACACCTCCATTCCCATCGATATCTCGGTGACCGGCACCAGCCAGTCGGTCAGCGATTTCCTGAATGCGCTTCACACGACTGCGAGATATCTCTTCTTCATCCGCAAAATTGAGATAAGCAGCCAGGACCAGGCGCCCGACGGCGTGCTCGGCGGCACCGGAACGACCGGTGGCGGTGCCGGCGGCGGCGGCATGGGCGGCATGGGTGGCATGGGCGGCGGCGGCATGGATGTCGGCATGGGAGGCGGGATGGGGGGCGGAATGGCAATGGGTCGGCCTGGCATGGGCCGGCCTGGCTTCGGTGCCGGCCCCGGTGGCGGCGGGGGAGGGATGGACATGGGGATGGACGGTGGCATGGGGACTGCTGGCACCACCATGGTCATGCCTGTCCTGTTGACCCGCGAACAACTGACCGCCTTCCAGGACCGCTACATCACGGCGGATATCCGGCTGGATCTGGTGGAATTCACGACTCCCGAAGAGCAACAGGGGGAATAGGTCCTTGAACTTCCTGCGACAGCATTTCGAGAAGCTCATCCTCGGCATCGTCCTTGCCGCCCTGGTGGCGGCCATCGTCCTCGTTCTCCTTAGCATCGGCAAGGGCAAGAGCGCGGTGGGCGAGGAGAAGGGGACCGCCGAGAGCGTGCTCAAGCTGGGCAAGGAGCTCGCTCCCGACCAGTCCCGCGACCTTGCCAAGGCCACCGAAATGCTGATCTCGCCGAAGAACCGTTTCGCGTTCCTTCCGGCGGCGGACGACCCGAAGGGATCCCTTGTCGAGCCCGTCCACTACCTGCGCTGCGTCAACCCGCGCTGTCCCTATCTGATTCCCAGCGACGAGCGGGTCTGCCGCTTCTGCGACACCGAGGAACCCCCGGAGAAGAAGGACGTGTATCCGGTCGAGGAGGACCAGGACCGCGACGGCATTCCGAACTACGTGGAGAAGAACACGCCCTTCCTGAAGTTCGACGATGCCGCCGACGCGGGCCTGGACTACGACCAGGACGCCTTCACCAACTTGGAGGAGTTCCGCAATGGCACCAACATGGCCCTGCCGACCTCCTTCCCCCCGCTGGCGCTCAACCTGCGCCTCTACGAGAAGCCCAGCAATCCCCAGTTCCCGATGCAGTTGCGGAGCGTCCAGGCGAGCAATCCGGACGATCCGAAGTCGTGGGCGCTGAACTTCACCGTCTTCAATCCCCGGACGCGGCGCCCCTTCAGTCAAACGCTCCATGTCGGCGAGACCATGAAGTACCAAGTAAGCGACGGTCGCCGGACCTATGGTCCTCTCGTCGTCGAGTCTGCGGTGCGCGAGCGGCGGCAAGTGGGTGACGAGGCCAAGGAGGTCACCGTCGTGACCATGACTTGGGACACCAAGAAGTACGTCTTCGTGGAAGGCGAGAAGGCCTACGATCCCACCCCCACGATGGACCTGATCTACCTCGCGTCCCGGTACAAGAAGTTCGAGGACAACCTAAAGCGCCAGTACCGGATCAAGAACCAGGAAGGCGAGTTCTTCCAGCTTCTCCATCTCCCCACCCAGCGGCGCGAGGTGTACAAGGTGATCTCCGTTGCCGATGACAAGGTGGTGGTGGAACTCGTCCAGGGAGGAGCTGGTGCCGGTGCCGACGGAATGATGGGCGGCATGCCCGGTGGTGGCATGGGCGAGGGACCCGGCATGATGGGCGGCGGCATGGACCCCATGGGCATGGGAGGCGGTATGCCCGGCATGGCCACTCCCACTGGCCCCGGTACTGGCAAGGAGGCGGAGCCGGTCCGGTTCGAGATAACCCGGCAGTTCGATGCCGCCCAAGACCTTATGGACATGCCTCGGGTCACCCGGTCAACTCCGGGGACGATGCTTCCGGGGACTCTCCGATAGATGCAGTGCGTCACCCCCGCAAGGCGCGACGCTATCCGGCTATAACAGGAAATGGTTCGATCTACAGTACAGAGCAGGAAAAATGGCCGACCCGGCCCTACCTTACTCTATTGACACAGCCACGCGATCGAAGTTCCCGGTTGGGCTGGACAGCCCGGGACAGGGAGCTTCGGCGGAAACCCCTCGCTGGACTCGTTTATGCCGCACAGCAACAAGGTGCTTGACATTCGGAGACGTTCTATGATGAAAAGGATCATTCCCAGACTCTCGGCTCTGCGTACGCTGACGTTGCTGCCTGCCATTGGTCTGCTTGGGCTCGCCGGCCTCACCACGCTGTGGGCCCAGGACGCTGCCAAGCCGGTCATCAGCGAGGAGGCGGCGAAGGACGCGGCCGGAGGCGTGGGCGAAGCCAGCGTCCAGGACCTGGAGGCGCTGTTCGGCGGCGGCGGCACCGACGCCAAGGCCGAAGGCGACGCCACGCAGGTGGATGATTCCGTCAAGAAGGACGTGGAGGCGGCCACGGCTGCCCCCGCCGCCGTCGGCGAGGCGGCGACCGCCGGCCCCGCGGGCGAAGCGGCCCAGCCGGCCGAGCCGATCGTCGAGCCGACCCATGACGAGCTGGACGCGATCCAGAAGATCCAGAAGCAGGAACTGGAGGTCGTGGCCGACGAGGCCGTGGTCCAGGGCAACCGTCTGTACCGCCAGGGCGACTTCCCTGGCGCTGCCAAGCAGTATGCCGACGCGAAGGTCCGTCTGGACCAGGTGAGCAAGAGCTCCCCGCGGATTCTGAAGAAGAAGGACGACATCGATGTGATGCTCCACAACCTCTACCGGGACTGGGCCTACGATCTGGTGGAGCAGGCCCGCCGCGAGGTGCAGACCGAGGATGTGGATTCGGCCATCGAGAAGTTGCACAAGGCGCGCGAGTTCGACCCCACCAAGAGCGAGGACATCGATGCGCTGATCAAGAAGTACAACGAGATGAAGGAGTCGTTGTCGCTGAAGGTTCTGACCCGCCGCGACCGCGTCGATCCGGACGAAGTGCAGCGCAGCTACGACATCACCGTGCTCCTGGAGCAGGGCAAGGTCTTCCTGAAGAATCGTCGGTACGCCGACGCCCGCGACAAGTTCGAGCAGATTCTGCTGCTGGATCCCTACGAAGTGCGGGCGATCCGCCTGCTGCGCCAGATCAATAGCGAGCTCAGCGAGATCGCCGAGGACAAGCGCGCCGCCATGGTGGAGGAGCGGATGGCGGAAGTCTCCTGGCGCTGGGCGGAACCCGTGACGCCGTTGCTGGCCGGTCCGGCGGCGACCGTCGGCAGCAATGCCATCATCAAGAGCCCCGAGGACCTGCGGGGTATCCGGAAGAAACTCCAGGAAATTCTCATCCCCCACATCGAGTTCGATGAAACGCCGATCAAGGAAGTCGCGCAGGTTCTGAAGAAGCGTTCGGTCGAGTTGGACACGGACGGCGAGGGTGTGAACATCCTTCTCCAGCTGCGTGCTCCCAAGGGCGGCGGGGCTGCTGGTGCTGGCGCTGGTGCCGGCGCCGGCGCCGGCGCTGGTGACATGGGCGGCATGGGCGACATGGGCGGCGGCATGGGCGGCGGCATGGGCGGCGACATGGGCGGCGGCATGGGCGGCGGCATGGGCGGCGGCATGGGCGGCGACATGGGCGGCATGGGCGGCATGGGCGACATGGGTATGGGTGGCATGGCAGCGGGCGGCGAAGACACCGGCATGCCTGCGGCAGGATCCCAGTACGAGGATCTGAGCGATACCCCGGTCAACCTGAATATGGACAACATCTCCCTGGGCGAAGTCATCCGTTACATCTGCCTCGGGGCTGGTCTCAAGATGCGGGTCGAGGAGGATGCCGTGCTGATCCTCCACCCGAGCGTCGAAGTCGAGACGATGGAAACCCGGTTCTACTCGGTGGCTGCCGGTGTGCTGGATACGAACCGCACGCGGAAGAGACCCTCGGGTATCGACTGGGGCGGCGACGACGACGACGACGACGATGACGACGACGACGACGACGACGATGACGACGACGACGACGACAAGTACGTGGTGAACGTGGCCCAGTTCTTCGCCGGTCTGGGCGTGGGCTTCCCCATCGGGGCCACGATCTCCTACTACTCCCGCACGGGCAAGCTGATCGTTCACAACACCGAGGACAACCTCCGCAAGGTCGAGCGCATCCTGCAGGAGATCAACATCACTCCCACCCAGGTCATGATTGAGGCGAAGTTCGTGGAAATCGACCAGACGAGCCTGGAAAGCCTCGGTTTCGACTGGACCATGCTGAGCGGTGTAAGCTCGGTGAATCCGATCGGCGACGACGGCTGGCTCCTGGAAGGCACCGGCGATGTCCTCCATTCCGGCACCTACTTCCAGCTCGGCGCGGCCAAGGACTCCATCCTTACCGAAGGGTTGCGCTTCACCAGCGAGGTGAGCGGCTTCGGGACCTCCGACGACTCCCTCTTCAGCGTGTACAGCGTGCTCGGCAACTACGCATTCGAGACCACTCTCCATGCCCTGAACCAGAAGACCCAGGCGGATGTGCTCTCCTCGCCGAAGGTGACCACCCTCTCCGGCAAGACTGCCATCCTGCGCATGGTCGAGGAGCGGTACTTCCCCGAGAGCTGGACCGAGCCGGAGATCACGACCAACAGCAGCACGACCAGCACCGCTGTCAGCTACACCCCCTCCATCCCGGAGTTCGGCGATGCCCGCGATGTCGGTGTGATCCTCGAAGTCACCCCGACGGTGGCCGCCGACCAGTACTCCATCACCTTGGAACTGAAGCCGGAAGTGGTGGATCATGTGGGCTGGGACGACTACAGCTACGACATGATCATCGACGGCAACACGGTTCGCGCCAATGCCATGATGCCGATCCTGTCCGCCCGGACGGTCGAGACCCAGGTCATCGTATGGGATGGCGAGAGCGTGGTACTGGGCGGCATGATCAAGGAGAAGGTCACGAAGTACGATGACAAGGTTCCCGTGCTGGGCGAACTGCCCTTGCTGGGTCCCCTGTTCCGGAGCAAGGGGGAGAACAGCGAGAAGATCAACCTTCTGATCTTCGTCACCGCCCGTCTGGTGACTCCGGCTGGTCTGCCGAAGCGCCCGAACGAGATGCGCGGTCTCCCCGACTTCCGTCGCTAACGGGTTTCCCGCCCCCGCGTAGACCAACGTCGGGGGCGGTAGCCCGAGAAAAAGACGGTCGTGCATCTTTCTGCAGGCACGACCGTCCCAGCTTACGAAGCGTCCTGGTAACCGCCCAAAAAGGGCGGCGGATGGTCGCAGAATTGCAGAAGTGAGAGGGAAATCTATGGTTTGGCCCAATCCGCAAGCCGGAAAGGCGATGCCAGCTTGGCATCGGGTCTGCTGTAGGTTTCTAGGATTCCTGAGGTTGTCTCAACGTCCCCGCCTTCCATTCCATGCCCGGGCTTCTCTGCCTATGCGGTATCCCGACACGCTCCCAATGCCTATTCCCTTCCCCTGCCTCTCCCGCTAGACGGGGAGAGGGGGGACGGGTTTCCTTTTTTTCCGATACATCTTGTCAGTGTTTGTTCCCCCCGGTTCGCCGGGGCGAGGCGGAGCGTCCGTACCGACGCTGCCGCCTCGCCCGCCACTCACGCCGGCACGGCACGCCGGGGACGATCCGATAGCCATCTTGCATCAAGCTAGAGCATAGGTCAACGAAGGAACACAGCGCATGAACTCGGCATATGGTGGTGGAGCATCTGGGGTTGCGCGGGATCGGGGATGCGCTTTGTGGCTCGTCCGGACGCTGGTGGGGCTGGCCCTGGTGGCGGCCGGGAGCGTCGGAGCCGCCCCGGTGACCGAGACCCAGGCGAAGACGGCGGTGGCCCAGTTGATTGCCCTGGCACCGGCCCCGTTGGGTGCCGACCTGTCCCATGCCACCCGGGGTGGCACGGTGGGCGATGTGACGGCATTGGGCGCCACGCGCGCCACCGACGCCTATGCCTATGTCGTGGCCCTGAACCCCGAGGGGTACGTGGTGGTCAGCGGCGACGACCGGATCAATCCCATCATCGCGTTCTCGGCAGCCGGGACCTTTGATCCCTCGGCCAGTAATCCGCTGGCTGTGCTGTTGTCCGAGGATCTTCCCGCCCGGCTTGCGGCCATCGAAGCCGGAACCACGGTGCGCGGGGGCGACTTGTCTGCGATCATCGCCGCCAATGAGGCGAAGTGGGCGGCATTGACTGCTGAGGAAGGGACGCGCGCTGCGGGGACCCAAGTGGTGACCGAGGTGTGGGTCGATTCCTTCGTTCAGAGCCGGTGGAACCAGAGCACCGAAGGTGGACGGGCCTGCTACAACTACTACACGCCTCTGATTGATCAGACGTCCTACACCTTTGATCCCGGCAATCCCGCCAACGTTGTCACTGGCTGTGCTGCTACCGCCACTGCCCAGATGATCCGTTACTTCGAATGGCCGGAAGCCGGCATTGGCTACAAAACCGGCGGAGGCTCGGTTACCTACTACTACCAATACGCTGACCCGGAAGGGGCGAGCCTGGCTGGCACTCAGTTGCGCGGCGGCAACGGCAACGGCGGCCCCTATGACTGGGATGCTATGACTCTTGATCCGACCGGCACGGAGTCGGAGTACTCCTTCCAGCAGATCGGTGCTCTGTGTTTCGACGCTGGCCTCTCGATCAACATGTCGTACAACATTGAGCGCTCCGGCATGTCTGGCGCGAACTTCAGTTCGGGCGCCTTCATCAGCAAGTTCAACTATTCTGGTGCCAGCGGTGCTGGCGGCGCTAACGGCATGCGGGCGAACTTCGACGCCCGTCGTCCGGTCGCCATCACGATCGGCATGACCAGCCCCTTGCTCCCGCCTCCTGGCGGCGGCCACGCGATCGTGGGCGATGGCTACGGCCGGATCGATGGCCGCTGGTACTACCACTTCAACATGGGCTGGGGCGGCAGTGGCAACCTGTGGTACAACGTCGAGGAATACTACTACGACAGCGTGACCGGCGGTACCGAATGGAGTGGGCTTGGGACCTCCGTGGGCAACGTCTACCGCAAGTCCACGCAGACCAACGAGGATGCCGCCACCGGCAAGATCATTTCCGGACGCGTCACCGACGCGGCCGGCAACCCCGTCCCTGGCGTGGCCGTCGAGATCCAGTTGGCTGGCTCCGGGACCACGTTTCTGGACATGTTCGTGTGGAATGATCTCGACACGAATGGGGTGGGGCGCAATACCACCGACGAGAACGGTATCTGGGCCATCGACAAGGTGCCGGTCGGCACCTACGACATCGTCATGACCCGTACTGGCCTGGCGTTCTCCGGTCCGAAGGAGGTCATTGTCGGCACCGCCAACCAGTGGGGACTGAACTTCGTCGCCACCGCCGACACTGGCCTGGGCGAGTTGGGGTTGGCGAACTGGTACTTTGACTACGACAACTTCGTGGCCGGCGCTGCCTTCGTCATCCTGGAGTTCAACCGGCCTGTGGGGGATGTTGCCGTCGATCCCACCGCTCTCTCCGTGAATGGCACCGCGCTGACCGGCGGGACTGTCTTCCAGTCGGCCGCCAGCCCGCTGGTCGTCGTCCTGCTTAACGCGGCGGACACGGTCGCGATCCTGGGCCTTGGACCAGTGGCGCTCACCCTCGACATGGCGCGGGATTTCCTGGAGATCGACGTGGACGGGGAGGGGAGCCAGGCAGGCGAGGACGAGGCTACGGTCATCCCCGTCGCCCCGCTCGTCACCGGTGGTGCCGAAAACCCGGGCTTCCCCATCAATCCCGTCATGCCACGCGTCACCTCCACCGAGTTGCTGGTGGACGGCGCGGTTCTGCCCGACACCGCTAACCCCTACGCCACCAAAGAGAGCCCGGTCCAGTTCCTCGTCACGTTCGACAATCCGGTTCTGGGCGTTGACGCCGCCGACTTCTCGCTGCGCGTGACAAAGGACTTCGTCAACGTTTCGACTTGGCCTTTCGAGACCTATGACGCCAAGCCCGATACGCCCCTGCCTAGCGCGGTCATCGTCTCCGTCGAGCCGACCGACGCGACCGGCAATCCCGCCGCTGCACCGAGCAACTTCTGGACCGTTACCGTCAACATGGGCTATGGCGACGGCTTTGTGCGCCTGGATGTCATCGACAACGACACCATCTCGACCGCTGGCGGCACCCTCCTCGGCGGGCTTGGCGCGAACAACGGCGACTTCTTCTACAGCGAGTTCGCCTACCGCTACGATAACCACGGCCCGATCATCGTCGGAGCCACACTGGATCCCAGCAACACCTACGTCACCATCACGTGGAACGAGCCGGTTGGCAGCACCAACAGCCGGGAAAAGACCTCCAACTTCAGCGACATGACTCCCCAGTACCGCTGGCGCGATACCAATGGCAGTGGCGGGCAGAACGAAGGGGATGCCCTGTGGCTGGACCGCGACGACGTTCAGGACAACACCTTCTACAAGCGCGAAGACGATGTGCTCATGGAGCCTCCCTTCACGGTTGGTCTGGTAGACGGGCAGGCCCGGACCGGGCAGTTCAGGGTCGCTCAGGCGGTCGTCCCCGTTCTAGGTACGACGACGATTGCCCGGGTGTGCTACATCGAGTTGGACGGTGTGCCAGGGTGCAGTGCGGGCGACGGACTGTTCTTCGACATCGGTGTGCAGGCGGGTCTGTCCATCGACTTCGACGACACCTTCACCCCCGGCTACGACCTTTGGTTCTGGCCCTCAGGCGGCGAACCGGCCTCGGTGACAGGCGGGGCGCAGGTTCCCCCGCGGACCAGCTACTATGCAGAGAACGGTGCCCTGCCGGTGCCGAGCTATAGCTCAGCCATGACCGCGTACCAGGCTTGGATCACGGCCTTCTACGCCGGGACCAGCAATGGCATCTGGCTGGACTACGGTCCCGCCGACGGAACCTACAATGTGGGCGACATCGACAATGGGTTTGTGGACTCTTTGATCATGGGTACTGCCCCCGCCGATGGGGATGGCGGCAACGCCATGCCCGCCAATGCCATGTACCGTGACACCAACCACAATGGCTTGCTGGACGCCACCGACTACGTCTGGCTGGACAGCGGCACCGAGGACGACGCCCTGGACGGCAGCGACAACCGCCTCGACAGCAACGGCGAGCCCCTTCCCGGAGCGTTGTTCACCAACTCGCTACAAGTCATTCTGACCAAGAACGGGGGGACCGTGACCAGCGTTGGCATCAGCGAGATCCTGAACGGCGATGGCACCGCGATGACCGACGCCAACGACACCATCCGTGCGGTGCTGAAGTTCACCCCCGATCTGGACTCGGGAGGCACCGCCCCAGAGCAGCTGAACGAGCACCGGATACCGGCAGGAGTCGAGACCATTGAGATTGTGCCGGTCGCCGACAGTGTGTTTGATGTTCTCGGAAATATTGCCGACACCCAGACCACTACCGGGGCCATGCAGCTCTACGATACCAGTGTTCCGCGCATCGTGAACGTCATCCTCGCCGACGACAACTACTCCGCCAAGGTCGTCTTCAGCGAGCGCGTCTACACCAATCCGAACGGCATCAGCAACCACAATCCCCAAGCGGTCAGCAGCTACACGGGGAACCTGATCATCGGTGACTTCACCGTCACCACCGACACCGGTGCCGTCACGGTCACCAGCTTTACCCACACTCTCGGCACCAACTACTGCACCCTCTACTTCGGCGGCACGGCCGCCGGCCGCCAGTTGGTCGATCCCGCCGCCAACGCGGCTCGTACGACCCTGACCGTCAGTGTTGCCGCGAACAGCATCTTCGATCTCGAGGGCAACGCCGTTCCTGCCACCTCCTGGCCCGTCAGTCTGCGCCAGCCCTATGACGTGGACAATCCGGACACCATGCCGCCCCGCTGCTTCACCAACGGCGATGGTGCCTACCGAAGGGAGATGACCCTCCCTACGCCGGTTGAGGCCTCCACTGCAACCGATGCCGAGGGCTTGACCTACCACGGCATCTACTACCGGGACCTGGACGGCGACTGCCGCGTCGATGCGGTTGACCTCAATTTCCGCAATCCCTATCCTGGAGCTACTAGTCCTGCCCTGTATGCCGGAACCGCGAGCGCCGCCTCGAAGTTCCGCGTCTGGGTCCAGAACAGCGATCCGGAAGACGCCTCCCACGCGGCGAACGAGGAGAACCTGGATGACGTGCCTGATATCGACTTCACCGGTACTCTGCCCTGGCCCGCGTCGGTGGACTGGACCGAAGTCACGGTGACCGGTGCCAGCGTGTTCTCGGCCTCGACCTACTACAGCACCATTCGGG
>QKCY01000260.1 GCA_003245525.1 Victivallales bacterium | reverse complement strand
GCTTCTCGGTCTTGCGGTTGCCCCCTTTGTAGTCGCTGCGGAGAACGAACATCGTCATCTCAATGGCATCGCCCTTGAGTCCATGCGCATCGGCATCTGTCTTCGCCCAGATTGTGGCCCGGTACTTCCCGCTCTCCGGAATCGTGGTTCGGTCGGTCTCTACCGTAAGGCCCTTGTCCGGGAGCGGGTTCACGACCTTCAGCGCCGGCCCTGCCCCAGCGGCCGGATCGGCCTCGACGAAGCTGCCCGTCGTCTCCATGTTGTACGAGAAGCGCCAACCGGCAGTGGGGAACGCATCGCCGGGGTGGTTCTCCTTGAAGCCAGCGTTCCGGAGCAGGTCCGCTTCGACGCTCCCCGCGCCCAGTGCCACGAACACCAACAGGCACACCATAGCCCAGCCCGGCCGCCGCGTGGATTCCGCATCGCGCATCTTGCCGTCCTCCTGTATCCCGTACCTACTTGGCGAAGCCGAAGACCTGGATTGCCGCGTAGGCCCGGTTCAGCCAGTCGCCGACATGGTGGTTGTCGGGTTTGAGCGTCGGGTTGGCCCCGAATCCGTGACCCACCTTGGCGAAGATGTGGAGCTCGGCGGGAATGCCCATCGTGCGCAGCTTGTGGTAGACCGCGACCGAACCCATTGCCGAGTATCCATCATTGTCGCCGTGGATCAGGCACATCGGCGGCGTTTTGGCATCGAAGGCGAAATCCGCGACCATCTCCGAGTCATTGCCCTTGCCCTTGTTGGGACCGTTGGCCCCGTCTTCGAGCACATAGGCCGGATAGACCGGCACGGCGAAGTTCACATGGCACGGCAGCTTGTCGATCTCGTCCACCGGGGCATAGGCGGGAGTTTGCGAGGTGGTCGCCGTCATCAGCGTGAGGTGCCCACCCGCCGAGAAGCCCATGGCGCCGATCTTCTCCGGGTCCACGCCCCATTCCTTGGCGTTGGCGCGGATCACGCGCACCGCGCGCTGCGCGTCCTGCCACGCGGCCATGTGCTTGGGCAGTCCCTCGCGCCTCGGCACGCGGTACTTCAGCACCACCGCCGTGATGCCCTTGCGGTTGAAGAAGTCCGCGATCTTCCAGCCTTCGTGATCGATGGCGAGCCCCATGTAGGCACCGCCCGGGAAGATGAGCATGACCGTGTCGGAGGTCTTCTCCTCGGGCTGGAATAGGTACAGACGCGGGCCGTTCTCGTCGTTCTTCTCGCCCGGTGCCAGATCCGGCCAGAGCCTCAGTTCCTGCTTCTCGGCGGCTGGGAGCGTCATGCCGGCGAGCGCGATGGCGCCCAGGAACAGGGCGATGGCGATACGGCGACTGGTGTTTTTCATGGTCTCTACCCGGTGGCTGTTGTGGTGGTTTCGGTTTCTTGTCCAGCTCGCGGCGTGCGGCTTCAGAGGGTGGATTCAAAGGTGTGGCTGCCAGGGCCGACGCGCCTCTCCGAGGCGTCCGGCAGGACGACTGTTGCCGTGGTCGATGCGGGGATCTGGACATCCAGGCGGAAGGCACCGTCGATTCTCCGCCAATGAACGCCCAGTTCGCCGTTCGGAATGCGGTACCGCGCCCGGACCCAATCCAGCGCCGCTACCGGTCGCGGCTGAATCCGTAGTGTCTTGAAGCCGGGCGAGGCTGGGTCCGGGGTGATTCCGGCCAGGTACTGGTAGAACCAGGCGCTGATGTCGCCGAACATGATGTGGTTGTGCGAGGAGACCGCGCTCCAACTCTCCCACAGGGTCGTCGCGTCCTGCTTGAGCCAGTGCATCCAGAGGCTGTCCGACCCGGTCAGGACCTTGTACGCCAGTTCGACGTGGCCGTTGTCGGCCAGCACGCGCGGAATGTACTTCGCCCCCAGAATCCCGAAGTCCGGCAGGCCGTCCCCGTCTTCCTCGACCGCCCGGACGAGAGCCTTCACGACGGCTTCCTTCTCCGGTTCCTCGACCAAGCCCTGATAGAGCGCGCAGGCCATGGCTGTCTGCACGCCGTTGGCGTAGATCCCGTCGCCTCGGTAGAAGCGCTGGTTGAACGCCTGTTTGATGTCCGCGGCAAGCTCGGAGTAGGTGCGGTGGTCCTCCGTGCGACCGGTCATCTTGGCAAACTCCGCCAGCAGCACGGCATCGATGTAGTAGTAGCCCGTATCGGTCAGGGCGCTGTCGGCCAGGCGTTCGGGATGGTCGCGTCTGCCCGCATGCCCCCAGTCGCCAAGGCCGAACTTGACGATGTTCCCGTCGGCCATGACCGTGCAGTAGTCGACGTACCTCTTCATCGCCTCGTAGTGCTTCCGGATGACGGAGTCGTCGCCGGTGTAGAGATAGACGTACCAGGGGACCAGCAGGAGGACGCTGTCCCAGGCCGGGCCGCTGCCCCAGTTGTAGCCCCAGCCGACGCTGGGGACGATGCCCGGAAGCTGGCCGGAGGGCCGCTGGGTATCCACGACCGAGTCGATCCACTGGGCGTAGGAGGATGCGGCGTCGTAGTTGAACAGACCCGTCTCGGCGGCAAGCTGCGCGTCGCCGGTCCAGCCGTTCTTCTCGCGATGGGGACAGTCGGTCGGAATGGCGACGAAGTTGCCGACGTAGGCCCATTCGGTGCAGCGTTCGAGGCGGTTGACGTTCTCGTCGGAGCATTCGAAGGTCCCGATCTTGTCGAACGCGGTGTAGACGACGCGCCCCTCGACCTTCTCGACGGTCGCGGTGCCCTCGATCTCCACCTGCACATACTGGAAGCCGTGGTAGGTGAAACGGGGTTCCCAGGTCTCAAGCCCCTCTCCCTTGAGGGTGTAGCGGTCGGTCTGGAAATGGCCCGGCTCGACCAGAACGTGATGGGAGATCTTGGACTGATCGACGTTGTTTTCGTCGTCCAGCCTGTCGCTGTAGCGTAGGGTGAGGGTGGTGCCCGCTTCGCCGCGAATGGAGATCCGTGCCCAGCCGGCCATGTTCTGGCCGACATCGTAGACCGTGCCGGCGGTGACCTCCCACTGCCGGACCGAGGGCAGTGTTTCCATCACCTTGCACGGCGGCATGGTCTGTTCCTCGATGACACCGCCCGGCGGCGCGACCGCGGCGGTGCCCGACCAGCGGGAGTCGTCATAGCCCGGCTCAAGCCAGCCGGTCAGTTCGAGCCGCGCGTCGTAGGTCTCGCCGTTGCGGAGTCCGTCGAAAACAATCGGGCCGGACGCGCACTTCCAGCTCTTGTCGCTGGCCAGCACGCATTCGCCGTCGAGGTCCATCTGGAGGAGGAACTTGGGGTTGGCGCGCCAAGGCGCCTTGTCGAAGTGCCAGACTTCCGGGGTGTGGCAGTTGTACCAGCCATTGCCCAGCACCACGCCGACGGTATTGGCCCCGTCCACCAGATAGGCGCTCACATCGTAGGTCACGTAGAGCGCTCTCCGGTCATAGTGGGTGACCACCGGATCGAGCACGTGGTCGCCGACCTTCCTGCCGTTCAGATATAGCTCGTAGTACCCCAGACCGCAGATGCGCAGACTGGCATCGCGGCCGGTCTGCGGCAGCGTGAAGACCTTGCGGAAGAAGGGCGCGGGGCGTACCGGGCCTTGCCAACTGGCGGGGGAGGGCCCGGTCCCGATCCAGCGCGCCTCCCGGTTCCATCGGGGACTCTTGTCTGTCACCTTGTCCTATCTCCTGTCTACGGTCAATTCGCCTTGCAGCAGGCTGTCCATGGTGCCGCCGACCGCTATGGTGAAGGTACCCGGTTCGACGACATGCACCAGGTTGCGGTTGTAGAACCCGAGCTCGTCGCAGCCCAGACTGAAGGTGACGGTGCGGCGTTCGCCCGCCGCAAGGTGAATGCGCTGGAACCCACGGAGCTCGCGGAAGGGGCGTCCCACGGAAGCGATCCGGTCAGTTACATACAACTGCACGACCTCGTCCCCGTCCCTGTCTCCGCTGTTGGTCACGGTCACGGAAACGGTGACTGCATCGTCGATCCCGGCGGTCTGCGGCTGCACCGTTAGGTCCGAGTACGCGAACGTGGTGTAGCTGAGGCCGTAGCCGAAGGAGAACCGCGGCGCGCTCTGCATGTCGATGTAGTTGTCGCGGGGCATGTGGGAGTCGTAGTAGATGGGCAGTTGGGCCTCGTCCAACGGGAAGGACAGGGGCAGCCTGCCGCCGGGGTTGTACTCGCCGAAGACCGCTTCGGCGATGGCTTGGCCTCCCATCATCCCCGGATACCAGGCCACCAGGACGGCGTCCGAGAGTTCGGCCACTTCGTTGACGATCAGGGGTCGTCCCATGACTAGGACGGTGACGACGGGCTTGCCCAGCTCCTTGAGACGGCGGAGCAATTCGAGTTGCAGCCCGCTGAACCGGAGTCTGGCCCGGTCATAGCCTTCGCCGCTCTCCTTGTCGTACTCCGGATTCTCCTTGACCTCGTTGATGCGCGCGGCCCCGTTGTCCAGGAATCCGGTCTCGCTGTCCGGCGCGCTGGAGCCTCCCAGCACCAGAACCACCGCGTCGGCCTTGCGGGCGGCCTCGATGGCGGGCTCGAAGAGATCGCGGCAGAGGGACCGGACCTTGCAGCCTTTGGCGTAGTCCACCTCGATCCCACGTTTGGCCGCGAGGGCCTGGATACCATCCAGAGTCGTGATGATATCCTCCCGTTTCTGGGGAGCCGTGTAGTCGCCGAGTTGGTTCATCGGCGTGTTCGCATTGGGGCCGATCACCGCGAGACGGGCGATGTTCTCCAAGGGGAGGATGCTCCCCTTGTTCGCGAGCAGCGTCAGGGATTGTCTGGCCGCCTCCAGAGCGACGGCCCGGTACTCGGTGGAGCCCATGACTGCTGCCGGACTCCCGGCCGCGACATAGGGGGAGTCGAATACGCCCAGGCGGAACTTCAGGCGCAGCGTGCGCTGCACGGCCTCGTCGAGGTCGGCTTCGTCGATGAGGTCGGCCGCAAGCGCGTCCCGCAGTCCCTGGGCGTGGAAGGTCCCGCAACCGACGGAGCTATTGTCGAGGCCTGCCTTGAGGACCATGGCGCTGATCTCCGCTTCGGTGGCCCCGAACCGCTGCCACTTCAAGCGGGAAATCCCCCCGCCATCGGCCATCACGATGCCGTCGAATCCCCACTCGCCGCGGAGAATGCCGGTCAGCAACTCCCGGTTCGCGGCACAAGGCACGCCGTCAATCGTGTTGTAGGCGCTCATCAAGGCCCGCGCCCCCGCCCTGACGCAGTGCTCGAACGGAAGCAGATGGAGGTTCCTGAACTCGATGGGACCCACATGGGTTGGGGCGGAGTTGTGCCCGCCTTCCGGGTCTCCATGGGCGGCGAAGTGTTTCAGCGTGGCGAAGGGACGGCCCCGAAGCGGGAATGCGGCCGCCTGCATCCCCTCCACCCAGGCCTTGCCCAGCATGGCCGTGAGCCACGGGTCCTCGGAGAAGTTCTCTTCGGCCCGCGACCAGCGCGGGTCGCGGATCATGTCCAGGACTGGACCGAAGCAGGTGTGGATACCCGCTGCTGCGGCCTCGTCCCCAATGACTTCGCCGACTCGCTTCGCCAAGTCCGCGTTCCACGTCGCGCCCAGTCCGATGCCGGTGGGAAACACGGTGCAGCCGAGTGCCGCTATGCCGTGCGGGGCTTCCTCCGCGAAAAGCAGCGGAATGCCAAGGCGACTGTGCTCGATGGCGTATCGTTGCACCAGGTTCGCGCAGTCGGCCATCATCCGGGGCTCGATTGCCGTGCCCCAGCCCCGGGCCGTCCACCAGTCCGCGCGGAACAGCCCGTACAGCGTTCCCGGCAGGAGTTCGGCGAACCGGTCTTGGAAGCCTTGGTCGAGGGTGATCGTGTTGCCCGCGCGGGTGTAGGCGAAGCCGGGTTTGATCGCGCCGATCTTGCAGAGCTGGCCGATCTTCTCCTCGGCTGTCATCCGGGATACTAGGTCGTCGGCTCGTTCCGTGATGGATCGCGTCGGATCCTGGTAGGGGAACACTCTCTGGACTCCTCGCCTGCTAGGCCGTACACGCGCTCCGGCGAATCCCCGGCCGCGAGCCGGTCTCGCTACACATAGATACTGAAATGGGTTTCGTCCTCGAGGATCTCGTTGCCGGCCGATGCGTAGTCGCACATCGGCGTCGAGAAGCGGTCATCCGCCGAGACGAACTCCACCTGGAAGCCGCAGCGCACACCGGGCATAGGAGTCGGGGTTACCGTGCATTGGTACTCCTTCCCGCAGACCGTCTTCTCCCCGAACATCTCCTCGACCGTGTTCCCGACCCGCTTGCTGCGGGCGAGCAGGAGAGGGCCAACCCGCAGGGTGCTCATGCGCTTCCTGGCCATGCGTTCGGGCGGCACGTAGCTCTTGGCGTCCGAGCGACCGAGCGTCCACCGCTTGCAGGCCCAATGGTCGGGGCCGTACTCTTCCAGTTCATAGGGGAACTCGCAGAGCACCGGGGTGCGGTCGAACTGGATCTCCACCGACGTGGCCCCGGGCACCAGTTCCGTGCGAAGGTACTCCCCGGCAGTCGCGGCCTGTTCCTGCCCGTTGATCCGAACCGCTGTCGCCTTGCTCCAGGCGGGAATCCGGATGAACAACGGCACGGAAACCGCAGAGGCGCTGTCGATCCCGATTTGGGCCTGGCAGTTCTGGAGGAATTCGCCACCAATACTGATCGTGACCGGTTTGCCATCGGGCGCGGAGAGCGTTACCTCGGCCTCGCTGAAGAGGTTGAGGTAGATGCCGTCCTTGCCCTGCACGGCGATAGCCTGGGCCATGTTCATGAACCCGCGGGGCAGGTTATTGACGCAGCAGTGGTTCTTCGTGAAACCGGCTTGTAGCTCGGCCGTGATGTGGCGACCGGCGCTGCGGACGCCCCGCGAGCCCCACTTGCCGTTGTCGTACACCCCGGCCAGGAACGAGTTGTAGAATGCGAGCTCGAACACATCCAGGTAGCGGCTCTTCCCGGTCAGCATGAAGAGCTCGTAGGAGACCCGCATCCAGTGGATCACATCGCACGGTTCGCTGACGGTGTTGATCTTGTTCGCCGCGTGGCCGAAGATGTCGTTGAAGCCGACGCTGAACACGGTGTTGTACTCGGCTTCCAGGAGGCGCTCGTAGATCGCTTCGACGGCCGCGAAGTAGGCCTGTTTGCCCGTGACCCGGTAGAGTTCGAGGAGGCCGTCCAGGCACGACATCATCTCGTAGGCCTTGGCCCAGCTCTGCGATTCCGGATACCATTCGTGGATGGGTTTCCCGGAACGGGCGTTGGCGATGAGATTGGGGCAACGCCCGTCGGGCAGGTCCCAGTAGCCCGCCGCCTCGATGGAGAAGTCGAGGTACTTCCGGTCGCCCGTAATCTCCCAGAGCAGCAGCATCGGCTTGATGATCGAGCCGCTGGGCAGGCCATTGAAGGTCCCGGTATCGCAGAGCCGAATCCCGTTGTCCTGGAGTTCCTTGATCAGGTGGCTGGCATGGCGGCTGGCGGCATCCAGAATCTTGGGGTCCTGTAGCAGCAGGTAGCACTCGACGAGGCCCCAGAGGGTGTACTTCCGGCACCAGACGTTCCAGTTCCAGTTGCACTCCCAGCCCACGACCTTCTTGGCCTCCTGCCGGTCGCAGGCGAACATGTTGAGCGAGTCCTTGTAGGTGCCGATATAGCCGTCCTCGCGCTGGTAGGACATGAGGGTATAGCAGCCCTGGCGCAGGAACTCGGCCAGCTCTTGGTCACCGGTGTAGCGGCAGATGCGAGCCGCGCTGATCACCCACTTGCCCCAGAATTCGCCCTGCCAGTAGCCGACGATGATCTGGTCGTCGATGCAGTTCTTGAAGGCGTCCTCCGCCTCGCGGTAGCCGCCATCGCGGGCCTCTTGGGAGGTGATGCGGCCCGCGATCAGCTTGCCGAGTAAATCTCCGACCGAGCCCTTGATCCGGACATCCGAAAGGTCGGTCGTAGCGAACAGATTCCCGATGGTGTACATCGTGCTCTTCCTACTCACTTGGTCAGTTCCAGCAGTTGCGCAACCGGCGTGACCGACAGGTCCATCCGGCCGTCGCCGTGGTTGATGGTGCAGATGATGTACTTTTCGCCGCAGACGAACTGCGGATGGGGATCGGGGTGGAGCTTGCTCTGGTTCGCTTTGTCGTTGAACGCTGGCAGGGACTGGTAGAGGAAGACCTCTTTCTTGGTGGCGGCATTGTAGAACCCCACCTGCCAGGCACAGCCACGGTACCAGGGGCCCACGCTGTAGTCGTACGTGAAGCATTGATGGTCTGCGGTCATGGTCGCGTGCGCCGCGCGCACCGGGGCCAGGCGTTCCTGCTTGCCGCTGGCCAAGTCGCAGTAGATCACGCCGTATTGGTCGCCGTGGCTGCAATAGTAGAATCCCTTGCCGTCGGCGGCCCAGTACTCATGGGTGGCGTAGTTGTTCATGGGGGGGATGATCCGGCGTCTTCCCTCGGGCTCCACCAGCAACAACCGGGGATAGACCCCGTCCACGTTCTGGATGCGGTGCTCGACACCCTTCCCATCGGTCCAGCCGACCTCGTGGGCGCACAGCGCCATCCGGTCGTTCGTGGGGTTGAGCTGGCCGTGGTTGACGCAGACGGCCTCCTCTCCCCAGGTCTCGAAACTGCCGCTCTCGATATCCAGCACGCCCTGGATGAAGCGGTCGTCCACGCGGGCATCCATGAAGACCTTCCGGCGGTCCTGGGTGAGAGTGATGTGGGTCGCCAGGCTGCGGATCTTCTCGCCGGCCTCCTGCAACTCCTTCGGAATGTCGCAGAGCTTCTCTTTGGCGCGTGGTTCGTCGGGCAGGGCCATCCGGTACAGCCCATCCTTCTCGAACCAGTACACATTCGCCGTCGCCGTGTCCAGGAATGGGATACTGCCGCGGATCTCCAGCGGCTCCACTTCGTCCTTCAGCAGATCGACGACCGCCATGGATTTCCGGTTGCCACGCTCGCCCCCGGACACATCGAAGACGATGAACCGGCCATCGTCGGTCATGGACGGCTGCGTGAAGTACAGGCTCTGCTGGTTCTCCGCAATCCGCTTGTCGAGGACGTAGGAGACGACCCCCGAGGATGGTTCCACATGGCGGCGGAACAGGCTGGAGGTCTCCGGCGTCTTCGCCTCGGTGCCTGCTGCGGCGAGACTGCCACCCGCAATCGCCAGGGATGATACGGCAACTCCGATTCTCTTCATCATCATACGCCTCGTGGTCCAAGGACGCGGCCGCCATCGATCAGGTAGTCGACACCCGTGATGAACGAAGCGTTGTCCGATACTAGGAATTCGATCAGATAGGCCATTTCGTCTGCGGTCCCCTTGCGGCCCAGGAACGTGCCATCGCTGGCGGGGGCCACTTTCGTATCCGTGATCAGGCCGGGGGAAATGCAGTTCACATTGATGTTGTGCGGTCCCAGTTCCATGGCCAGCGACTTGGTGAAGGCGACCAACGCGCCCTTGCTGGCGGCATAGATGGCCAGCTTCGGAATGCCGGTCGTCGCGGCGATGGAGGCGACGTTGACGATCTTGCCATACCGCCGCTCCACCATGTGGTTGAGCAGGGCGTGGGTGACGTACAGCGTCCCGCGGAGGTTCAGGTCCAGAATCCACTCCCAGTCCGCGTTCGGCGTATCCTTGAAGAAGGTCTGCTTGTGCCAACCGGAACCGGCGTTGTTGACCAGGATATCGACGTGGCCGAAGGCCGCGAGAATCTCGGCGATGGCCGCTTCGACGGCAGCGTTGTCCGAGATGTCGACAACATGGGCCGAAGCCTGGCCGCCAGCGGCGGCAATCGTCTCCACAACCCGCTCCAGGCCCGCACCGTCGATGTCGATGGCGGCGACCCGGACACCCGACTCGGCCAACCGGATGGCGGTGGACCTGCCGAGCCCCTTCGCGGTCCCGGTGACGACGGCGGTTTTGCCTGCGAGATTCATGGTCCTGTTCCCTGGCTGCATTCCTGGATTAGGTTCAGTTTCTGGGGAAGCCCAGAACGTAGGGCGCGGTCGGAACAGAGGCAAGGCCTGCCGCGCACAATACAAACGAGGAAACGGGTGTATGGTGCCGCTGCATGTCATCAGTTTGGCCCCAAGGACGGAGTAGGGTTGTGCGCGACCGAATCCCTGAACAAGCCTTGACAAGACCTTCGTCGACCGCGTTGGTCCTCATCGGTATGGTGGTTGCCATGTGCTTCGCGACGACAGGCTCTGCCCAACCCGCACCAGCGAGACCCGGGCCCTATGCCGGGGAACTGCGTCCCAACCTGGACGGGGTGCCGCCGCTTGCCGGAGAGGGTGCCGTGCTGGGCTGTGTCGACGACACCAGCCGGTCCTCCCGTTTCTCCAGCTCGAAGCCCCTCTTCACCGACCGTACCTATCGCCCGAGCTACGACTTCCCGCCGGTGTTGAAGGACACCACCATGCTGCAGGCGAGCATCCTCGCGGCCAGCGTCACCTGCGTTCGGGACGGGGTCGTCTTCGTGGTCACGCCTTCCCCCGACCGCGGCGGGGATTCGCAGGCTGGCCAACTGCTCAAGCTCGGATTCCAGAAGATGGCCGCGCCGGAGTTCCATCTCTTCAACACCAAGAACTACGACATCTGTACCACCTACCAGAAGACGATGGCCAAGGGGGAGGAGTTGTCGTTGGGCAAGTGGAGCGTCATCCTGGCTCCGGCTGGCGGGGCAATCCAGTTCACCGGTCCCACTGCCGGGGTACCCATCCGTACCGGCAAGGCTGCTGAGATCGCGGTCCCGACGGGGGAGACCGGGGCGTTCGTGGCCGGGGCGAAGCTCTTCACCGACCGCGACTTCACCCTCTCCGCCCTTCCTCCCGCTCTGCGCGGTTGTTCGTTTCTGCGCACGAGCATCGGCGATCTGGAGTTCACCTGCACGTCCCCCGGTCTGGCCTACATCGTCACCCCGACACCTCGGATCGATGGTGCGGCAAGCCTCGACGAGGATCTCGTTGTCGCCGGATTCGAGAAGACGGACGTCCCGCGCTTCCAGTTGTTCGGCGACAGCCCCATCGATCTGTGCCGCGTCTACCAGAAGGAGATGCAGGTTGGCGAACGCATCCACACCGGCAAATGGGGGGTGTTGGTGGTCCCCGGCACGCTGAATGTCGCGCTCGTCCCTCCACCCGCGCCGACGCCCTGGGCCGAGAACCGGGGCGAACTGCTCTACAACGGCATCCGGCTTCCCGAACAATGGCCGCCCCGCACCATCAGTCGGAGCGACAAGGGCCTGATGCCCGTGCCGTATCTCGACCACGTCCCGGCCGTGCTTCCGATCGATGTGGGACGCCAGTTGTTCGTGGACGACTTCCTGATTCAGGAGACTACCCTCGTCCGCACCTTCCACCTGGCGACCAAGTACGAGGGCAACCCGGTCCTGGAGCCGGAGACCGAACTCGAAGGCGTGGGTGTCGATGGCGTCCTGCCGTCCGCCACGCCCAAGGACGGGGGAGTCTGGTGGGACCCCGACCAGCGGTGCTTCCGCATGTGGTACGAGGCTGGCTGGCTGCATCGCGTGGCCTATGCGACCAGTACCGACGGCATCCATTGGGACCGTCCCGAATTGCAGGTGACGCCAGGCACGAACCAGGTCCTCCCGCTCAGCCGTTGGATTCGCCCCGATTCCTGGAACGTGGTTCCCGACCCGCACACCACCGACCCGGCGCAACGCTGGAAGATGCTGCTCCGCTGCCCCGGCGGTCAGCTCCCCGCCCAGGCTTTGACCAGTCCCGACGGCTTGCATTGGTCGGAACCGCAGATGGGGGGCTATTGCGGCGACCGTACCAGCATGTTCTACAACCCCTTCCGCCGGGTCTGGGTCTACAGTATCCGGGCCGGTTGGCGGGGACGCAGCCGCACGTACTACGAGAGCAAGGACTTCCTCGCCGGCGCCCGCTGGCTCCAGCGCGATCCCGTCCTCTGGGCCGCCGCCGACGAGCTCGATCCGCCCGATCCGGCAGTCGGTGTCCCTGCCCAGCTCTACAATCTCGACGCCCAGGCCTACGAAAGCCTCATGCTCGGGGTGTTCGAGATCCACCTCGGTCCGCCCAACGAGGTCTGCGAAGCGGGGCTGTTCCCCAAGACGACGGAGCTCATGCTGGCCTACAGCCGGGATGGGTTCCACTGGTCCCGTCCCGACCGCCGGGCCTTCATTCCGGCAGGCCGGAAGGCGGGAACATGGGATCGCGGCTATGTCCAGCCTGTGGGCGGGATCTGCCTGGTCATGGGAGACCGGCTCTGGTTCTACTACAGCGCCTTCTCCGGGACGGCCAAGAAGGTCGGTGACCAGCCGCAGAAGCAGGGGATGTACTGCCAGGGCGCCACTGGTCTGGCCTTCCTGCGCCGGGATGGCTTCGCGTCCATGGAAGCAGATGCCGAGGGCGGCACTCTCCTGACCCGTCCGGTGACATTCAGCGGCAAGCATCTCTTGGTCAACGTGGCGGCACCTGCCGGTTCGCTGCGGGTGGAAGTCCTCGACCAGGCAGGCACGCCAATCGCACCCTTTACTCTGGACAACTGCGTTCCCGTCACTGGGGACAGCACGCTGCAGCGCATCGGGTGGAAGGGCAACCCGGATCTGACGACGCTCGCTGGCAAGCCGGTGCGTTTCCGCTTCCACCTGACCAACGGCGCGCTCTATGCTTTCTGGGTCAGTCCCGATGCCAACGGTGCCAGCCACGGCTATGTCGGAGCGGGTGGCCCCGGTTTCACCGGCTGGCTCGACACCGTTGGCCAAGCCAACTACGACGCCATCGCGGCAGGGAAGCGCTAGGGCGCCCAGCCTTCGCGCTGGGTCAGGTTGACCAGTTCGTAGAGCTTCGCCTTGCAGGGATGGTCGCCCAGGGTCCCGGCGGTGAAGCCGATGGCGAGTTGCTGCTGCTGGTCGGCCAGTCCGTCGGACCCGCCATAGCCGCCGTGCCCGAAGACGTTGCCGGGGTCGGCGAGGGAGCCGGAGAGCGCGAACCCGTAGCCATAGGTGCCGAACCCGCTCCGGCTCGGCGGCGGCGGTTCCGGGCAGTTCAGTATCGTCGCGGCCTTGAGCGCGTCCCGCGAGAAGTAGCGTTCAGTCAGGATGGCGTTGTAGAAGGAGGCGAGAGCGTATGCCGAGGCGATGCCATTGAATCCCGGCAATGCGGCCCGACGGATGCACGGCTCGCGCATCAGGTCGTCGAGCGGGTCGCACACGGAGATGCTCTTCGACTGCTGCATCGGCGGCCTGAGGCGGATCTCGGCGGCGTTCTGTTCCGCCTCGTCCGTCATGCCGAAGTAGAAGTCCTGGATTCCTTCCGGGCCGAACAGCTCCTCCTTCACATAGGTCCAGAACGGTTTGCCGCTCACCCGCTGGATGATTTCCGCCGTCACCCAACCGTAGGTCAGGGACTGGTAGCGGGTCTTCGTCCCCGGCTCCCAGTCCGGCGCGGACTCCTCGATCACATGGATCATGTACGGCCAGTCGGTTACCAGTTCGTACGTCTTCTGTTCGGGGAACCGCTGGTGGAGCCCCGAGGTGTGGTTCAGGAGATGGAGAATCCGGGTCTTCTCCTTGCCGTTCTTCGCGAACTCGGGCCAGACGTCCGCTACGAGCATGTCGGGAGACACCTTCCCCTGCGCGATCAGCCGCGTCATGGCGGCGGCCGGGACGCCCTTGCTGGTGGAGTAGATCGGGATGACCGTGCGCGTGTCCACGGGCCGGGTATGGGCGAAATCCACCCATCCCGCGCACGCATTCACCAGGCACTCGCCGTCCCGGAAGGCGCAAAACTGAAGGCTGTTCTCGGCACCATCCGCCACGGCGGCGTCGAGAATGCTCTGTACCTGTTCCTGCAACTGCTGATCCATGTTTCTGCGGTCTTTCCTTCTATGGGGTCAAGAGATAGGCACCCTTGGCGCTCCGGCCTTCGATGCTGAGCGCCAGAGGGGGCGAAATGCCGTCGGGATCGACGATCTGGAGCCAAAGCTGTCCGCCAGACGGGACGTTCTCGAAACGGTCCGTGTGCTGGGTCACGGCAACGTCTTGCGAGCCCGGTGCGGCCTGCTCGTCGGGCAGCATCCGGCGCAGATCAAGCGTCGAGCTGCCGCGCCATATCTCCTCTCCGGCCGCGTTCTCCAGGAAGTAGGTCACGGTCCAGCAGTCGTAGGTCGGGGTGAGGCCGATGTTCTGCCAGGCCAGTTGGGCTTCCAGCCAGCCGTCTCCCCGGGTGATGCTACCCTCTTTGATCAGGTAGCGAAACCCGATCAAGGCATACATGCGATGGAAGGCGGCCAGGGCTTTGGGGTCGTCCAGAATGGAATAGTCGGTGGGGTTGGTGGTGGACCTTCCGGTGCTGACGTTGCAGTTCCGGATCACTGCCGGATGGAGGTAGGCGACTTGGTCGCACAGGTCCCAGTAGGGATGGAAACCACCGTCCCTGGGTCCCCAACGGCCCGGTTCCCCGACCAGCGGCGCGAACTTCCAGCGGTCGCGGAGCAGTTCGTACAGCTTGACCCCATCCTGCTCGTAGCCGTTGCCCGCGTAGTAGATCGACTGGTAGCGCTTCTCGTCGTCCCCCCAGTTGTCCCGGAAGGTGCCAAGGAGCCCTTTCTGGTTGCGGACCGTCAGCAGATGGAAATGGTAGTCCTTGAGGGCGTCGTAGGCGGCCGTGAACCGCATGCCATTGGTAGGGACGACAATCCAGATGTCGGGGAAGTGGCGGACGAAGGAATCGGCGAAACGAGTGAGGCACGCGGAGTTGGCGGGGATCAGAGGCTTCGGGTACGCGCCCTCGCCCCAGAATCCAAAGTGGCGCATCTCGATGCAGCGGACGAGCTGCTTGCGCAGTACCGTCCTGCCTTCGACCGAGACGGTGCCCTCCAGATAGGTGGCGAAGGCCTTGAGCAGGGCATCGTACCGCTCGAAGAAGAAGTCGTTCGCGAAGTTCGGCTCCCAGTGCTTCTTCTGGTTCAGCCACAGCGCGTTGATGGTGTCTTTCTGCTCGCTGGCCTGCATCGCTTCATGCACGTACGCCGGATAGCAGCAGTAGGCATCATCGATGATCTGCTTGGTGCCCGCATTGCTCGTCACGAAGCAGGCGATATCCAGCTTCTGTCCGTACTTGAGGCATTGCTCAAAGCGCGCATCCATCGTCTCGAACCGGTACTCGCCCTGCCGGGTTTCATAGGCATCCCAGCCGACCCGGATCATGGCGTTGGCGGAGTGCTCGCTCACCCGAACCGCATACCGGACAAGCTCCGTCACGCCATCGGACGGGCCGCCGCGCCAAATCTCCGTTCCACAGCCCGCATTCTGGATAGCACCGGCCTCGACAGGGATTGGCTTCGGCCTGAACATGACAGTCTCCTTCTTGGCGTCATCTCCGCCCCACGCGGCCATGCCGAGCACAAGGGGCAGGAGCACCATGTATGTGCGCCTGGTCATTCCTCGACCACCTCGACTCTCAGGTCACGGAAATAGATGGTTCCGCTGACCTTTTCCAGGCCGAGGAAGAGGGTGATGGCGGCCGCATCGAACGGCACGTCGTAGAAGAACACGAGGGGCTTCCAGTCGAAGGTGCCCCCGCCAATGCCCGCGTCGGGCCAGTAGCTCTTCTCCGGGGTTTTCACCCAGAGCTGGAATTTGCCGCCGCCCCATTGGACGGGGGGGGTGCTGATGCTCTCGCCCTTGGCCAGCACGGTGCAGCGCAATCTCTTTCCCCCGAGCTGGTCCGCAGGCAAGGGGATGCCCACGCGCCGATCCTTCTTCTCCTCGTCGGGAGCGACCAGTACGCGGAGCGCCTGCCGACCGTCCGGCAGAGCCACGAACTCGCCCTTTTCCGGGTCGAGGGTTCGCGACCCCGAAAGCGTGCCGGCCAGGGGCTCGTCGAGAATGGTATCGATCACCTCGACCTCGTCCACCGGCGGGACGATGATCTGGTGGTGCTCGGGGTCGCGGACCGCGGCAACTACCGATTCCATCTGCGCGACGCATTTCTCCAGATTCTGCTGTTCCCGCCGCCGCTCGCGGTTCTCGTCGTGGACGTCCGCCAAGTCCTGCTGGGCTTTGGCCAATTCCGCCTTGAGCGCGCTGTTGCGTTCAGTCGGCGACATGGGTTGGGAGGACAGACAGCCCACTCCCATCCAGAGTGTCGCGAGCGTGGTCATGACTACCCGACTATTCATGGAATGGTCCCCTATCTGCCTGGATTCCAGGCGAAACGCGCGATCTCGGCAAAGCCCGGTTTGGCGGCGTAGGCTGCCCGCGAAGGGACAGCCGCCTGCATGGTCTGCCCACCGCACGCGAAGGAGTAGCGACCGGCGGCAGGCAGGAGGAACCACGCGGTACCGTTCCGGTCGGCGACAACCCCGGTCACTGGGCCGATGCCTTCTCCCTGCGCGGTCACCCACTTCCCGCCGGATTCGGGCCCCAGTTCGATGATGCACTCGCCATTCGCCGGGGCGGCGAGCGGCGGCATGGGGAGCAGGGAATCGCGGTAGGCATCGTTCACCGCGTTGCGGACGTGGCTGGGCAGGTGGGGATCGAACCAGTTGATGGTCTTGTGCCCGTAGCTGCCGATATCGATGCTCGCCGCTGGCGTCTTCCGGCCCGGCCCGGACAGGCTGGGCCAGGGGA
>QKCY01000525.1 GCA_003245525.1 Victivallales bacterium | reverse complement strand
GATCCCGCAAACCAGGTCGTCAAGCGGATGGTGGTGGAGTACGAACTCGACGGCAAGCCCCTGCGGGCAAGTGTGGGCGAGAACCAGACCCTCCGCCTGCCGCCGGAAGGCCAGCAAGGCACCCTCCTCATTCGCCGCGCCGCGTACGGCGACATTCCGGATGGCCCCCTGCAAGCAGCCCTGCGCCAGCGCATCCGCGATGGTCACCTCGTGGTCCGGACCGGCAACGAGATCGCGGGCGATCCTGCCCCCAATATCCGCAAGCAATTGCATGTGGAGTACGCCGTGGATGGCATGCCCGGTGAGATGACGTTGGGCGAAAACGCCTTGCTGGAACTGCCCCTCTCCCAGGCCCCCGCCTGGCAGCCCGGCGAACTGGCCGTGGCGGACGGACAACTGCATCTCGTGGCCTGGGACAAGGGCGACTTCCAAGTTCAGTTTGCCGATGGCACCAGCCGCCAACTGACGGCTGCCGCGCCGCCTGCCGAGGTGCCATTGGCCGGTCCCTGGACGCTCCGCTTCCCCCCCAACCTTGGGGCTCCCACCAAAGTCTCCCTCCCCAAGCTGATCTCCTGGACCACCCATCCCGACGAGGGCGTGCAGCACTTCTCCGGCACCGCCACCTACGAACTGGCCTTCACGGTTCCGCCTGAAGCCTGCCAGCCCGGCACCAAGGCCATGCTCGATCTGGGCCAGGTCCAGGTGATCGCCGAACCCGTCCTCAACGGCACGCCTCTGGGCATCCTCTGGAAGCCGCCGTTCCGGGTCGACGTCACCGACGGCCTGAAACCGGGAATGAACACCCTTCAGGTGCGGGTCACCAACCTTTGGCCAAACCGCCTCATCGGCGACGAGGCCAAGCCCGACTACCGCGACTGGGGCGGTGCCGCCCTCAAGTCCTGGCCGCCGGATGCCCTGAACAACACGCCGCCACCTGACACCGGCCGCATCACCTGGACCACCTGGAAGCACTACCGCGCGGGCGATCCCCTGCTGCCCTCCGGCCTGCTCGGTCCCGTCCGCCTGCGCTTCGCCCGCATCCTGACTGTCGCCGCTCCCTAACGCCGGGCATAAGGAGACGGCCCCATGACAGTGGAACGGGTGGGCGATTCGGTGGTGGACGCGGCAGCCCTGAATCTGCCGAGCGGTCCCTTTGGCACCTGCATCAACGGCCAGACCTTCCAGCAGGAGGCCGTGGTCTCCTTCCGGGGCTGCCAATACGCAGCCTATTTCGCGGACGGCGGGGTGCTGGCCGTGGCGCGGCGGCAGTTGCCCGACAGCCCGTGGGAGACCATCCATTTCGCCGACTACGCCATCCATCACGACGATGTCCACAACGTGGCCGTGATCGGCATCTGTCCCCAGGATGGCACGATCCATCTCTCCTTCGACCACCACGGACATCCGCTCCACTACCGCCGGTCGGTACCGGAAGTGGCTCTACGGCCCGGCGACTTCGCGTGGAACGCCTCGCTGTTCGGAGCCACCACCTCCGCGCTGGTGCCCGGCCAGCCCCTGAACCCGGTCACCTATCCCCAGTTCTTTGCCACGCCCGAGGGCAAGCTCCAACTCCTCTACCGTCTTGGTGCCTCCGGCGATGGGGATTGGTACCTGGCCGAATACGGCGCGGCGGGCTGGCAGGTACTCGGCATGCTCTTCTCCCGCGCCGGACAGTACGAGACCAGCTCCTCCCGCAGTGCGTACCCCAATCCCGTCCGCTACGGTCCCAACCATCGCCTGCACATCACCTGGTGCTGGCGCGAGCGTCCCCGCGAGGGCATCCGCGACCTGCGCACCAACCACGACGTCTGCTACGCCTACAGCGACGACCGGGGACGCACTTGGTGCAACAACGCCGGGCAGACCATCGCGGTCCTGGACGGGAAGAGTACGGGGATCAGTATCGCCACGCCGGGAACCGTCGTCCAGACCACCCGCTACCTCTGGGGACAGATGAACACGACCACCCAGTGGATCGATGCCCGCCGCCGGGTCCACGTGATCAACTGGCAGCAGCAACAGGATGCCCCGACGGCCAGCACGGACCTCAACACTTGGCGCTACTACCACTATTGGCGGGACCCGGACGGGGTCTGGCACGACAATCCCCTGCCCTTCTACGGGCGCAAACCGCAGATCGTGGTCGATGATGCGGGAACAGCCTACGTGGTCTACGGCCAAGGCGAGGACCGCCGCTACCACGGGCAGGACCACGGCAGCCGACTGACCGTTGCCATCGCTTCGGAGTCCACGGGCTGGACCGAGTGGCGGACCGTCTGGCAGGCGGACAGGATCTCGGTCGGCGAGCCCCTGCTCGACCTGGACCGCTGGCGCAACGAGGGCATCCTCTCCGTCTACACTCAGGATAGACCGGAAAAACCGGGGGCTCCCAGCGCGCTCCGCGTGCTGGACCTTTCCGTCCGCTAGTCCTTTCCAGCGGTGGAAACAAGGTGCGGTATTGTAAAGCCGGGAGGCAGGCTTGGTCCTTGTAAAGCGGAGTGGCTCGCCGTAATCTGTTAACGGTTGAAGACCCCCCGTAACCCCAGGAGCGAGAAATGGACAACATCCGAGAGTTCGTGCAACTCGTCTTCGGTCCGTCCATGTTGCTCTACACCCTGTTGATGCTGCTCATGCTGCTCTACTGGGTGGTCGTCCTGATTGGTGCCTTGGACCTCGACTTCCTGGACGGCATCTTCGGCGCGGCGGATGGTGCTGCCGAAGGCGTGGCGGAGGGGGCCGCCGAAGGCTTGGCCGAAGGTCTTGCGGAAGGGGTGGCCGAGGGAGTCGCCGAGGGAGTCGCGGAAGGGGCCGCAGAGGCGGCAGCAGAAGGGGCTGCCGAAGGCGCGGCGGAAGGGGCTGCCGAGGGGGCTGGCAGTGCCTTGCGCGCGGTGCTGGGCTTCATCAACCTCGGCGAGGTGCCTGCCACGCTGATTTTCAGCCTGCTGATCTCCTTCATGTGGATCGAGGCCTACACCATCACCTGCTACGCCCCGGCGTGGCTGCGGGATTGGCTGCCGCCCATCGTGTTCTTCCTGGCGGTGCTGGCGGTCTGCTTTGTCGTCGCCTTCGTTCTCACCGGCATCAGCACCCGCCCCCTGCGCCGCTTCTTCCGGCGCCACACCCAGCGGGGCCACGAGCATCTGGTGGGCAAGATCTGCCGTATCCGCAGCGGACGGGTCACCCCCTCCTTCGGCCAGGCCGAAATGGTCGTGGGCGAGTCGTTCCTGACCATCGATGTCCGGGCTCCCGAAGAGGAGAAGCTCGGCAAGCGGGACGAGGCGGTGGTTGTGGAATACCATGCCGAGTCCGACTCCTACGAAGTCCGCAAACTCTGACGCAACGCGTTTCATCCAAGCCCAGTTGACCGAGAAGAAAGGAACTCTCCATGCCACTGCCCACCCCCGCCCTCCTCTACTACCAAGTCGTCCTGCTCTGGGCCGCCGCCGTCTGCTTCGTCTTCTTCGCGGTGATCTACTTCGTGGCGAAGATGTACCGCAAGGTGGCCCAGGGACAAGCCCTGATCATCAACGGCTTCCGCGGCAATACCGTCACCTTCACTGGCGGCGTGGTGATTCCTATCTTCAACAAGGCCGAGTACATGGATATCTCGGTGAAGGGGATGGAGATCGAGCGGTCGGGCCGCAACGGCCTGATCTGCGAGGACAACATCCGCGCCGACATCCGCGTCACCTTCTACGTCCGGGTCAACAAGACCCAGGAGGACGTGCTCAAGGTCGCCCAGTCGGTGGGTTGCCAGCGCGCCTCGATTCAGGCCACCCTGGAAGAGCTGTTCCAGGCCAAGTTCTCCGAGGCCTTGAAGACGGTCGGCAAGCAGATGGAGTTCACTACCCTGTTCACCGAGCGCGAGCGCTTCAAGGAGCAGATCATCACGGTGATCGGCGAGGACCTCAACGGCTACCGCCTGGAAGACGTGGCCATCGACTACCTGGAGCAGACCCCCCTCGCCTCCCTTGACGACCAGAATATCCTGGACAGCCAGGGCATCCGCAAGATCACCCAGCTCACCGCCGTGGAGCACATGGCCACCAACGAGGCCAAGCAGAACGAGCGCAAGGTCATCACCAAGCAGAACGTGGAGGCCGACGCCACCATCGCCGAGCTCGAGCGCCAGCGGGCCGAGGCCCAGGAGCGCAAGAAGCGCGAAATCGCCGAGATCCAGGCCCGCGAGAACGCTTCCGCCCGCGTGGTCGAGGCAGAGGAACGCCTGAAGTCCGAGAAGGCCGCCCTGGCCACCGACGAGGAGGTCGCGGTCGCGGTCGAGAACAAGGACCGCCAGATCGCCGTCGCCGAGAAGGCCAAGCAGCGCGCCATCGCCATCGAGGAGGAACGCGTCCAGCGCGACCGCCAGCTCGAAGTGGTCGAGCGCGAGCGGTTGGTGACCTTGAAGACCATCGAGAAGGAGAAGGCGGTCGAGGTCGAGAAGAAGAACATCCAGGACGTGATCCGCGAGCGCGTCATGGTCGAGAAGACCGTGGCCGAGGAGGAGGAGCGCATCAAGGACACCCGGCGTATCATGGAGGCCGAGCGCGAGCGCAAGGCGCAGATCATCGAGGCCGAGCGCGAGGCCGAACAGCTCCTGGTCAAGGAGGTCAAGGCGGCCGAGTCCAAGGAGCGCGCCGCCAAGAGCCTGTACGAAGAGAAGATCACCATGGCCGACGCCGAGAAGGAGCAGATCCAGCGGCAGGCCGAGGCGATCCGCATCAAGGCCGAGCAGCAGGGCGAAGCCGAACTGGTGCTCGCCGAGAAGCAGGGCGCGGCCGTCCTCGCCAAGTCCGAGAAGGAAGCCCAGGCCAAGAAGCTGCTGGCCGAAGGCGTCATCGCCGAGGAATCCGCCCTTGGTTTGGCCAACGTCAAGGTGCAGGAAGCCGAGGCCAACGCCATCGTGCTGCGCGGCAAGGCCGAAGCCGATGCCGGGATCGAGAAGCACAAGGCGGAAGCCTTCGGTATCGAGCAGAGCGGCGAAGCCGAGGCCAAGGCCATCGACCTCAAGGCCGACGCCATGAAGAAGTTCGACGGCGTGGGCCGCGAACACGAGGAGTTCAAGCTCCAGTTGGCCAAGCAGGAGCGGGTGGAACTGGCCGGCATCGACGTCCAGCGCCAGATCGCCGAAGCCCAGGCCCGCGTGCTGGGCGAAGCGGTCCGCCAGGCGAACATCGACATCGTGGGCGGCGACGGCACCTTCCTGGAGAACTTCTTCCGGTCCATCAGTCTCGCCAAGTCGGTGGACGGCTTCGTGGAGAAGAGCGACCAGGCCAAGAAGCTGGTGGCGGGCGACAGCGCCAACATCGCCACCCAGCTTGCCGAGCTGATCGCCACCTCCGGCGTCAGCAGCGAGGACGTGAAGAACCTGACCGTGGCCAACCTGCTCGCCAAGATTGCCAGCAAGGGCGGCGAAGGCGTGATGGGGCAGCTCAAGGACCTGCTCGCGCAAGTGACCAAGAAGTAGGTCTTTCCCCCTGTCCACGGGGAGCCGGCTCCGGCTCCCCGCCTTTCCGTGCCACGTGGAGCTGTTCATGGCCGAGCAAGAACCAACCCAACCTGCCCCCCCCGACGAGCAGTCGGCCGAACTGGGCGGCGGTGCCTACGATGTCCTGCACAAACGACTGCTGGGGCTCAACGGCGAGCTGATCCGCCGTCTGGAAGCGCTCAATTCCCGGCGCAAGGGCACCTTCGGCAGCCAGGAAAGCCAGATCGCCGGCAACGACCGCATCCCGACCGAGAACAACTGCGTGCCCCGCGACATCACGGGGGTGGGACGTTCCCTGGTCTTCGGCTACAACGTCTACCTCGGCCTGAAGAGCGAAACCAAGCTCGAAGACGTGTTCAGCGTCCATGAGTTCGACGGCAACGGCTTCCGCAACGCGGGGCTGGACCTGCTGGACCAGGGCGGCTTCCGCAAGGACTTCGGGGAACTCTACAAGTACTACAAGAACGCCCGCTTCCTCCAGTTCATCAAGAAGACGGGACAACTGCTGCTGATCTTCCAGGTTGGCAACACCGCCAACGAGATCCGCGTCTTCCGTTTCTCCATTACCCGCGACAACACGCTGACCTATGTGGACGACCGGGGCGAGACCGAGTACAAACTGCCCCCCCAGCAGCAGTTCGAATGGCATCCCACCACCCGCGACGACCAGGTGCAGGGCATGCACCCCCACATCAACATCCTCGACCGGGTGTTCGTGGAATGCATCGAGGGCGATCTGACCATCAAGATCGAGGACAACACGGAGTCCGGCGAGGGCATCTACTCCGAGCCGGTCGACAATCCCGACCAGACCCTGGACGACGCCGCGATCCACTACGCCACCGTGGGCGAACTCATCCTATTGCGGATCCGCCCCTACCGCGAGGAGGTCTGGCGGCACTTCATCTTCAACGAGAAGCGGCAGACCGCCCTGCGCGTGGACGCCATCGCCCAGGCCTGCGTGGAGTTGCCCGAGAGCCACGGCATCATCTTCCCCAAGGGCTACTACCTCCAGGATGGCGGCGAACGGCTCTTCGACGAGGATGTGGCGGGGATGGTCTTCCTGGAGAGCATCGCCTCCCCGAACGGCGAGGACTTCCTCTACATCTTCTACCATGTCGAGCAAGGGCGCCACCTGCTGTTCCAGTACAACCTCATTACCAAGCAGTTGGCGAACCCGATCTTCTGCCATGGCTATTCGCTCTACGACGACGGGCGCATGGTGCTGTTCAGCGCCCCGGACGACGAGCCCAAGCGCATCCACCCGATGCAGATCTGGCAGACGCCTTTCTGTAGCGACGATTTCCAGCCCGAGGCCAAGGGCGATCCCTTCCTGGCCAAGATCGGCAACCGCGATCTGGTCCGCGCCGTCTCCGAAGGCTATGCCGTCAGCCGCCTCGCCCTGGCCGAACCGGTCACGCTCTACACCTACCACGACCTTATCCGTGCCACCACCAACATGCTCGACGGCCACTACTGGCTGGGCCGGGAGGAGGCGGAGAACGTCGCGGACACCGTCCAGCAGGTGAAGGCCGCCGCCGTGGCGGCGGTCGGCGAGTTCGAGAAGGTGGTCAACCTCCGGAACGCCACGGAGAAGCAGATCAGCGCCAGCGAAGCCGCCGTCCGCGAGTGCCTGCTCGATGCCGTGCCCGACCGCATGGGCAACATCGACGATTTCGTGGAGGGCCTGGGCGAACTGCGCACCCGCCGGGGCCAGGTCATCAGCCTGCGCGAGCTGCGCTACGCGGACGGGAACCGGATCGCCGAACTGGACCGGAAGCTGGGCGAAGCCGCCGAAGTCCTCGCTCTCGCCTGCGCCAAGTTCCTGCTCCGCCCCGACGCCCTCGATCCCTACCGCCAGGAAAACCAGCAGATCGCCGATTCCCTGCCCGGCATCGCCAAACTGGTCGATCTCGATGCCACCGCCGCCAAACTGGAGGAACTGGCCACCCGCCTCGACCTGCTGACCGACGTGGTCAACAACCTGGAGATCGAGGACGCCACCCAGACCACCCAGATCGTCGATGCCATCACCGAGGTCTACGCCGGGGTGAACCGCACCCGTGCCGCCCTGCGCAACCAGCGCCGGGACCTGGGTAAGGAGGAGGCCGCCGCCGAGTTCGCCGCCCAGTTCAAACTGGTCAGCCAGGCCATCACCAACTACATCGGCATGTGCGACTCCGTCGCCCGCTGCGACGAGTTCCTCACCAAGGTCATGGTCACCATCGAGGAGCTGGAAGGGAAATTCGCCGACTACGACGAATACGTCGCCCAGCTCACCGAGAAGCGCGAGGAGGCCTACAGCGCCTTCTCCGCCCGCAAGCAGGTGCTCGACGAGCAGCGTCAGCGCCGCGTCGGCACCATGGTCGCCAGCGCGGAGCGGGTTCTGAAGGGGGCCATCAACCGGGCCGAGAGCTTCAAGGGCATCGACGAGGTCAACGCCTACTTCGCCTCGGACATGATGGTGGCCAAGCTGCGCGAGAACATCGCCAAGCTCCACGACATGGGCGAGTCGGTGAAGGCCGACGACCTTACCGGACGCCTGAAGAGCGCCCGCGACGAGATCATCCGCCGCCTGCGCGACAAACTCGACCTCTTCAAGGGCGGCGACAATGTCATCTCCTTCGGCGACTACCACTTCACGGTGAACACCCAGCCGCTGGAACTGACCACGGTCTATCGCGATGGCGACCTGTTCTTCCACCTCACCGGCACCGATTTCCTGGAACGGGTGGACGATCCCGAGTTGCTGGAATGCCGCGACCTGTGGGAACAGGAACTGGTGAGCGAGACCCCCGAGGTCTACCGGTCGGAGTACCTGGCCTACCAGATGCTCCAGGCCGCTATCCTCGGCAGGAACGAGCTCTCCCTGACCCGTCTGACGGAACTGGTCGAGGATGGGGCGGCCCTGTTGGCCGAAGTCCGCCGGTTCGCCGCCGGGCTCTACACCGAAGGCTACGAGAAGGGCGTCCACGACGCCGATGCAGGCACGATCCTGCCCCACCTTGTCCGGCTCTACGGGGAGTGCAAGCTGCTGCGCTACGACTCCGAGTGCCGGGCCTACGCCATCATCTTCTGGTGCTTCTACCCCGACGCCACCCGCAAGGCCGAACTGCGCACGCGGCTGCAGTCCTTCGGCCAACTGCCCCGGCTGTTCGGCGAATTGCCCGTGCGCCAGGAGTACGTCGCCGAGATCCGCACTCTGGTCGAGCACTTCTACGAGCACATGGGGTTGGACCTCAGTCCGGTCATGCTGGGCCAGGCCGCCGAGTACCTCTACCACGAGCTGCAGGACGAGGAGAACCTGGAGTTCACGGTCAACGCCCTGGCCATCGAGCTGCACCAGCGCTTCCTCACCGCCCTGCGCGACGCCCGCCGGGAGAAGCGGTTCGCCGAGGCGATTGCCACCGTTGCCGACGTGCCCGCCCGGATCGCCCTGATCCATGACTGGGTCGGCGCTTTCGTCGAGGTGCGGGAACCCGCCGACTCCGGCCATCTGGTCTGGGAGGTGGTGGCTCTGGTCGCGGCGGGGAACATCATCAGCCGCGACGCCTCGCGGGTCAGCACTCTGGCCACCATCGAGGGCCTGCTGGGCCAGCATCCCCGGATTCAGAATCGGGTGCTGAGCCTGCACCTGGATCTCTTTCTGGCCCGGCTCAGCCACTTCGCCCAAATCCGCGTGCCGCGCTTCCGGCGCTACGCCCGGCGGCGGGCCGATGTCGTCGAGCAGCGCCGCGGGGAGATGCGCCTGGGCGAGTTCCAGAGCCGCGTCATGGGCTCCTTCGTGCGCAACAAGCTCATCAACGACGTCTATCTGAACCTGGTGGGGGCCAACTTCGCCAAGCAGATGGGCGTGGCGGGCGAGAGCAAGCGCACCGACCTGATGGGCATGCTCCTCCTCATCTCGCCGCCCGGCTACGGCAAGACCACGCTCATGGAGTACATCGCCAACCGGCTCGGGCTGGCCTTCATGAAGATCAACGGCCCCGCCATCGGCCACGGCGTCACCAGCCTGGACCCGGCCGAAGCACCCAATGCCACCGCCCGTGAGGAGTTGCACAAGCTCAATCTCGCCCTGGAAATGGCCAACAACGTGATGGTCTACCTGGACGACATCCAACACTGCAACCCGGAGTTCCTCCAGAAGTTCATCAGCCTGTGCGACGCCCAGCGCAAGATCGAGGGCGTGTACCGGGGCGTCACCCGCACCTACGACCTGCGCGGCAAGAAGGTCGCCGTGGTCATGGCGGGCAACCCCTACACCGAGTCCGGTGCCAAGTTCCGCATTCCCGACATGCTCGCCAACCGCGCCGACACCTACAACCTCGGCGACATCTCGGAGACGGCGGCCAGCGCCTTCGCCCTCTCCTTCATCGAGAACGCCATGACCTCGAACGCGACCCTCTCGGAGATCGCCAGCCACAGCCACGAGGACCTCTATCGCTTCGTCCAGGCCGTGGAGGCGGGCTCCACCGAGGGCATCGACTTCGCCTACTCCTGGTCCGTCTCGGAGGCGGACGACATCCAGAACGTCCTGCGCAAGCTGCGCCGCATCCAGCAGGTCGTATTGCGGGTCAACCAGCAGTACATCCGGTCCGCCGCCCAGCAGGACGAATACCGTACCGAACCGCCCTTCAAGCTCCAGGGCTCCTACCGCAACATGTGCCGCATGGCCGAGAAGGTCTTCCCGGTCATGACCGACGCCGAGGTGACCCAGCTCGTGGTCGACCACTACTACAACGAGGCCCAGACCCTGACCACCGGAGCCGAGGCCAACATCCTCAAGTTCAAGGAGATGATGGGGATGCAGTCGGACGACGAGCGCACCCGCTGGCAGGAGATCAAGACCGAGTTCAACCGCCGCCAGGCCCTTTCCGGCGTGGACGACAGCGACGACATGGGCAAGATCCTCGCCCAGCTCTCCGCCTTCAACGCCAATCTGGGGCACGTCCACAACTCCCTGGAACAGGGCTTCGATACGGGGCTGAAACGGCTCGGTGCCGCCCTCATCGAATCGGCCCGCGAGAACCGTCCTCCCGCCACGGATTTCGCCCCCGTGGTGGCGGCGCTCTCCGCCCTGGCCGAAAAGCAGAGCGCCAGCGTCGATCTTCACCCCCTGGCCGCCGCCCTCGGCGAAGTCCGCGACCGACTCGGCAAGCCCCTGGACCTCGCTCCGCTCGTGACCGCCCTCCAGGCGCTCCGTCCCCCGGAAAGCAGCCAGCCGACCGGGGCGCTCGAAGTGCAGACCACGTTCCCGGCGGAGTACGGCCGCGCCTGGTCCCGCCAGGTGCTCATCCTCGAAAGCCTGCTGCCGATCATGGAAGCCATGCGCGAACAGGGTCAGCTCCTCGCCGACCTCCGCCAGCACCTCACGGGCAAGTAGGACTGCTCGCAACCCGAGCACTATGCGTAGGTTCCTGAAGGAACGGTACCCATTGGGAGAAGAGCCTTGCGCCCCTGCGGAGGCGCTTTGGGGTGCGGCGCTCTGCGCTGCTTTGATCCTTCCCGGCTTCCGCCCAAAGACAGGACTATCCGGTGCATCAACGGCAAGCGTGGACGAAAAGCGGTGCAGAGCACCGCACTCCAGAGCGGCCTTTGGCCGCAGACTGGGTATATCCCGATATCGGTACTTGCGGGAATGGGACTAGCGTAGCGTGACGATGGTCACCCCGGCGCCACCGGGGTCCTCTTCGTGCTTGCCCAGGCGGAAACGGGCCACCGAACGCTGGGTGCGCAGCCATTCGTGGATGCCCCGCCGCAACTGGCCCGTACCGAAGCCGTGGACAACGCGGACTTCTTCCATATTCGCCAGCATGGCCTGGTTGAGGAAGAGGTCCAGCTTGTCCAGCGCCTCGTCCACCCGCGACCCCACCAGCACGATCTCGGTGGGCGTCCTCCCGGTCACCCGGGGACGGCTCACCATCACTTGGGTTTCCTCCGCCTCGGGCTGGCCGCTGCCAGCCTCCAACTCGGCGATCGCGAGAGTGAAACGCAAGCCTTCGACTTCGACCGTGACCTTCTTGCCGCCATCGAGAATGTCCACCACCTGCCCCTTGCCGCGCAGACGGGGCACGTGAACCCGGTCGCCCACCTTGAGCCGGTCCGCCCGCACGGGCTTGCCGGGTTTCTCCGTGGTTTCCTTGGCCCCGGCGGCGAGTTTCTCGCTGCGGGAGCGCAGCTTCTCGCGGGCAGCCGTGGCAGCCCGCTCGCTCTGCTTCTGATCGGTCAATTGGCCACGGAACTCGCGAAGCTGCTCGTCCATCTGCCGCCGGGTGTTCTCGACGATACCCGCCGCCTGCTGGTAGGCATCGTGGAGCATTCGCCGCCGCTCGTTGCGCAGCCCATCGAGCTCCGTCTTGAGGTCATCGCGGTCGCGCACCATGCGCTGATGGGCCTCGGCCACCTCCTTCTCCTGGCTGGCGATGCGGCGCTGATCCTCCTCGATCTTGGCCAGCATGCTTTCCAGGCGCAGATGATCGGAGGACAGGAACTGCTCGGCCTGGTTCACCACTTGCTTGGGCAGACCCAGACGCCGGGCAATCTGCAAGGCATGGCTGGCCCCGGGACGCCCCACCTCCAGCACGTACTCGGGCTGCAGGGTCTCCACGTTGAAGGCCACCGCCGCGTTCAGCATGTGGGGTTGCTCGTGGGCATAGTTCTTGACCACGCCCAGATGGGTCGTGGCCAAGGTCAGGGCACTGCGGCTGGACAAGGCATTGAGCACGGCGCAGGCCAGGGCCCCGCCTTCGAGGGGATCGGTGCCCGACCCCAACTCGTCCAGCAGGACTAGGCTGCGTCCCTGGCCGACGGCGGCCAGAATCCGGCCGATCTGGTTGAGATGCCCGCTGAAGGTACTCAGGCTGGCCGCCAACGACTGCTCGTCGCCGATGTCCGCCAGTACCTGGTCGAACAGTTCCAGTTCCGTGCCCTCGCCCACCGGCACCGGCAGGCCGCACTGGGCGATCAGGGTCAGCAGGCCGAGGGTCTTCAGCACCACGGTCTTGCCGCCGGTGTTGGAGCCGGTGATAACCAGCACCCGTGTCCCCTTTTGCAGTTCCAGGCTGAGGGGCACCAGTTGCGCCCCCCTGCCCTCGCTGCGCAGTTGTTTCTCGAGTAGGGGGTGACGACCGCTCCGCATGTTCAGCCGTTTCCCGAAGAGCGGCATCCGGCAGCCATCGCGCGCCGACCAGCGACCCACGGCGAAGGCCACGTCCAGTTCGGTCAGCACCTCCAGATTGGTGCGCAGACCCGGGATCATGGCCCGCACCCGACCGGAGAGTTCGTGGAGGATACGCAGGATTTCATCCCGTTCCTGGAGCCGGGTCTCGGCCAATTCGTTGCCCATGGGCAGCGTGGCGGTAGGCTCGACAAAGACGGTTTGCCCGCTGTTGGAGTGATCGTGGACCACGCCCGGCAGGGCGGCGCGCTGCTCGCGGCGGATCGGGATCACGAACCGCCCGTTGCGCACGGTCACGAAGCGGTCGCGGATCACGCTCTCGTACTCGGTCTGCCGGGTCATCTCGTCCAGCGTCTCCTGCAAGCGCCGTTCCAGCGAACGGCTGCGGCGACGCAATTCGGCCAACTGGGGACTGGCGGAATCGAGGACAGTGCCGTCGTGGTCCAGCGCCCGATGCAGGGCCTGGCGCAGTTCGGGCGCGTCCTGAAGGAGATCGCCCCAGCCGATCAGGGTCGGCAGATCGCGGCAGGTTTCGCTGAGCAGAAAGTTCTTGGCATCGGCGCAGGCGTCGAGCAACGCCCGGCAGCGCACCAACTCGTCGCCGTCCACCGCCGATCCGGCCGGGGCCAGACGGCGCAGGACGTCGTCGATATCCTCGCACCAGAGACCGGGAGGATGGGCACCGCCAGCGAAGAGCCGCATGGTGTCCAGGTAAGGTTTCCGCCGGGCCACGATCTCCTCGATGCCGGTGGCCGGGTGGAAACGCTGAATGCGGGCCATCCCGAGCGCGGTCTGCGCCTGGGAGGACAACTCGGCCAGAAAGGCCGGGAATTCAAGAACCGTAAGTGCGTGGGAGTCCATGGTACCAGATTCTACAACGTATCGACTTCCTCGTACCATAGCCTCAGACAGAACAAGGCCCAGAGCACGAAGGCATGGTTCTGCCGTTCTGCCAGATGATCGTCCACCAGAGTCTGTACCGTCGCGGGGTCGAGCAGGCCCCGCCGATCCCAGGAACGAAGGTCGCCCGCCAAGGCCCGGGTCTCGTCCCGCAGGCCACCGCGCAACCACTCGGCCACGGGCACGCCAAACCCCCGTTTGGACCGCTGACAGATGCTTTCCGGCAACAGGGGTTGCCCGATCGCTTGCAGGAGCCGTTTGCGGTAGCGGACGCCGCACTTGTACTCGCGCGGCAAGGTGGCCACGAACTCCTGGAGCGCCCGGTCCATGAACGGAGCCCGGACCTCGATGCTGAAGGCCATGGAGGCGATGTCCACCTTGCGGTGCAGATCGTCGGGCAGATAGCAGGCCGTATCCAGTTCGAGGAACCGCTCCACCGGATCGCTGGCTGTGCCAGCAGCCAGGAAGCGCTCCCAATCCTCCAGATAATGTCCGGTCCATGAACCCGCGACCGGCGCGAGCAGGCGGCTGGTCACATCCCGGTTCAGGATCTCCTGGAAACCGGCAAAACAGGCCAAGGGCTCCTGGGCAAAGGCGGCCAGGGACCGGCGCAGTTCGCCCCGCTTGGTCCGCCCTGCCCGTTCCGCAGGCAGCGCTGCCAGGAGCAGGCGAGCCAATCCGCGACGCAACGGGCCGGGAACCAACCGCAGATAGCGGTGCAAAGCCATGAACTGGTAGCGCCGGTACCCGCCGAACAGCTCGTCGCCACCGTCGCCACTCAGGGCCACGGTCACCTGTTCGCGGGTGAACCGGGACAGCAGGGCCGTGGGCAGCAGGGAGGAATCGCTGTAGGGCTCGCCATAGTGGCGCACCAACTGGCGCAACAGGGCCGCATCAGCGGGTTCGGCCAGCCGCTCGTGGTGATCGGTGCCCACGTGCCGGGCCACGGTCGTCGCCGCATCGCGCTCGTCGTAGCGCGCCTCCGCAAACCCGATGGTGAAGGAGCGGACCGGCTGGGCCAGATGCCGCTGCATACAGGCCACCACCACCGAGGAATCCAGGCCGCCCGAGAGGAACGCACCCAAGGGCACTTCCGATTCCAGCCGGGCCGCCACTGCCTGGTCTACCAATTCGCGCGTCCGTTCGACGGCATCGGCGAAGGACAAGTTCAGCTTGGGGCTGTAGTCCAGGCACCACCAACGTTCCGCCGGACCGACTTCCTGACCACGCCGGACCAGCACCCGATGCCCCGGCGGCAGTTGCCGCACGGCCCGGTAGATGGAACGCGGCGCAGGCACGTAGCCCAAGCCGAAGTAGTCCGCCAGCGCCCGCGTCTCCAATTCACGCGGGAGTGTCGGAACCGTCAGAAGCGCCTGCAATTCGCTGCCGAACACCAGGAATCCATCGCTGGTGAACCCGTAGTGCAAGGGCTTCTGGCCGAGCCGGTCCCGCGCCAGCAACACGGTTCCCTGTCGCTCGTCCACGAGGGCAAGAGCGAACATGCCTTCCAGTTCCTCGACCACGGCGGCTCCCCGTTCCTCGTACAGATGCAGAATCACCTCGGTGTCCGCGTGGGTCCGGAAGACGTGGCCCCGCTGGCGCAACCGTTCGCGCAAGGCGTGATGATTGTAGATCTCGCCGTTGAAGACGAGACGCAGGGAACCGTCCTCGTTGGCCATCGGCATGTGCCCGTCGGAAATACCGATGATCGCCAGCCGCCGACTTGCCAGGCCCCAGCCGGGGCCGGTCGCCGTCCCCCCCTCGTCGGGACCGCGATGGAACAAACGCTGCCCCATCCCGGCGAGCAGGGCTTCGTCCGGAGTGCGCTCTTCGCGCAGGTCAAAAATGCCAGCTAGGCCGCACATGGGAGAATGGAGTGGTGGAATGGTGGAATGGTGGAATACTGGAATGATGGAATGGTGGAATACTGGAATGATGGAATGGTGGAATACTGGAATGATGGAATGGTGGAATACTGGACATGGATGCTAGACGTATTCCCATGATTCCAGCATTCCAGTATTCCATCGTTCCGCCCTACCTTCCCAGCATCCGGCGCAGGGCGTAGGCCAGGAACGGGAGTCCCGGCACGCGGCAGTGCCGCCGGGCGATCTCCAGCGTTTCGCGCCGGGCCGTGGGCAGGTTCTGGCGGGCAGCCCCGCCCCATTGCATGTTTACCAGAGGACGGGACAGAGAGTGGAAGGGAATCCCGGCCCGGCAGCAGCGGTAGGCGAAATCGTAGTCCGCCGAGATCCGGTAGCGCTCGTCGAAATCGCCCACCCGGTCGTAGACCCAGCGACGGACGAAGCAGCCGGGATGCATGACCGGCATCAGGAAGGGGAAGAGCCAGAGCGGACGGGGCCGCAGGAGCCATTGGCGGTCGTCCGCGACAATCCGGATCGGAGACGTCAGCAGACCGGCCTCGGGAGCTTCGGCAAAGGCCGCGAGCACCGTCTCGGCGGCGTCCGGTTCCAGCCAGTCATCCGCATTCAGCAGGAAGATTATGTTGGCGTGGATGTGTCCGAGCCCGAGATTCCAGGCATTCGGGATACCGGCCACGCCGGGCGGTGGCGGCGGTTGCGGCACCACCTGGAAGTCACAGCCGGAGGGCATCCCCTCGGCCAGTTCCGCGACCACTTCCAAAGTCCCGTCCGTGGACTCCCCGTCCACAATGATGTATTGCGCGGGCGGCACGGTCTGAGCCTGGACCGAACGGATCGACCGGGCGATGGTCGCGGCCGCATTGCGGCAGATGGTGATGACCGCGTAGCTCATGGTACCGGCTCCGCTTCGCGGCGCGCGTTCCCCACCAGGAGGGCAGCCGTCACCCAGATCCAGCGCTTGCTGGCCAGATCGTCCCACAGGCAGCAACACAGCAGGCCAATCACGAAGAACAGCACCAGCTCGTCCCGCTGGCGGCGGAACCCTGCCACCGCCTGTCCCACCCAGAAGCCGATCCAGGCCAGCAGAGCCGGAAGACCGAAGGCGACCCCGGTGTTCAGGTATTCGTTGTGGGAATCCATGTAGGTGCAGAAGCTCTCGGTCAGATAGGCCTGGTCGTACTGGGCCAGCACGGCCCGGATGTGCTCCGGGTCCGCCAGCGTCGGATAGATGCCGCACAACGCCTGGGGGCCGACCCCGACCAGCAGCGAGGACAGGGAACCGGTCAGGATCCGCCAGTAGATCGACTGGTGGGTCGTGTACATCCCCCAGGTGGCGTGGTTGAAGAAAGGGAAACTCCGCTGTAGGGGGAAGAAGGGGAAGAGCACGG
>QKCY01000123.1 GCA_003245525.1 Victivallales bacterium | reverse complement strand
CATCTGGCATTCATCTGTTGAACGGCCTGCCTCCATGTCCTCGGCATGCCATTGAGAGTTGCGGGTCGAGCCAGCCAATGCACATGACCCTTACTTCCGGGGCAGGAGCGGCTCCTCCTGTCGAAAGAAGGCCCGTTTCGGATCGGCCCATGAGAGGCTGGTCGGTGTGCAACCGATCCGTGCCTCCCCGCCGTCTCCGAGACGCAAGATGGCCTCGCCCTGCTTCCTGCGGGTCAGCTGAACGGGGAGGGTGTCGCCTTGAAAGGGAACCAGCAGCCAGGCGAGGGTGGTCTGGCCGGTGAACCGGCGGGTGTAGAGCACGGCAGGGGCGGGAACCAGCTTCTCGAAGCCGTTGGGGATGAAGCCACGCACGGTGGGTTCGGTCTCCCCTTGGGCGATGCGCAGGTTGATGTTATCGGTGGCCAGCGGGATGATGCCGATGCCGGGCTGGCCGGGTTCGTGCTGGCTCACGACGATGCCGGTGGTTTGATCCGCTTCGGCACTGTCTGCGTTGAGCAGGAATTGGATCTCGGCCTCGTGCTCGCGGTCGTCGCTGGCGGCGAGATCGTCCACCACCAGGAAAAGGTCGGGTTTGAGGAAGAGGACCCGGCGGCGGTGCTGGACCGACCTGTCCGGCGGGTCGCCGTAGCCCGAGGTGTGGGTGTCGCGGGCGTAGACGCAGGCAGGACTGTCGAAGAAGCCGTAGGTGTCCGGCTTTTCGGCCCGGTACTGGGTTCTGTCCGCGCGGCAGTTCTGGTCCTGGTTGTCCACCCGGACCGTGCTGTGGCCGCGGGTGCTGAGGCAGTACTTGCGCCACTGGCTGGTGTCGTAGGCGTAAACCCCGCACTCGGTGACGAGCAGGCGGCCAAAGGCCTGGAGGGTGATGCCGAGCTTGTCCTCGTGCTGGTGACCGGTGCCGAAGGGACCGGCGTCGAAGAGGAGATAGCGGGCCTCGGGCGACCAGTCGCTGCGCATGACCACCCAGCCAGCCCAGGGCATGACGCAGGAAAGGAAGTCCGGCTCGGTGCCCTGCCTGCGGCGTTCCGCCGCCCAGCGGAAGTCCTGGCGATTGGGGAACAGCTCCGCCCCTTCGCGCATGTAGGCGGTGATGTCGCCGCGTCCGCTATCGTTGAGATTCGGCATGCGCAACTCGGGATCGGCGGTGTGCAGGTAGCAGTCGAACATGCGTTCCAGCCGGTCGGCGAAGTCCGCTGGCACGGCGAGTTGGTTGGCCCGGGCCAGGTACATGACGCCGAGGAAGTTGCGCAGGGAGACCCCGTGATAGCCGGAGGCCAGTTCGGTCTGGGCCCCGTCGGGATAAACCTGGGCGTCCATCATGGCGAGGGTACGGTCGAGAGCGGTGTCGCGCCAGAGAGGGGCGTCCTTGAACTCGGGCAGCATGACGCCGAGATGGTAGAGACCGTTGCTCTCCATCGCGCCCCAGTTGCTGGTCACGCGGTAGTTCTCCGCGCGCATCAGGTAGCCGCCATGCTGCCAGCAACTGCGCGCGAAGGCGACCAAGGCCGCATCACTCACGCTGGGGCTCTGCCTGAACACCGCTAGGCTAGGGAACCAGCTTTGGCCCATGCGGATGCCGGCATCGAGGGAGAGGGAGGTCTTGCCGGGCGTGTTGAAGGGGCCTTCGATCCAACCCGGAGCGATGAGCACGGGCATAGCACTAACCCAGTCCCGCACCTGGGCATCCCATTCGCGGGCGTACTTCTCGTCTCCCGTTTTCAGGTAGGCGGCGGCGAGCGTGCGCCATTCCATGTGGCGGTTGAGAGCGACCGGCCACTGGTTGTAGTTGAAGGGGTCTGCATTCCAAACGATGCCATCGGCGAAGGTGTAGACGGGACAACCCGCCAGGCGATAGGTGTGGGCCAGGGTTTCGTCCGCCCGATGCAGTTCGCTGACTGCCGCCGGGGATACGGGATTGGCCACGACTGGAGTCGCGCGCTGCCGGAGATAGGCGGCGAGGCTGTGCTCGGCGGCGGGTTCGTCCTTCGCCGCAACCGCAGCGCGGACGGCGGCCAGTTCGGGACGGTCGAGGTCGAGTGCCTGCCAGAAATCCCAGCGGAGATCGTCTTGGCTTTGCATGGTCCACCGAAGGTTGCGGAAGGCTCCCCGTTCCTCGTTGAAATGATAGGTGCCCCAGGCCACTCCCGCCAGAATCTGCGGGGCTTTCCGGAATGCTTCGGGCAGGGCGGGGAAGGCGAGGCCGCCGGAGTCCTGCCAGTCCGGAACATCCTCCCCCTGGCTGTTCACCTTGACGAGCAACATGCCGGTCGGCGGTCGCGTGGCGGCGAAATGGGCTCCCTTGGCCGGATCGGTCGCCAGGGCGTTCCAGGCCTCCGGGGTGGCCAGGAAGAGGTAGAACTCACCGCTACGGTTCGCCAGTTCGCAGTAGGTCTGGTATTCCAGTTCGGCGGTCAGGCGGACCGGCGGCGGGTCCGGCAGAACGAGGGGACGGGCAGCGAACACCCAGCCCCGGCAGCGGCCATCGGGGGCATCGGCAGAGCCGATGGTCTCCCCATCTGCCGCAATGGCGAAGGCGGGAACCCGGCCCATTTCTGTCCATTCCGGTTTTTGGTCCGCTTGGTGGGCATAGCGGAACTGCCAGGGCTCGGCGGCCAGGAGCGGTAGGGCAAGAAAGAGGCTGGCGAGGCAATGGCGCATGGGCGTCCCCGAGGTTGCGGTGGTGCCGTAGGATAGGACCACGGCGGTGAATCCGCAACCAGGGACGAAAGACCTGTCAGACCACCCCGACAGGTCCGACAGCTGGAAGCTCCTCTACCGCACAAGGCGTCCCGCTGCGGTGCCCGGCGCATCTGGCCAGCGGCTTGACCGCTGGGTGCTCCCGGCCCTTCTTCTCTTCTGCCAGGCAAGCGGACCGCAAGCCCCTCCCCCTCCCGCCGCCGGGCAGCGACGCTGCCCGGCGGCGGGAGGGGGGCACGCCAACGGGGGACCAAGCTGGGTACTCCAGGCTCACCACGCCGCAAGGGGCGTGGCCTCGCACCCGGCGTCCGTCGCTACGCAGGTACCCATCCTGCAAGGTGCGTGGTTTCGTACCCGGCGCCCGGCGTTAGACAGGTACCCATCGCGCAAGGGGCGTGGCCTCGCACCCGGCGTCCGTCGCTACGCAGGTAGCCATCCTGCAAGGGGCGTGGGCTCGTACCCGGCGTCCCGCTGCCGTGTCGGCGCATCTGGCCAGCGGCTTGACCGCTGGGTGCTCCCGGCCCTTCTTCTCTTCTGCCAGGCAAGCGGACGGCAAGGCTCTCCCCCTCCCGCCGCCGGGCAGCGACGCTGCCCGGCGGCGGGAGGGGGGCACGCCAACGGAGGACGCAGGCTAGGTACTCCAGGCTCACCACGCCGCAAGGGGCGTGGCCTTGCGCCCGGCGTCCGGCGCTAGGCAGGTAGCCATCCTGCAAGGGGCGTGGGCTCGTACCCGGCGTCCGGCGCTGCGCAGGTACCGATCCCGCAAGGGGATGGTCTACGACCCATATGACCTACCGCACCAGCACGAGGCGGCCCCACGCGCCGCGGTCGGAGGAGTTGCGGGCGACGCCGTTCCACATGGTCTGGGCGCGGCGGCCTTTGCCGTCGGCGCTGTCGTCCACGCCGAGATCGAAGAGGAGTTCCAGACCTTCCTTGGGTTCGATGGCCATGGCCGACCAGGGAATGGCGACCTCAAGCGTGTAGCCCTTGCCGTCCACGGCGGGCACGGCGGCGACGGGAATCGTGGGCTGTTGGGGGGCGTTGACCACGTGGGTCTTCGCGCCCTTGGCCGGATCGCTCGCACCGATCAGGATCTGGCGGTCGGTGAAGAGGAAAGGACCGCCGCGGTCGAGGTCCTCGTGGCCGATGAAGAGTTCGATGCCGTCGGCGCTCCATAGGTCGCCGCCCTGATGATCGTTCTGCAGCGGCGTGGCGTCGGCGACGTTGATCAGGAGGTAGAGGGCCTGCTCGTCCCAGCAGACCTTGAAGCTGGCTTCCAGCCCTTCGGCTTCGCGGCCGACCACGAGACGGTCGCTGGCAATGCGTTCCGGGGGACGACCGGGCCAGTTTTCGAGCTGGCCGTCGATGGCCATGGGCCCGAGGGCGTGGCCGGCTTGGATGGTGCGGGTGGCCTGCCCCTTGCCGCTGAAGCGGGGATTTTCGAAGGCGTAGGGTTTCTGGCCGTCGAGCCAGACCGAGTAGACTTCGCGATGGGCCTGCGCCATCTCGGCCAGGGCGTCGCGGTAGGGGCGGTCGCAGACGTTGAAGAGGCCGGTGTTCTGGCGCTCGCCGTTGTACTTCTCGAAGAAGCGGCCCGTGACCGCCTGGTCGATAAGGGTGAACCACTCGATGCCCACGACGAAGCCGAGTGAGGCGGCGGTCTCGACGTAGTACCGGTAGGCTTCGCCGCGCTCGCGCTGGGTGGGCAGGTCGAGGCGTCCGGCCACGTTGCTTTCCTTCTCGGCGGTGAAGAAGAACTCGCTCCACATCTGGGGCTTCTCGCCGGTCCAGCGGTACAGCCGCCGGATGAAGTTGGTGTCGATGCCCTCGGTGTAGTAGTTGATGCTGACCACGTCGAGGTACTTGCCCGCGACCCGG
>QKCY01000479.1 GCA_003245525.1 Victivallales bacterium | reverse complement strand
TGACCGCCCGCGAAGCCAAAGAAGGTGTTCTCGCCGAGCACAAACGCGGCCGCGCTGTTGGCCAGGCCAGTCAGCGAGAGCCGCGCCCGGATCGTGAAATCCCCGACCCCCAATCCCTGATCGGCGAGAAGCCGGTGGGCAATGGTGTTGGTCGCGGCCCCCACCAGGACCCCATCCTCCTGCTGCCAGGCCGGTCCCATGACCTGCACGGCCACCGGCTTGCCACCCTCCACGAACACCACGTGCTCCGCCATCGCCACACCTCCACAGAGTCCCAGGGCCACACTGAGCGCGAGTCGTCTCATCATTGCCGAGTCCATCCTGTTCCTGCCGACGATGTTCCACCGATACACCGTCTAGCCGTCCCGTACAACCGCTTGCCTCCGGTGTTTCCGGACGGCCAGGGGTTGGCTCCCGGCCAAAGCAGGACGTAGAGTAGGCCCATTCCCCCGAACGATGCAGCGAGGTGAAGGATGAAGTGGTTTCTCCCCTTGGTACTGTTGCTTGCCCTTGGCGCGCGGGCGGGCGACCAACCGGCCTCCTCCTGGGACGTGGACGACCGGCCCGTGCCGGTCCAGGTAGGCCCCGGCGTGCTCTTCCGCGGCTCCCCGTTCCAACCCATGGTGGACGATGCGGTCCGCGCCATCCGGGCCAAGGCGGACCGATCCACCGGCAACTACGCGCAGATCCTCGACAGCGGCGACGATGCCCTGCTCGCCCGCATCCACCTCATCCGCAACGCCACCAAGAGCATCTGCATCCAGACCTTCATCTGGACCAACGACGAGGTGGGGCGGTTCGTCATGTACGAGCTAATCCAGGCGGCCCAGCGCGGCGTGCAGGTGCGCATCATCGCCGATCACTTCGTTTCGGACAAGGACCCCAACGTGGTCGCTTTCCTGGCCACGGTCCACCCCAACCTCCAGATCAAGCATTACCGGCCCGCCGCCGACCGGATCAAGCCCTCGAAGCTACGGGTGATGGGCAACCTGATACTTGGCTTCCGGGGGTTCAACCAGCGGATGCACAACAAGATCCTGCTGGTGGACGATGTGGCGGTCATCGCCGGCGGCCGGAACATCGAGAACACCTACTACACCCGTTCCACCGAGATGAACTTCCGCGACCGGGACGTGCTGGTTATCGGCCCCGCTGCCGCCGACGTCCGCGCCTCCTTCAACGAATTCTGGACCTGCCGGCACGTGGAACCCAGCCACGAACTGCTGGATGTGGCCAAGGTGATCGAGGAGGGGACCTTCACCCGCTACGTCACCCGCGCCGATTTCGCCTTCAGCGAGCTCTGCGGCCGGGAGGACTTGGGTGCCAACGACCTTTCCCTGATCCAGCGCACCTTCGCCGACCATCTCGTCCGGGCCAAGCGGCTGGAGTTCATCGCCGACAAGCCGGGCAAGAACCGCGCGCTCTGGTTGCGGGGGGGCGGCCAGATCACCCAGCGGCTGGCCGAGGTCATCGAGGATGCCCATTCGGAGATCATCGCGCAGAGTCCGTACTTCGTCCTCGGCACCCCGTCCCGCAAGTTCTTCACCGAGTTGCGCAAGGCCAAGCCCGAACTGCGCATCGTGGTGTCCTCGAATAGCTTCGGCTCCACCGACAACACCATGGCCTACTCCGCCAACTACCGCCTCCGCTCGGTCTACATCGAGTCGCTCAAGCTGGAGACCTACGAGTACAAACCCCAGCCCGGCGAGCTATACACCGTCTTTCCGGCCTTCGACGAGTTCTCCCGGCGGGCGCAGGCCCGCCTCGCCAGCGGCGAGCAGGAGAGGAGTCCCTTCCTCTGCATCCACGCCAAATCGGCCGTGGTGGACGGCAAGATCGCCTACATCGGCTCCTACAACCTCGACCCCCGTTCGGCCAACCTGAACACGGAGATCGGCTTCCTGATCGACGACCCCGCTATCGCCCAGCAACTGCGCGCCACCATCCTCGGCGACTGCCAGCCCGAGAACAGTTGGGTCATCGCCAAGCGTCAGATGCCCCTCAGCACCGACAAGCTCAACGGCCTCGTCGAAGGGTTCATGCAGCTCACCCCCGTGGACCTCTGGCCCATCCGCAACACCAGCAGCTTCGAGCTCCGCCCCGGCAAGACCGCCGTCCCCACCGACGATCCCGATTTCTACCAGAACTACGAGGACGTGGGCAGCTTCCCCGGAGCCCCCAGCGCCCTCACCTCGAAAGAGATCACTACCCGCCTCTTCAAGGCCCTCGGCCCCCTCGCCGTATCCGTGCTGTAGCCCGGCGCGGTTCCCGCAGAGAGAGTTTGCGGGGCAAGGCCGCTCCGGCGGAGTGGTGCCTGGTCCCATATACGGGGAAATCCAGAAACGCAGGCTCCCCTTCCCTGGGAACGCCGAGCGCCAGCTCGGCGATTGGGGGGACAGCGGTTGGCGGAATACCGCCGAGCTGGTGCTCGGCGCTCCCAGGCGCGCACCGCCTTTCCGTGATGCCGGGAGAATGGCCTACTCTGGCGATCTGTCCTTCTGAGGAAGACCGGGCATGGGGGCTTTCTGTCCGAATTCCATGCCGACCGAGTAGCCGCGCGGTCGATGAACGCGCGGGTTCTGGTAGCCAACCGTCGGTTCCTGCCCGCACAACCCGCCTCAATCGCGGGCTCGTCGATCCCGCGACTACCCGCCGGTGAGCATTTCGGACGCGGGGATGGGCAACACGGGACGAGCCCTTTCCATCGGCTCCACCCACCTGGGAACGCCGAGCACCAGCTCGGCGATTGGGGGGACAATGGCTGCAAAAACACCGCCGAGCTGGTGCTCGGCGCTCCCAGGCGCGCACCGCCCTTCCGTGATGCCGGGAGAACGACCGACTCTGGCGATCTGTCTTTCTGAGGAAGACCGGGCATGGGGGCTTTCTGTCTGGATTCCATGCCGACCGGGTAGCCGCGCGGTCGATGAACGCGCGGACTTTGGTTGCCGACCATTGGTTTCCCCCCCGTGTCAGGCACCTCTCGCGGGCTCGTCGATCCCGCGACTACCCGCCGGTGAGCATTTCGGACGCAGGGATGGGCAACACGGGACGAGCCCTTTCCATCGGCTCTACCCACCTGGGAACGCCGAGCACCAGCTCGGCGATTGGGGGGACAATGGTTGCCGGAATACCGCCGAGCCGGTGCTCGGCGTTCCCAGGTGTGTTCCGCCCTTCCGTGACGCCGGGAGAGTGCCCTGCAAACTCCGGGGGCTATCTTCCCGGGAGATAGGGACCAGGCCCTTTCTGTCCGGCTGGCTTCCCGGAATTTGCGCCATCTTCCCGAATACGGTATGTTCATAAGGTTGAATCAACCTTGTGGAGTATGCCGTGCCAAACCAACTTGCTGCCACAAAACGTCGCCAGAGTCTGGCCGACCACCAAGCGGCTCTGGCAGCTCTGGCCGGGATCGCAGATCGGGAAGGTACCACCGTCGCCGCTCTCCTCCGCGAGGCGTTGCGGGCGGTGGTCAGGGAGCGGGCTGCCGACGCTCGCTGCCGGGAACGGTTGTACCCGCTCGTCATGGCTTTCGTTCCCCGCCCACCAGAGCGATTTGCCACCCCGGCTGTCTTGGCCCGCTTCAAGCGCAGCCAGCGTGAGTTCGACCAGCTTCTGCTTGACCTCGGCCTGGCAGACCCAGAGACCATCCAAGCCCGGAACTCCCTGGTCTCGACCCGGGTTCGGGTGCTTGAGTTGGAGCAGACCCATGTCTCCCCAGCCTGAAGGGCGTGGCCGGCCCCCTGCGGATTTCGCGAGCATTCTGTCAGGTCCCGATCCGCTCTTCCTGGTCGGAGGACAAGCGGTGAACCTGTGGGCTCTCTGCTATCCGGAGCGTGCCGCCCATCTCGCCCCCTTCGTCTCCCGGGACATCGATGTCCTGGGTGACCGCCAGACCCTCTTGCGGATCGCTAGGACCGCCGGGGTCGAACCACAGCTATTCCCGTTGCGGCCACCGACCAATGAGATCGGAGCCGTCGTCGTGCCGGCACCTGACGGGACGCTGCTGCCCGTCGAAGTGCTCCGAGAGGTCCATGGTATCAGCAACGCCGAGCTCTGCCAGCCCACCTACACACTGGAGATCGACGGTAATGGCACGACGGTTCGTGTCCCTGGGCCGATCGCTCTCCTTCAGGCCAAGATAGCGAACGTTGCTGATCTGGCCCAGGCCGGACGGCAGGACAGCCGTCACGTTCATGTCCTGGCTCAGATCATGCCGAGCTATCTGGCAGACCTGCTGGCTACCGTTCAGGTCGGCAGGTTGGACGAACGGGAGATGCTGGGCTTGCTGGAGCGCTTGCTTGCCGTCGTCACTTCCCGCCAAGGCCAGCCGGTTCTGGAGGGGCTTGGAATTAGTCGAACGGTCCTGTTCGCCGAACTGGTGCCACCACTGCCAGCCAAGGTGCAGGCTTTCATGACCCAGCGCCTTCCCCGAGCGCTGGGCGCGTGACACGTCGTCTCACTCCCCGTAGACTTCCAGTTCGAAGACGTCACTCCCCGTAGACTTCCAGTTCGAAGACGCGGGAGAGGTTGCTTTGGCTTTTGGTTACGACAAGGCGGAGGGCTTTGGTCTCCAGGGGGGCGATCTCGCGACGGCAGTCCACTTCGCGGTTGCCGGTCACTTGGCTGTTGGGGACTTCGTGCCATTCGTCGCCGTCGCGGGTTTCGAGGTGGAAGTCGGCGACGGGGTCGTGGGTTTCGGTGGAGCCGCCGCGATAGCCGGAGACGAGGCGGATGGCGCGAATGGTCCGGGTCTTGGGCCAGGCCAGCTCGATCCAGTGCGGGAC
>QKCY01000536.1 GCA_003245525.1 Victivallales bacterium | reverse complement strand
CGGAGTGCGACGGCGTGGACGGCTCCCCGGCGGCACCCGATGGCTTTGTCCTTGCTTGGTCGCCGGGCCTATCCCCCGAGGAGCTGGCCGAGCAGGCCCTGGCCAGCGCCGCGGAATGCCTGGCCGAGTACCAGACGTTCCGGGCGGGGTTCGTCTACTGCTATGGTTGCCGGTCCGCCAGTTGCAGCCATGCCCAGCCCCCGGAACCGGGCATGGTCTTCGCGGGCTACCAGTCCACCGGGCGTCCCGAGTGGGAGGAATTCTTCAACTTCCTGCTGGCCATGGAGGACGACCGGGCCGAGCGTCTCTTCGCGTCCCGTCCCGAGCTGCTGGCCCGGGTGGTGGGCCGCCGCCGCCTGGTATCCGAGCAGCTCGACTCCTTCGGGCGGAACTCGCTCACCTACCGGGTCTGGGGCCAGGTGGTCGCGGGCTACGTCACGGTGGCGGAGGAGCGCATGGCCTTCACCGTGCAGTTGGTGGAGAACAAGGCCCACCAGCTCCGCCTGCAGGTGCTGGCGCCCGAATCCCTCCAGGCGGCGTTGGTGGATACGCCCAGCGTTTCCCGTTCGGCTTTGCACCGGGTTCACGAGGCGATCCGCAGCGCCCGGCACAGCATGGCCGAGGTCAGCTTTCTCTGGGAAGCCCACCACGGCAGGAAGCACCTGGCCGAGACCCGCGAGAAGGCGTTTGCCGTGCTCCGGCACCTGGCCCACTCGATCGAGCGCAAGGGGCGGCAGGACGACCGCCGCACCGCCCACGCCGAACGGCGCGGCAATGAGCGGCGGCCCGTCCACACCGCCCGCGAGGATCTGGTCCAGGCCACCGAGGGCGACTTCTTCCGCGATGCGTTCCGGGGCTCTGTCATCGTCCTGGGAAAATCCAGCCGCGCCCATGCATTCAGCGACGAGGGGCGGCATATTACGACGTTCACCCTCAAGGGTGACGAACTGGAGCGCCGCCTCCAGCGCAACCGCTATCAGCCCCTCGCCGAAGCCGAGCGGGCCGAGTTCCAGCAACGGGCGTTGAGCGAGACTCCGCCTTCCGATCAACTACCTTCCGCGGACACGGCCTCGCCGTGAATCCGGACGGCTGCGAGAGAGCAAAGGCTATGAGTGGAACCTTCCGGTTCCTCGGTCAGTTCATCCGCCGACCGACTGCTGTCGGGGCGATCGTTCCCAGCTCCCGGCGTCTGGCCCGGCGCATGGTGGACTGGGTGGATTGGCCCCGGGTGGAAACGGCGGTGGAGTACGGTCCGGGTACTGGCGTCTTCACCCACGAGATCCTCTCCCGCCTGCCGGCCAAGGCCACCTTCGTGGCTTTCGAGGCGAACCGCGAGATTGCCAGCCTCTGGCGCGGACGCTTTCCGGGACGGAACCTGCACTGCGGCTCGGCCACCGGCGTGAGCGGCGAGCTCTCCCGGCTGGGACGGCGGCATACCGATGTCGTCATCAGCGGCCTGCCCTGGGCGGCCTTTCCGGAACGCCTCCAGCGGGAGATTCTGGACGCTACCGTGGCTTCCCTGCGGCCCGGCGGGCAGTTTGCCACGTTCGCCTACCTGCAAGGGCTGCTGCTGCCGGCTGGCATTCGCTTCCGCCGTCTGCTCGGCGAGTATTTCACGGAGATCGAGGTGAGCCCGGTAACCTGGCTGAACCTGCCCCCCGCCATCGTCTACCGCTGCCGCACCCGGCGCTAGCCGGTCACCAGAGCGAGACTTCGACGTCGGCACCGGTTTCGGTCGGCACCAGGTGCCAGTTGATGGTGGCCAGGGCACCCAGGAACCGGAAATCGTGGCTCACCAGCAACAGCCCGCAGGGGCACTCGGAGAGCGCCTCCTCCAGGCAGGTGATGCTGGGCAGGTCCATGTGGTTGGTGGGCTCGTCCATCACGATGAGATGGGGCCTCCCGGCGATGCCCAGGGCCAGTAGAATCTTGCGGATCTCGCCGGGGCTGGGCTCGTCGCTCTCAATCAGCCGCTGCGGCCGCGAGCCCAGGCGGCTGACGATGGTCATGATCTGGCCGAGCCGTTCCTTGGGCAGGGCCGCGATCTCCGCCAGGATGCGGCGGGATTCGTCGGCGGTGATCTCCTGGGGCACATGCACAATGCGCTCGGCGGGCAGGTCGAGTTGCGGCATAATGTGGCGGAGGAGGGTGCTCTTGCCGAGTCCGTTCGCGCCGGTGACGGCGATCCGGTCGGTGGGGCGCATGACCAGGTCGGGGAAGCATAGCCGCCGGTCGTTGCCCAGCGGAATCTCTCCGGCGGGAACCCGGAAGAGGCTGGCCCGCTGGGAGCAGGCATCGCTTTCCAGCCAGATGCCGAGTTCGTAGACCTTCTTCACCTTGACCGAAGCGCGCTGCTCCCGGGCGCGCGTCACCCGGTCGCCGATGCGGGCGGCCAGTTTGCCGGCGAAGGCGTCCTTGCCGGTGAGCTTGGCCAGGTTGCGCATGGCCGTGCCGTCGTGGTCCTGGGCGGGCGGTTTGCGGTGCTTGGCGGCCTTGGTCTTGGCCGCGAACTGGTCGGCGGCCTCCCGGCGACGCTGGGTTTCCCGCTGCAAGCGGGTGATGGTGTGCTTCGCCGCATCGTCCTGGCGGCGGGCCGTCTCCTGCTCGATGCCGGCCTGCTCGCTGCCCTGGGTGACCCCCCCGGGCCGCATGCTCGCATCCGGCGGATCGATGAACAGGCATTGGGTGCAGAGCGCGTCCAGCAGCTCGCGGTCGTGGCTGACCAGCAGGCCGACGCCCCGGTAGCGCCGCAGCGCGCCGATCAGCAGCTGGCGGGCCTCGCCGTCGATATGGTTGGTCGGCTCGTCGAGGGCCAGGACATCCGGATCGAGCCAGAGCGCGACCCCGATCTGGGCCCGTTTCCGTTCGCCGTGGCTGAGCGTGTCCCAGCGGTCCAGCCAATCGTCCTCGATGCCGAGTTGGTCGCGCAACACCAGGGCCTCGCGGTCGCCCGCGTAGACGAAATCCGGCAGGGCCTCGGGCGGCAGGTCGGTCCGTTGGGCGCAGTAGATCGCCTGTCCGGACCGGACGACGGTTCCCTCTTGGGGCTCCAGTTCACCGACGGCCAGCATCAGGAGCGTGCTCTTGCCCGCGCCGTTGGGACCCACCACGCCGGTCCAGCCGGCGGGGAAGTGCGCCTTCACCTCGACCAGGAGCGGGCGCGTCATGCTCGCGTAGGTGAAGGAGACATTCTGAAACTGGAGGGACGGAGCTGGCATCGATGTTCCTAGACAGACGGATAGAGTCGGACCCATACTGTAGTTCCCTCTGCGGGACTTCCCATGCCGGGCTTGCCAATGCCTCCATCCCCGCTACCTTCCCTGCGCACGTTCTATCCTTTGGGAGCATGGCACATGAGCGAGTCCGCAGTGGGTTCCTTTCCGACCGTCCGTTGGGGCATCATCGGTTGTGGCGACGTCACCGAGGTGAAAAGCGGGCCCGCCTACCAGCAGACCGCCGGATTCGAGCTGGTCGCCGTCATGCGGCGCGATGCCGAGAAAGCCCGTGACTATGCCCGGCGGCATGGCGTTCCCAAGGTCCACACCGACGCGGACGCCCTGATCGCCGATCCGGAGATCGACGCGGTCTACATCGCGACTCCGCCCGACAGCCACCGGGACTATGCCCTGAAGGTGGCGGCGGCCGGCAAGCCCTGTTGCGTCGAGAAGCCCATGGCCCCCAGCTACGCGGAGTGCGTGGCCATGACCGAGGCCTTCCAGGAACGCAACCTGCCGCTCTTCGTGGCCTACTACCGGCGCTCGTTGCCGCGGTTCAACCAGGTGAAGGCCTGGCTGGACCAGGGGGCGATTGGCCGGGTCCACCATGTCAGTTGGCATATGGCCCGTCCGCCCAGCAAGGTCGATCTCGCGAAGACGTACAACTGGCGCACCGACGCCGCGATCGCGCCCGGGGGCTACTTCGACGATGTGGCCAGTCATGGTCTGGACCTGTTCGTCTACCTGCTGGGCGAGGTGGCCGAGGCCTCCGGGGTAAGTGCCAACCAGCAGGGACTGTACGCCGCCAAGGACGCCATCGCCGGGGCCTGGCGACACGCCTCCGGGGCGACGGGGACCGGATTCTGGAACTTCGGCTCCCACCTCCGCGAGGAGAAGGTGCAGATTCTCGGCAGCGAGGGGAGCATCGAGTTCGCCGTCTTCGGCGAAGTGCCGCTGGTGCTGGTGAACGGGGCCGGGCGGCAGGAGCTCTTCGTGGAGCACCCGCCACACATCCAGATCCATCACGTGACAGCCATGCGGGAACACCTGCACGGTCACGTCCAGCACCCCTCCACGGGGGCCACGGGAGCCCACACCAACTGGGTCATGGACCGGATTCTCGGCCTGGTCTGATCCCCCCGCAGAACCCCTCTTGGCGCAACCCGGCGCTCGCGCTACGGGGCGGCACTGCTGGCAGTGACCTTCGCGGCGGCGGCGCGCCGCTTTCCCGGCGTCTGGCAGGAAGTCGATGTGCTGGAGAAGCGCCCGGCCTCGGGCGCGGAGCGTGCTGCCGGACCGGGGAGCCGATGCCCATTCCGCACTGGCTACGCCTGCCGCGAGTGACGGCAAAGAAAAACCCCCTCAAGCGTTGCGGCTTGAAGGGGTTTGCGGGTGCTCCTGGTGGAGCATATCGGACTCGAACCGATGGCCTCCACACTGCCAGTGTGGCGCTCTAGCCAACTGAGCTAATGCCCCGTTTGGCCCTCTTGCGAGGACGGCGTATACATTAGGTGCGAACGCTTGCAGTTCAAGCTCTCCACGTGCTAAATTTGTCTTCTCGTTGTGGTCTTTGCCCGTAAGTCCCGTTCAGTCGGGGTGTTCGTTTTCCAGGGAGTCACGTAGATGTTCGGCAAAATGGTTCGGATGGCGTCGGCAGTCGGTCTCGGTCTTGCGTTTCTGGCCTCCGCCTGGGGGGCGGGAGACGCGAAGGACGACAAGGACCTGCGGCCCGAGAAGCAACCGAAGGTCGATGCGAAGCAGTTGGAGAGCTTCCAGAAGGGCAATCCGGAGATTGCCGAGCTGTACGAGAGCGTGCAGGCGAACATCCAGGAACTGACTTCGGTCCTCGGGCAGATGGCGGACGCCAGCGCCAGGGACAAGCGCAAGCTGGAGAAGCAGGAGCGCTCCCTGCGCGGGGATATCGGGCGCGACCGCCGGAAGCTGGAGAAGCTGCTGGAGAAGCAGATCAAGCCCGCCGAGGAGATCTACCTGGAGAACAAGGGCAAGGTGGACGGCTACAACGAGAAGGCCAAGAAGGCCCAGGACGCGGGCGAGGACAAGAAGGCCCAGAAGTACGCCCAGGAGGCGGCCAAGTACACCGGCGCCATGGAGGGGGCCAAGCGCAAGCTGGACATGCTCTACTACCACACCTTCTTCGAGGGCGAGGAAATCCTCAAGGATGCGGAGAAGGACGGCGAGTAGGCGGGGTCTCGCCCCGGCGCTCGAAGGGGATATCCGCCAGCAGGCCGCGCAGGATCACGGCGGCGCAGTTCAGGCCGATGAGGGCAGGCAGATAGGAGATCGTGCCCTGCGGGCGCTTCATGCCTTCCGCCTCGGGCTCGGCGGCCTGGAAGGTGCCGTCCGCCAGCCGCACGGGCAGTTCCTCGGAATAGACCACCGTGATGCCGCGCTCGATGCCCTGGCGGCGTAGCCGCTTGCGGATGACTTTGGCCAGCGGGCAGTTCCGGGACCGGCTGATGTCGTCGGTGCGGATGCTGCCGGGCAGGAGCTTGTTGGCGGCCCCCATGCCGGAGACGACCGGGATGCCCTGGCGGACACAGGTGGCCAGCAGCGCGAGCTTGGCCTCCGAGTCGTCGATGGCGTCCAGCACCCAGTCCGGAGCGGGATCGAGGAACTGGGCCACGTTGTCGGGCGTTACGCGGGCACCGATGGCCTGCACGTTGCAGGCAGGCGAGATGTCGCGCACCCGGGCGGCCATGGTTTCGGCCTTGGGCTGCCCGACGGTGCTCTGGGTGGCCTCGACCTGGCGGTTGATGTTGCTCAGGGCCACGCAGTCGAAATCCACCAGGGTCAGATTGCCCACCGCGGCGCGGGCCAGCGCCTCCACCGCATGGGAACCGACCCCCCCCACGCCGAACACGGTAACCCGGGCCTGGCGGAAGGTCGCCAGACCCGTCTCGCCCACGAGCAGGCGCAAACGTTGGAACTCGTCGTTGACCATGGTTGGTTTGGGCGTCGTCATGCGGTACGATATGCGCCGGGTTGGCCGATTGCGAAGTGCCGCCCATCGCCTCGAACCAGGGATGCTCTATGGATGCCCAAGCCTCCGGTCTCGGCTTCGTCCGGCAGCCGCCGGGCAGCCGTCGGTTCCTCCTCCTCGCCTGCGAAGTGCTCTACCGCGAACTGAGCTGGCTCTGCGCCCGCAGTCCGCACCGGGTTGATCCGGTCTGGTTGAGCCAGGGCCTGCATGATCTGGGCAGCGAACGCATGGCCGCCGAGCTCCAGCGGCGCATCGACGCGGTGGAGCCCGGCCAGTACGACGCGATCCTGCTGGGTTTCGCGCTCTGCAACAACGGCACGCTCGGCCTGCATTGCGACCACGCTCCGCTGGTCATGCCCAGGGCCCACGACTGCATCACGCTTTTCCTCGGTTCCCGGCAACGCTACCAGGCACTCTTCGGCGAGAATCCGGGCACCTACTACCTCACCACCGGTTGGATGGAACGGGATGACAGCCGTGCCGCCGCCGACTCTGTCCAGGACCAGATGGGCCTCGGCATGTCCTATGCCGAGATGGTCGAGAAGTACGGCGAGGACAACGCCAAGTTCCTGGCCGAAACCATGGGCGGCATGACCGTCCACTACAACCGGCTCCTCTACATCCGCCAGGAGTTCGAGACCGACCTCGGCTTCCAGCACGAGGCCGAGTTGGCGGCCGCCGAACGGGGCTGGGAGTTCGCCTCCGTCGCCGGCGATCTCAGCCTGCTGCGCCGCCTGGTGGACGGCGACTGGGCCGCCGATTTCGTCGTGGCCCCGCCCGGCCAGACCTTCGCCGCCTCCTATGACGACGAGGTCCTTTGTGTCCGTTGTCGGAAGGGCGGAATGATGGAATGATGGAATAATGGAATGATGGAATGATGGAATGATGGAATAATGGAATAATGGAATAATGGAATAATGGAATGTAGTTGCTGTGTTTCCTGCTAGGTCGGCAGGGAGTGGCGTGTCGTACGTCGCTTGAGTCCCTTGCGTCCCTTAGGTCCCTCTTCCCCGAGACTACCCATGACCTGTTCCCAGATTCTCCTCGACACCGACATGGATTCGGATTGCGACGACGCCGGAACTCTGGCCGTGGCCGAGGCTCTGGAACGACGGGGAGTCGCGCGGTTGGCGGGCGTGCTGTGTAGCGTTCCCGAACCGGCCTGCGCCTGGTATGTCCGGGCGGTTGCGGAGCACTATGGCCGGCATGATCTGCCGATCGGTTCCCTCCAGTTGCCCGAGTGGACGACCGATCCGGCCTACGCTGGCTACCGCGCCCATCGCGAGCGGTCCAAGGCCAACCACATGCTCTACAACGAGATTGTCGGGGGCGAGTGGCGGGAACGGCATCGCGACATGGTCTTCCCCGATGCGGTGGCGCTCTACCGGCAACTGCTCGCGCAGGCGGATGACGGCAGCATCACCATCTGCGCCATCGGCACGCTCACGGCGCTCTCCCGGTTGCTGGCCTCTCCGCCCGATGCCGTTTCGCCGCTGGCTGGCCGCGCCTTGGTGGCGGCCAAGGTGAAGGCCCTGGTGACCATGGCCGAGGGCTGGTTCCCCGAAGGTGCGGACGTGTTCAACTGGAAGATGGACCTGAAGGCGAGCGCATGCGTGCTGCGGGACTGGCCCACCACGGTCATCGTCAGTCCCTGGGGCCGCGAGGTGGGTGTCGGCGAGCGCTTCCTGTCGGTAGCTCCTGCCGACCACCCGGTTGCCCGGGCCTACCGTATCCATCTCGGGACGCGGGCGAAGACCCGCCCGAGCTGGGACCAGCTTGCCTATCTGATCGCGGCTCTCGGCGAGGACGCGCCATTTCGCCAGCATCCCGGCAATGACTTCCAGTTTGATGAAGCCACCGGCAAGCACCGCTGGCAGACCGGAGGAGGGCGGTTCGTCCACGTGGAACCCACCGAGAGCAACCCGGAGTTAGCCCGCCAGGTCGAAGACCTCATGATTGAAGCGTTGTGAACAGGGAGAGGGCCGTGTCCAGAATCCACATCCTCGGCGCGTCCGGTTCGGGGACGACCACCCTCGGCGCGGCATTGGCCGGGCGCTTGGCTCTCCCTCATTTCGACACGGATGATTTCTTCTGGGAGAAGACCGCCCCGCCCTATCAGCACATACGAGGGCGGGAGGAACGGCAACGGCTACTTGGCGAGGCCCTGGCGGAGCATCCCGGCTGGGTGCTGAGCGGGTCGCTGTGCGGGTGGGGAGACTTCCTGATTCCGCAGATGGACATCGTCGTATTCCTCTGGATTCCTCCCGACGTACGGCTGCAGCGGCTGCGGGACCGGGAATACGCCCGGTACGGGAAGGGCATCGACGATTCGGCGCATCCCAGCTACCAGACGCACGTGGCGTTCCTTGACTGGGCGGCACAGTATGACACGGGCGGACCCGAGATGCGAAGTTTGGCCATGCACCGGGAGTGGTTGAGGAAACTGCCGGGACACGTAGTGCGGATCGAGGAGGTCGTATCGGTGGCGGAGAGTGTCTCCCGCGTGCTGGGAGCAATGGGAGAGCAACATGGCTGAGAAGGTTCTGATCTGGGATTTCGACGGCACGCTGGCCTACCGCGAGGGCAGGTGGAGCGGAACGCTGATGGAGATTCTCCAGGCCGAGGAACCGGGGCTGGCGGTGGACCGCGAACAAATCCATCTCCAGATCCGGTATGGCTTCCCCTGGAACACACCGGAGCAGCCCCATACCGGAATCCGGGATGGGGACGAATGGTGGCAGCAACTCCTGCCGCTGTTCCGGAACACTCTCGTCGCAATCGGGGTTGCCGACGGTCGCGCCGCCGAGTTGGCGACCCGGGTTCGGGACCGGTACTGCGATCTGGCGCGGTGGCGTCTCTTCCCCGATACGGTTCCGGTTCTGGACGCCCTGACCCGGGCGGGGTGGGAGCATGTGATTCTCTCGAACCATGTGCCGGAACTCGCGTCGCTGGTCGAGGCGCTGGGCGTTCGCCCGTTCTTCCGGGCCGTCCACAATTCGGCTTGTACCGGATACGAGAAACCACACCCGGAGGCTTTCCGCATCGTCTTGCGCGATCTGGCCCCAGGAACGGACGTGTGGATGATCGGGGACAACCCCGTGGCGGACGTGGCGGGGGCCCAGGCGGTGGGTATTCCCGCGATTCTGGTCCGCACGCCCCATGACAGGGTGCGGCGGCAGTGCCCTGATCTGTCTGGGGTCGAGGAACTGCTGATGCATTCCCTCTGACCGCACTGTCCTTGGGGACGGGGGGCGTGTATGGTGAATCGGCAGATTGTAGTCGCGTTCCCTGTAGCCGAGGAGCGAACCCACCATGAGCAAACTGGTCGTCGTGATCCTGTCAACATGGCTGGCGGGTCTGGCTTCCTTTGTTGGCGGCTCCTTTGCCCGGTTCGAGGGGACAATGGAGACTCCGGCGAAGCGCCAGCTCGTGCATGGGGTCGTGGCTTTCGGCGGCGGCATTCTGGTGGCGGCGGTGGCCTTCGCGCTGGCACCGGAGGGGGTGCAGTACCTCTCCCCGACGATCCTCGCCGCGACGTTCTGTCTGGGTGGGATCGGGTTCTGCATGCTGGATCGGCAACTGGCCAAGCAGGGCGGCAGCAAGGCGCAGTTCATGGCCATGCTGATGGATTTCCTGCCGGAGGCGATCTCTTTGGGAGCCGTGTTCGGGCACAATCACCAGCTTGGGGTTCTGCTCGCCGTCTTCATCGGCGCCCAGAACCTGCCGGAGGGGTTCAACGCCTTCCGGGAGGTGGTGGGGACCGGGGTGACGCCCCGGAGGACCTTGGCGGTGCTCTTCGCCATCAGTTTCCTTGGGCCCATGGCGGGCTGTATCGGCTACTTCTTCCTGCAAGGAAAGCCGCAGCTTACTGCCGGGATCATGAGCTTTGCGGCGGGGGGCATCCTCTATCTCATCTTCCAGGATATTGCCCCCGAATCCACCATGCGGCGGCATTGGGCGCCCCCGTTGGGGGCGGTGCTCGGTTTCGTGGTGGGCATGGTTGGCAAACAGGTCATTGGCTGACCCTAGCGTGCGTGGAGATTGGTCATGTTCCGTTTCCTTTCGTTGGCTGTAGTTATGTCGCTCGGATCGCTGATGGCTGGAGGTGGCGAGATGATCGCGGAGTGGAATGCGGCGGAATTGAAGGCGTGGCAGACGCACGGCGACGCGCAGTTTGGCGTGGACGCGACCGGCGGGAAGGCGAAAACCGCCTGTCTGCGAATCGAAGTCAAACCGGAGACGAAGCCCCAGTATCCCCAGTTCTTCCGGGATTTCCGTACCGGTCTGGCGTCGGGAGACCGGTTCACCGTCCGGGCCCAGGTGCGCAGCCAGGACGTTTCGCAGGACCCGGGCGCCTATATGGCGGTCGAGTTCCTGGACGGCGGGCGGCGGGTGGGAATCGCCCATAGTCCGACCGGGCAGGGCAACGGGGCCAAGGGCTGGGAGACGCTGACCGTGGAGGGGGCTTCCTTCCCCAAGGGAGCCACGACCATGCGGGTCTCGCTGATCCTCCACGCCCGCGGGGTGGCTTGGTTCGATGGCGTGCAGGTGGAGCGGGTGGCGCGGGGATTGCGCCCCTTCACCGGCGACCAGCGCACCGTGCGGGTCGATCCCGGCGAGGTGATTCTCGACCACTTCGGCGGCACGGGCTACCATGTGTTCTATCACTGCCACGAGACAACGCCGGAGCACCTGAACACGGTGATCCTCAAGCGCTGGCGGGAGGTGAACCCCTCCTTTGCCCGGGTCACCCACAACTGGTCCTGGGACGCGGCCAAGCAGGCCTACGTGGCGGAGCAGATGAAGGAATGGCAGCGCAGCGGCACCGAGATCTACCTGACCACCTGGGGACCGCGCAACTGCCCCACCGAGGAGGCGCGCCAGGCCTACGCCAAGGAGGTGGCCGACATGTTGGCCTACTTCGTGGTCAAGAACGGCTGCACCAACCTGAAGACCTTCTGCCTCACCAACGAGTTGTCGCTCGGCAAATGGGGGGCTCTGGTTCGCGATCTGCCCCTGTTCCAAGCCTATCACCAGGCCTTCTTCGACGAGTTTCAGGCCCGGAAACTGCCGGTGGGGTTGCTGGCTACGGATGCCTCGCCGATCTCGAACTGGCACACCATCGAGTGGGCCACCCAGCACATGGACGACATCACCGCCGTCTACGGCGGGCACCACTACATCAACGACTTCTCGCTGGAGGATCCGAACTTCTATCCCTGGTTCGAGGAGCGCCTTGCCTGGGGTGCAGGGCTGGCGCGGGGCAAGGGCAAGGACTTCATCATCGGCGAGTTCGGGGCCAAGCAGGCGGGCAACACGGTGAACGGCAAGCGCAACGATGCCTGCCGCTACTGGGACACGCCGGAAGAGCCCTATGTGGGCATCCAGTTGGCCGAGGCCGTGATCGCCGCCCTCAACGCCAGGGTCTACGCTCTGGGCTACTGGACGTTCTGCGACTTCCCGGACGAGTACAGCCAGACCTACCAGAACAAGTGGGGACTGTTCAAATGGACTGGCGACGACTACTCGACTCGGCCCCACTACTACTCCTACGGCATGATTACCAAGTACCTGCGCGGCCCCGCGAAGGTTCTGCGGGTGAGCTCGAATGATCCCCTGGTTCGGGTGGCCGCCATCCAGCGGACCAGCGACGGCGCGCCCACCGTGTTGCTGGTGAACCGCAACTCCGAATCGGTGAAGGTGGCGTTGGACCTCGGTCTCGTGCCGGAGCGTCCCTTGCGTTGCTACGTCTACAATCCGCAGCATCCGCCGCAGAATCCCTTTGGCGATCTGCCCGAACCCGATGCTTTGGTGCCGATGGCGAACTCCCGGTTGGTCCAGGAACTGCCTGCGCAAAGCCAGGTGCTGCTGACGGCGGCCTACGAGACCGAGCCGCCACCGGTCGTGACCGGTATCGCGGTCCGGGCGGCCCAGCCGGGAGTCGGTGTTTCCTGGCAACCGCTGGACGCCGACGATCTCTGCTACTACCGGGTCTACCGTCTGGCGGACGGCAGGCGCGCGCAGGTCGGCTCCACCATCGCCACCCGCTTCACCGATCCGGGCGGCAAGCCGGGCGACCGCTATGCCGTGGTGGCGGTGGACCGGTCGGGGAACGCGGGGGAGTAGCTAGCCCAGCACCTGGTCGATGGCGTCACTCAGGTTGCGCAGGGAAGCGGGCTTGCCGATCACCAGATCCACGCCGGGGGGCGTTTCGCTGGCGTAGTCCATGAGGTCCCCGAAGCCGGTGAGCATGATGACCGGCAGGTCGGGATGGTCCTCCTTGGCCCGCGCGGCCACTTCGTCGCCGGACATGCCCGGCATGGCCCGGTCGGTGAGCAGAATCTGGTAGCCACCCCTGGCCAGTTCGGCCAGGGCTTGCTCGCCCGACTGCGCGGTCGTGACCGTGTGCCCCAACCGCTGGAGCAGTTTCTGCATGACCTTCGTGGCCATGGGCTCGTCGTCCAGGACCAGAATCCGCAGGGCACCCACCGTAGCTCCCCGGGCGGGAGCTTCCGCCGGTGGTTTGGCTTCCCGGCAGATGGGCAGGACCACTTCCACCGTGGTGCCCTTGCCCGGAGCGGAATCGATGTGCAGGCTGCCGCCATGCTGCTTGACAATGCCGTAGCACATGGCGAGGCCCAGGCCGCTACCCCGTTCCCCCTTGGTGGAGAAGAACGGCTCCATGCAGCGCGCCAACTGGCTCTCGTCCATGCCGCAGCCCGTGTCGCGGACCGTGGCGAGGATGCGGGGGCCCTTGACCTGTGCCTGGATCGTGATCTCGCCGGCTTCCTGGATGGCGTCGACCGAGTTGAGCAGCAGATTCACGAACAGCTCCCGCAACTGGGCGGCGTTGCCCAGTGCCGCTGGCAGGCTGCGCACCTCGTTGCGGACCGTGATCGTCTTGCCGACCGCCTGGGCCTGGGTCTGCCAGGCCGGGCGGGTGAGGGTCACGGCGCCGGCCACCACCTCGGCCAGATCCACGGGGGCGCGCTCCACCTCGTCGCCGGGACGGTAGAACTCGCGCAGCCGCCGGACGATGTCCCGGGCATCGCCGGCCGAAGCGACGATCTGGCTGAGGCAGGCCCGCACGCACTCCGGCTGGGTGATCGTCTCCGGCGAACTCAGCATCTCCTCGGCGAGGCCGAGGATGGGCACCAGGATGTTGTTGAAGTCATGGGCGATGCCGCTCACCATCTTGCCCAGGGCCTGCATCCGCTCCTGGCGCACCATCTGGCTTTCCAGTTCCACCTGCTTGGTCACGTCGTGGCTCACCGCCACATAATTGGTCACGATGCCTTGGGGGTCCAGGATTGGCGAGACCGTGGCGTCTTCCTGGAAGAGGGAGCCATCCTTCCGGCGGTTGGTGAAGCGTCCCTGCCAGGTCTTGCCGCTCCGGATCGTGCGCCACAGGGTGTCGTAGAACGCGCGGTCGTGTTTGCCGCTTCGGAGGAAGCTGGGCCGCTGGCCGATAGCCTCCTCGCCCGAATAGCCGGAAATGGCCGAGAAGGCGGGGTTGACGTAGAGGATGATGCCGTCGGCGTCGGTGATGATAAAGGCCTCGTCCGCCTGGGCCACGGCGGTGCCGAGGCGTTCCAGTTCGGCCTGGTCCCGCTTCGGCTGGGTGATGTCCCGCCGGAACAGGGCCACGCGCCCGACCGTGCCGTCGGGGGAGCGGACCGGGTGGACCGTCAGGTCGAGCCACGTGTGGCCATGCTGGGACTCGGCGCGCACCGGCTTGCCGTCCGCGAACACCCGCGCCACCAGTTCCCGGCATTCCGCCGCCTGGTCCCCGGGCATGAGGTCCCAGGCGCACCTGCCCAGGAGTCCGCCCAGTGGTTGACCGAGGAACTCGGCGCAGGGCTGGTTGGCTTCGAGCACGATCCCTGCGGCATCAAGCAGGGCCACAGCATCGCTGGTGGCGTTGAGCAGGGCCAGGGCTCGGCTTTCGCTGTGCTCGAACCGGCGCTGCGTGTCCTGTAGTTCCTCCTTCTCCCGCCGCTTCTCCAGGGCGTTGCGGATGGCTGGCACCAACCGGAACAGCCGTTCCTTGACCACGTAGTCGGTCGCCCCAGCCTTGATGGAATCGGCGGCGTCCTCTTCGGTCAGGGTACCGGTCACCACAATGACTGGGATGAGCGGGGAGTGCTCGGCGACCATCAGGATCACGTCCAGGCCGGTGATGCCCGGCAACCGGTAGTCGGTGCAGACCAGGTGGGGCGAGAATTCCCTCAGTTCGGTCAGGATGGCCGACTCGCTGGCTGCCCGGCGGGTGTCGAAGGCATGGTCCGACTTGCGCAGTTCGCGCACCATCAACTCGTAGTCGGTCATGCTGTCCTCGACGATCAGCAGCCGATAGTGACCGTTCGCGCCCGAGCCGATTGTGTTCGTGGATGATTGCGTGGAGTAAGGCATCCCATCATATCCCGGACCATGTCAGCTACCATTGCCGCGGATGACGTCGGAAAAGGAGAGTGGAAACACGGCTTGGTGGTAGGCTGAAAGGGCGTCCTTCTACAGCATGTACCATCGTATGGATTCGGCGGAACGTCCAGCCATTCCGGTCGTTTCATCATTCATCTTGTAGCCTTTTTTGGGGTCATTCCTTGCTGTCTATCGCCCGTCTGGGTAGGCGGATATGGAAGGTGGCACCGATTTCCGGTTCGGCCTCCACCCACACCGCTCCCCCATGGCGCTGGATGATTCGCTGGACCAACGAGAGTCCCACCCCGGTACCGGGGAATCGTTCCGGGGGATGCAGGCGTTCGAACACCAGGAAAATCCGGTTCGCATACTTCGGCTCGAACCCGATGCCATTGTCGCTGATCCAGTAGTGAACGCCACCCTCCTCGTCGGTCCCGTCGATGGTGATGCGGGGATCGGGTTTTGCCGCGGAGAACTTCACCGCGTTGTCGATCAGATTGGTGAAGGCTTGGCACAGCATGCCTCGGTCGCCGTAGGCGTCGGGCAGGTCCCCCACCGTGAACGTGACGTTGGCGTCCGCCTTCGGGTGCAGGTCCCCGAGAATCTCGCCGATCATCTCCCGTACGGCAACGTCCGTCTGGTGGAGCGGCTGCCGTCCCAGGCGGGAGAAGGCAAGGAGGTCGGCGATCAACTGAGCCATGCGCCCCGTGCTCTCCCGGATGATGCCCAGCAGGCGATGGCCTTCCGGGTCCAGCTTGTCCCCGTACTCCTCCAGGACAATGCCCGTGAAGCCGTCGATGGCACGCAGGGGGGCTCGGAGGTCGTGGGACACGGAATGGGCGAAGGCCTCGAGTTCCCGGTTGGTCTCCACCAGGGCCTCCGATACCTCCCTCAGCTTGCGATTGGTTCCCTGGAGGTCCTGCATGACATTGGCCATTGCCCGGTTGATCCGCTCGGCTTCGGTGACGCGCTTGGACAGCTCCTCGGTGCGCTCCTCCACTCGCTGTTCGAGCACGGCTTTCGCATGGTGGAGCTGTAGTTCGGTCAGCTTGCGGTCGGTGACGTCGCCCAGGATTCCCAGGTGGCGGAGCGGTCGCCCATCGGCCGTGCGCGCCAGCACCTTGCCGCGGGCGAGGAACCAGCGGTAGGCGCCATCGGCCCCCCGCATCCGGTACTCGCTCTCGTAGAAGGGGGTCTCGCCTCGCAGGTGGCGTTCCAGGCTGGCCCGGGAGGCAGGCAGATCGTCGGGGTGGACCCGTTCCTGCCATTGGCCGATCCCTCCGCCCAAGGCCCCGGGCTCGTACCCCAGCAGCCGGTGGTACTGGGACGAATAGACCAGGCGGTCCTCGGCGACGTCCCAGTCGAAGACCCCGAACCCGCTGCCTTCCAGGGCCAGATGCCAGCGGGCCTCGGTCTCCACCAGGGCCCGTTGCTTGCGGTGCAGCTCGCGGGCCAGCCGGGCGCCCCGGGCCACCAGCAGAACAAGCAGGATGATGATCCCGACCAGGGCGGACACAAGATAGCTGGCCTTCGAACGCTCCCAGAAGCCCGCCGGATGCACGCCGAACCACCGTTGGTGGATGCGGGTGTAGGTACCGTTGTCCTGGATGATGGCCAGCCCTTCGTTGAGCAGCCCCACCAGCTCCGGCTGTCCGTCCGCTACGGCGAAGCAGAGCTCGGTCGGCTTCAGCGGCGGCCCGACCGCCTCCAGTTGCCGGAGATGGTGTTCACGGCAGAGATAGAGTCCCTGCAGGCGCGGCAGCAGAGCGGCATCGCCCTTGCCTTCGGCGAGAGCCTGGAGCGCTTCGAGGGAGGAGTTGCAGCGGAGGAGCTGGCGGGCGGTGAGGGCGTGTCCGGCATAGTCGTCCATGATGTCGCCTCGCACCACGATCACCGGGCGGTCGCTCAAGTCCTCCACCCGGGCGACCGGCGAATCCTGGCGGACGAAAAGGGCATGGGAGATGACGATATGGGACAGGGCGAAGTCCACGAGGCGGTCCCGCTCGGCCGAGCGGAACATGCCGATGACCACGTCAAGCTTGCCCGTCTCGATCCCCGAACGCACGTCCGTCCAGGGGCCAAGCTGGACTCTTCCGCGCAGATGCATGGCTTCGGCGACAGCCTCGTAGACATCGACGCTGAAACCGGCGGGATGACCGGTGGCATCCACGAAGCTGTAGGGGGGATAGTCGCGGTCGCCGCCTACCCGCAGCGGTCGCCCGGGATCGGCAGCCCCGCTGGCAGACCGCGCCGCCAGGGCCATGGCGACGAGGG
>QKCY01000380.1 GCA_003245525.1 Victivallales bacterium | reverse complement strand
GCCCGGCGACAACCATTACGGCTACAGGGTGTTGTCCAGATTGAACTGGACGTACGCCGCCTCGGGCCGCGACTCCACGTGGCCGTCGAACATGGCCGCGTTGAACTTCTCCGTGTGCCGGGCGGCATCACGGACCACCGTGCGCGGCTCCCACGTGCTCGCCTCGTAGGAGAGGATGGTGGTGGCCTCGAACAGCATGCCGGTCTCGCTGGGGTACTTCACGTTGCCCTGGCTGCCGGCACCCATGTTGTGGTTGATGCCATAGGAGAGCGGGAAGTAGTAGGAGCCGCCAGCCGCCGAGGTGCTCTCATTCCAGGTGCCGCCGTTCGAATCCCACTTCGCGGAGCTCTGGGCCGAATCGCTCGGGCAGACGAAAGTCGGCTCGGAGTTGGCGTACTTGTTCAGCAGACGGTACCAGATGCCGTCATGGTCGCCGGCCGAGGCCAGGCCGGACATGTAGGTGGCGCTGGTGGGGCAAAAGGTCTCGCGGTTGTCGTCCATGTACATGTACGCGGACAGGCCGAGCTGCTTCAGGTTGTTGACGCAGGAAATCTGGCGTGCCTTTTCCCGAGCCTGGGAAAGGGCGGGCAACAGCATCGAGGCCAAGATGGCGATGATGGCGATGACCACGAGGAGCTCGATGAGGGTGAACCGACGTGAGCGAGAGGGACGCATGACCGTAATCCTTATGTGTGTTGTTCCTGTACCGTGTTGGCGGCGCCTCTACGCAGAACTCATGCCACAACACGGCGGAGCACAAAACCGCCGCCCCGCACGGGAAACCCCGGTTCCCCGACGGTCACATTTGTCTGTCGGCAGGCTGGCGCCCGACAATCCTGTCGGTCAGGCTACAGCCATTTGCTGCAGCGCACGGGCGCATAGGCGCGGAACTGCGCCAGCAACTGCTCCGCCGTCGCCGCCACCAGAAACATCTGCCGGTGCTCGGCGGCCACGAAGCGCTCCGCGACGCAATGGTCGAGAAAGCCCATGAGCCGGTCGTAGTAGCCGCAGGCATTGAGCGCGCCGCAGGGCTTGCCATGGTACCCCAACTGGGCCCAGGTGAGGATCTCGAAGACCTCTTCCAGCGTGCCCATGCCGCCGGGCAGGGCAATGAAGCCGTCAGCCAACTCGTACATCATGGTTTTGCGTTCGTGCATCGAGTCCACCACGTGGCATTCGCTGAGCCGCTCGTGTCCGACGTGTTCCGCCAACCCGCGCGGGATCACGCCGATGACCCGGCCGCCAGCCGCCAGGACGGCATCCGCCACCGCGCCCATCAGCCCAATGGAGGCACCGCCGTAGACCAGTTCCAGGCCTTCGCGCACCAGACACGCACCCAACTCCCGCGCCGCCGCCACATACTCGGGCTTCCGGCCGGAACTGGAACCGCAATAGACACAAATGCGTTTGAGAGTGGCCATGCCCCGACCGTAGCCTGGGAGGCCGCCCCGGTCAACCGGCCCGGTGGCCCCAATCCGCCCGCAACTGGAGACAGTGCTGGGCCACGCGCAGGACTGTGTCGGTCCAGATCCGGTGGCGCTGGCGGACGAGATGGTCGAGCACACAGGCAAAAGCCGGGGTGAGCACGCCCAAGCCACCGGTGTCGATGCCATGGAAGGTGAGGATGCACCACTGTCCCCGGCTGGCGGCCAGTTCGACCAGACCAATCAGTTCGGGACCGGTCATCATCTGGCCCGAGGTGCTGAGCAGGTGGTGGAGATCGCTGTTGTAGGGATGGTTGAAGAACCCGTACTCCCCACCCGCGCGGGCGGCCACGAAATGCTTGGCCGCCACCGGCACGTAGCTCTGCCGGGTGGGTCCCTCGCCCACGTCCGTGGTGTAGCAGGGGAAACAGAAGGTGCGCGGCCCGTGGTCCGGCACCAGTTCGTTCAGCCGTCGCTCGGCCTCCAGGATGTCGGCTTCGACCGCCGCCAGGGTCATGGCTTCGAGTCCGGCTTCCGGACGGATGTCGGGCCGAAAATTCCGCGAGCAGGTGTGGCTGAGGGTGTGGTTGCCGATCTCGTGGCCCTTCGCCGCCACTGCCCGCCACGGCGCGTAACGGGCCAGGTAGTCGTCGCCCTTCGGCGGCACGTAGAAGGTGCCCTTCAGTTCCCGCTCGTCGAGCATGGGAACCGCCCGCTGGAGCTGGTTCTCGGTGCCGTCGTCGAAACTCAGGGAGACCGCGCCCTGGCAGTCTCCCGGCCATACGGATTGCTTCATGGTCCTACCCCGATCCTGACTATGCCTGCAAACGGCCCAGATTATCATCCACCTTGCGGATCGCCGCCAGCAACTGGCCGACGTATTCGTCGGAACCCAGCAGGTATTTCTGGCTCAGGGTGACGGCGGTCTCGGTCACGGCCCGTTCGGTGTTGGGAAGACGGAGCGTGGCATAGTCCTGGGGCAGGTTCTGGCGGAAAGGCAAGGGACTCGTCGCGTCCGCCAGATTCAGCAAAGGACTACGGTAGACGGGCTCGTAGGTCCCGCCCATGGCGCAGCCCTCGGCCACGAGGGCCGCAAGGTACTTGGCACGGGGGACGCCTGCTTTGGCCGGATCATAGGTCAGAGTGAGGGCGTAGTAGGCCTGGGTGGTGATCCGGGGATCGCGCGGAGCGACCTGCAGCGGACTGCCCACCTCGCGCAGAGCCGCCGCAATTCGCTGGGCGTTAGCCTCGCGCCGGGCGGTCTGTTCGGGCAGGCGCTTCAGCCCCCCCAGCAGAAGAGCGGCCTGCATCTCGGTGAGCCGGTAGTTGTGCCCGTACTTGTTGCCTTTCACCAGCGGACCGAAGGCGTCCACTGCCGGATTCTCGGGGGTCCAGCCGACCTGTTTGAGGGCGAAGATCGTGCGGTAGACCTCGGGATCGTCGCAGGTGACCGCACCACCCTCGCCCGAGGTCAGCACCTTGCTCTGCTGGAAGCTGAAGCTCCCCGCGTCGCCCAGACTCCCCGCGCCCTTCCCGCGCCAACGCGAACCGTGCTGGTGCGCCACGTCCTCCACCACCTTCACCCCATGCTGCCGGGCGGTGGCGAGGATCGCATCCATATCGCACATGCAGCCGTAGAGATGGACCGGGATCACCGCCCGGGTCCGGGGCGTGATCGCCGCCGCGAAGGAGGCCGGGTCGAGGGCCAGCGTCACCGGATCGACGTCGGCGAAGACCACGTTGGCCCCGATATCCATAGCGGCTTGGGCGGTCGCCACCCAAGTCAGGGCGGGCACGATCACCTCGTCGCCCGGCACTACGCCCACCGCCTGGAGAGCGCATTGCAGGGTCACCGTGCCGTTCGCCAGGCCGAGACAGAACCGGGTACCGATGAAGTCGGCGTAGGCCTGGCAGAACTCCCGCTCGCGGGGTCCCACCCAGCTCCACACGCCACTGCGCACCACTTCGGCCACCAGGGCCGCGTCGCTCTCCTCCACCACCGGCCACCCCGGGGCGGGAAGTGTCACTGCCGGGGAACCGCCTTCGCTGGCCAACCGGCTTGCCGTCATGGTCTCCATGGTCCTGCTCCTACGTCGTGCCATTCTTGCGCTCTTGGACGATTGGAATCTGGGGGATTCCAGAGACAACGTAGGGGAAACACGCTGGTTGTGGAATTGACCATTCTTGCGAAGGATTGCCCGAACTTGCGTTCCACTCCACCATCCACGGAAGAACTGCCGGGTTGTCTGAGCGCGCACCTCCGGGGCCGTCGCGATTGGCGTCTGCTCTCCTCGGCGTTTGGCGAAGAGGTCGGAGCCCTGGCAGGTTCCGGGCACGAGTCGTGGGCGCGACAGCACGGCCACGCCCATCCCTACCGGGAGGTATTGGTCCCCCTGGCAGGCCGCTGCCCCTTCGGCTGGCGGGGACGGACTTTCCCCTGCCGGCCTGGCCTCGTGATCCTCTGCGAAGGCGGGGAAGCCCACGATCTCCAGTACCCTGCCACCGCCCAACCCTTCCTGCATCTCTGGCTCACCGTATCGCCGGGCGACTGTCTGGGCAGCATCATTTGGATGGGGGACCGGATGGTGCCCCTCTGGCGGGTCCACGTGGCTACGGGCGAGGATCGGCTCGTGCCTTGCGTCAACCGGGTCTGGGACCAGGCGCGCAACGACCACGACCCCATCGTGGCCCGCGAACGCCTGCTTGCCGCCCTCTACTTGCTCCTAGCCGACATCGCCGACCAAGCCCGCGATCCCGAGCAGGCCGCCGGGTCGGCCCGCGAGGAATGCGTGCGCATCGCCCGCCGCATGCTGGACCAAGCCCATGGCTGCGGGCTCGACCTCGCCGCCCTGGCCCGCGCCACCGGCTACAGCAAGTTCCACTTCCACCGCCTCTTCCGCGAGCTCACCGGACAGACCGTCCACGACTACGCCGACGCCCGACGCCACGCCCGTGCCAAGGAACTGCTCGCCGCCAAGCTCCCCCACAAGGAAGTCGCTTTCGAGCTCGGTTTCTCCAGCCCCTCCGCCTTCTCCCGCTGGTTCCACCAAGTCAGGGAGCGGGAGTAAAGAGCCTCGCCCGAGCGGGAGTAAAGAGCCTCGCCCAGAGGGCGGGTCTTCCCGCCGTTTCCCGTATTCCCCGGCAAGTGTGGGAGCCGCTTCCATGCGGCGACCCGCTCCGGGCAGGCGGCGGCGAGAGCCGGAGGCAAAGCGCTCCATCGCCGCGCGGAGGCGGCTCCCAACTATGTAGCCCTTGCAAGTTGTTCAGTGAAGAAAGTCATCTTTTCCTCCAGGAAGGCGCGCATGGTCCGGAAGCCCCGGCTGTGGGCGAACGCCGCGCCGACTTCCTTGCCCAGATGCTCGAGCTTCCAGCGGATGGTCCTGGTTTCCTCGGCCGTGGAGAGGGGCAGTTCCTTGCCGTTGAGGACGTACCAGGCGGCGACCACGAGCTTGCGTGCCGCCGCGATCACGGCGTGCCCCCTGCTCCTCCTGAAAGCGACCTTCCAGGCCCAGGAGTGCAGGGGGTTGGACTTGCCCTGGTGCTGCAGGACGGCCTGTCCGGCCTGGACGAGCAGGGCGCGCACCTCCGGTCGCCCGGAGCGGCGGATGCGCCCCTTACGCACGGACGTGCCGCTGGTCTTGTGGCTCGGGGACACGCCGAGATAGGCGACCATCTGTTTGGGGGAGCGGAAGCGCTTGACCGTGCCGATCATGGCCATGATGGCGTACACGGTGATATGCCGCAGGCCGTAGATCCTGACCAGTGCCAGCATGGCCGGGTCGGACAGGACTGTCCGGGCCATGGTCCGGCGCATGGCCCGGAACTTCGCGTCGGCGCGTTCCAGGTCGAGGAAGGACTCTTCCAGGAGCGCCCGCTCGCCGTCGCTCCAGGCATGGGCGGCGGAGACCGCCCGGCGGCCCTCCGCCGTCCGCAGCCGGGTCCCCTTGGGCAGGCGGACCAGATGCTCGTTGAGCATGGACTTGATGCGGTTGATGCAGCGGGTGCGGTCGGCCCGGGCCTGCCGGTAGCAGCAGTGGACCTTCCGGCGCTCCCTCGTCTCCGGGTCCGGCACCCACACGCTGTCGGACATCTCCGAGAGCAGGACGCGGGCGATCCGCACCGCGCTGGTCCGGTCGGTGTCCACCAGTTCCTTCCCGAAACGCGCCACGGCCTCGCTGTCCAGCACCACCGCGTGCAGCCCCAGGGCCGCGAGCCGGTCATGCACCGCGAAGCTGTTGGCCCCCGCCTCCAGTGCCACCGTGTCGATGTCCGCCGCATGCCGCGCCAGCCAGTCCTCCAGCCGGTTCCACGGCAGCGCGTCGGTCACCTTCTCCACGCATGCGTCGCGCGGACCCTCGCCGCGGAGGACCGCCGCCGTGAACGTGTCCGGGTGGCAGTCGAGACCGACCACCCGCCTTCCTGCTTTCCTGTCCATGGTTTTCCCTTTCCTCTTCGCGTTCCTGTCGGAGAAGGAGGTGGCTTCGGCGGGAGCAGGCGAACATGGCACTCAACTATGCGGTTCCACACCATGCGGGTGAGTTCGCCGGCGCTCAGGCACATTCTCGGGGAGATACCCCATTGGGAGCGTCGAGCGTCTCCCGTCCACCTCCCGCAGGTTCACCACACCCGCGGGCCAGACGGTGTCCCGCCGAAGCAAAGCACGGATTCGGCCGTTTGGCCAGCAGCCGCGCAAGGCTACATTCGGGCACTTTCCGGTTGGCATGCATGCAAGACTTCCGGGAGAGAGCAAACAGACCGGGCAAGACGCAACCGGATACCCAACCCATTCGGGATTGTCCTAGCCAACCCGTAGGCCCCGCCCAAAGGACGGGGGACTCTACTCTTGCGCTAGAACAAGGGGCAAGGCGGCCAGGATTACTGGCTTACTTTCCAGAGAAGGAGGTTCCCGGCCTTCTCCTTGCGGGTGAGGCCGATTTCCTTTTCCAGGCGACCAACCCAGTTGGGACAGGGACGCTCGTAGGGCAGGTTGGGGCTGGCCTTGAGCTGCGGCCAAGTCAGACCTTCGGGATGGGCCAGCAAGGCCTGCCGGATGGCGTCCCTGGATTCGGTGTATCGCATCGGTTCAGCTCACTCATGGGGCGAGGGTTGATCGCCGGTATGGCAGTCCGCCTGGCGCAGGAGGGTTCCGGTCCAGCGGCGCAGTTCTTGCCAGGTCTCGGGACGGAGACGGAGGGGAGGGCCGCCGAGGGCCATGGCCATGAGTTGCTCGCACTGCTCCGCCGTGCGT
>QKCY01000466.1 GCA_003245525.1 Victivallales bacterium | reverse complement strand
CCGGAGCGTGGTTCGGCTGGGCTGCCAGTCGGCAATGCCCAGCATCAGCTCGAGGTCGAACTGGGCGGGGAGCGAACCCTGCGCCGACGCCACGGAATCCAGCACGAACTGCGCTTCCGCCCGCATGGTTTCCGCCACCGGCAACACGGCGTCGGCGCAAGCCAGGTAGTCGCTGGCCGCGTGCCGCAGGACATCGCTCGGTCCATCGTACCGGCAGGCAAGCAGCCAAGCGGTCTCGCAGGAATCAAGCAGCAGCGCCCTTCCCAGCAGCGCGTTGACGACTGGGACTCCCCGGGTTATCAGGTTGCCGAGCCGGGCGGCGCGCGCAAGGTCGCCGTAAGCACCCGCCACATCTCCGCCCGCCGCCCGGCAATGGGCGGAGAGGACCAGGGCTTGCCCGAGCCGCATAGCTGGCGAGAAATAGCGGAGGAAGGGGCCGCCCGCCGTGCGCATGGTCGGCATCTGGGGATCGGGAGCGGCCAGGGCACGGTCCAGGATGGCGAAACGGGGTCGGTAGAAAGCCAAGACCCGTTCGAGGTCGGCGACCTGGGCAGTAGTCCACGGCGAGTCGGCACCCGGGGCGGGTTGTGGCCAGGGCTGGGTCTTGAGCCGCGTCAGCGCCTCGGTCCAGAAGCCGTTCGGCCAGATGGGTTCGGCCGCTTCCGGAGGCGGCGTTTCCTCCGGCTCGGCGATCGCCAACAGCAGCAACTGGTAGGCGGACTCGGGACCGAAGTCGCCCTCCTCCCGGATGGGGTACGCCATCTCCAGCCGAACCCCAGGCAGCGGCGCGATCCAGGCTCGGCGGAACCCATAGAACACGCCGAGCAAAGCTAGGCAGATCAAGATCAGGTTAATGAGCACTCGTTTCCGCCATCTTCGGCGCCCTTTGTCCCTGGCCATGCCACCCATTCCCTTTCACGTTTGGCCTATGAGATAGCATGTCGGGACCAGTCCTGCCACTGCCGGGAGCTGCTTGCCAGGCAAGGCACGGCACTCTACAGTGCCGCACCGTTCAACCCATGGAGAATTCCCATGCTGCCGCGTCCGAAGATCGTTGCCGATTTCTGCTGTGATTGCGGGGAAGGCCCGCTGTGGCACCCCGACGAGAAGGTGGTCTACTGGGTGGATATCCCGAAGGGCCGCCTGTTCCGCTACGATCCGGCCAGCGGGGCCAGCGAGCAGTTGCTGGAGGGTCCGGCCATTGGCGGCTACACGATCCAGACGGATGGGGCGTTGCTGCTGTTCATGGCCGCCGGAGCGATCAAGGAATGGAAGAACGGCACGCTGCGGACGCTGGTGGAGAGCCTCCCCGGCGAGGAGAACAGCCGGTTCAACGACGTGATCGCCGATCCGGCGGGGCGGGTGTTCTGCGGCACCATGCGCCAGGGCGGTTCGCCGGGACGGCTCTACCGGCTGGATACGGATGGCAAGCTGACCATGCTCGGTGAGGGCATCGGCTGCTCGAACGGCATGGGATTCACCCCGGACGGCAAGGGATTCTACCACACGGATTCCCCCGCCCACGAGATCCGCCTCTACGACTACGACGAGGCGACCGGGGCCATCGGCAATGGCCGGGTTGTCGTGGCCACGCCCGAGGACGCCGGGGTGCCGGACGGGATGACGGTGGACGCCCTGGGCTGTGTTTGGACGGCCAAATGGGACGGCTGGTGCATGGAGCGCTACAGTCCCGAGGGCAAGCTGATGCAGAAGGTACCCGTGCCCGCTAAGAAGACCTCGTGCGTGACCTTCGGCGGCCCGGACTACACGGATATGTACATCACCGCCGCCCGTGGCGGCGACAAGGCGAACGAGGGTCCCGGAGCCGGAGCGCTGTTCCACCTGAACCTGGGGGTGAAGGGCGTGCCGGAGTTCCGGAGCCGGGTAGCGTGGTAGCCTAGCGCAGGCGTCGGGGGTTGCCGGCAAGGATGCCGGCGCTCCCGGTGAGCGCAGCCGAGGGCTCAGGGCAGCGCCGCTTTGCGGTACTGCAGGGGCGTCTGGCCCGTGTGCTGGCGGAAGCAGTAGACGAAATAGGCGCTGCTGCGGTAGCCCAGCCGTTTGCCGATCGCCGCGACCGAGAAGCTGCTTTCGGTCAGCAGCCGCTTGGCTTCGTTCAGCTTGAGTTGCGCGACATAGCCAGCCGGGGCGATGCCATGGTACTGCTGCCAGTGCCGGTAGAAGGAGCGCGGCGAATAACCGAAATGCCGGGCGATGGCGTCGAAGTCGAGGACCTCGGTGAAATGCATCTGCAGGTAGGATGAGATCTTCCGGATCCTTTCCGTCTCCTCGGAGACGGCACCATAGTGACCGTGCTGTAGTAGCAGCTCGATGAGCAGTTGCAGGCACAACCCGTCGATCCGGTCGGCGATGCCCGATTCGCAGCAATGGGGCAGCAGCTCAAGAACCCGATGGATGTGGGCGTGGATCTCGGGCGTCAGCGCGATCTCGCGGATCACCAGATCGTCGGGAACCGCCGGGGCGTCGGCATAGGGGTAGGTGAAGTAGAACGAATCCGCCATGCCCTCTTCGGCGATATGGTGGACCTCGCCCTCCCGCTTGATGAAGAGATGGGGGTACTTCGCCCCGTATTCCTTGCCGTCGATGTCCACGGTCACGCTCTCGGCGGTCCCATGGAAACGGATGCAGATCTGCAGCCCGGCGATCACCTGCCGCTTGGCGAACGGGTGGTCCACCATGCTGGCCAGGGAGCGCACGGGCGGAGCCAGCGAAAACACCCTCGGCAGGGTTTCGATATTTACATAGCTGCGATCCATGTGGATAAGAACGCCTCAATCGGGTGGTCTATCGCGGGGATACCCATGAATCTGGCATGGATTTCCGAAACCGCCAATGGCTGAACATCGATACTTTGTTGTCCATTTCCCCTCTAGTCGGATGCAGGGAAGGGCGTTACGCTAGGGAGCAGTCACGGGTTATCACGGAGTGGTCCCATGAGCGTCAGGATCGACAGCGCGAACCGGAAGTTCCTGCTCTGCACCGAGCATTCGGCGTACGGCTTCGGCATCAACGGAGCGGGTCTGCCGGTGAATCTCCATTGGGGAGCGAGGCTGGAGGAGGCCGACGAACTGCCCGATGTCGGGGAGATCATGTTCAGCCGGGGCACGCACTTCAACGGTTGGGGAAGACACAGCCGCTATGAGCTTGCCGCCCACGTGCCGGGCGATACGCGGGGGTTCATCTACGAGCCCTGCCTGAAGGTTCGCCGGCCCCATCGCCTGGAGGGGCTGCGCCTGCGGTACGACTCGTACCATCAGGATTCCGCCGAGCACCTGGCCGTCCGCCTGGTCGACGGCAGCGGCAGTCTGGCCGTGACACTGCACTATCGCCTGTCGCCGGAACTCGATCTGATCCATCGCTGGGTTGAGGTGGGGAACACCGGGACCGAAGAGATCGTGTTCGAGACTCTCTTTTCGGCCTCATGGAGCCTGCCGCGCGCCCGGAACTACCGGCTGACCCGGCTCACCGGCGACTGGGGGCGGGAGTACATCGTCAACCGCGAGACTGTCCAGCCTGGGGAACGGGTGTTCGAGAGCCGGACCGGGATCAGCGGGCACCAGCACGCGCCGTTCTTCGCCATCGACGAAGGGAACGCCACCGAGGACGCTGGCGCGGTTCGCTTCGGCACGTTGCTGTGGAGCGGCAACTGGAAGTTCATCGCCGAACTCGATCCGTATCGGGAATTCCGGGTCGCGGGCGGACTGAACAACTTCGACTTCGAGTTGGTCCTGCAACCGGGCGAGACCTTCTCGACCCCCGAGTTCATCGGCGGCTACACCGAGGGCGGTTTCGGGGAGATGAGCCGCAACATCCACCGGTACCAGCAGGCCCATTTGTATCCGGAGAACATGCGCGGGAAGGTCATGCCCGCCATCTACAACACCTATTCGAGCATCCGTCGGGAGCAGGTGACCGAGGAGAACGTCCTGGCGCTGATCCCGCAGGCGGCAACCGTGGGCATCGAGATGTTCATCATCGATGCAGGCTGGCAGCAGAACATGGGCGACTGGGTCATCGACCCGGACAAGTTCCCCGGCGGCTTCCGGAAGATCATCGACACGGTCAAGGAACACGGGATGGAGTTCGGCCTCTGGGTCGAGTTCGAGCGGGTCGACGCCACCAGCAAGGTCTACCAGGAACACCCGGAGTGGCTCATCGACGACCTGGCCTACTCCCTGCTGAACTTCGCCCGGCGCGACGTGCTGGAGCATGTTCACGGGGTCCTGCATGGCCTGCTGGCGGAGAACGACATCACGTACCTCAAAATGGACCTGAACCGGTACATGGTCTTCCCGCAGGTGGCGGATCGCCGGTCGATGCGGACCCAGTACATGCTCAACTTCTATGAGCTGCTCGAACGGCTTCGTCGGGAGTTCCCCGGCGTGTTCTTCGAGAACTGCGCAGGCGGTTCCGGGCGGCTCGATTTGCAGATGGACCAGTACTTCGCCCGGATCAACCGCTCGGACAACCAGGACACGCTCGACATTCTCGATATCCACGAGGGGTTCACCTACCTGCACCCCAGCAAGATGGCCGGGGGCGGCTGCCAGATCAGCCGCAGCTACTCCTACTTCATGAACCACCGCGAAATCCCGCTGCGCTTCATGGCCC
>QKCY01000327.1 GCA_003245525.1 Victivallales bacterium | reverse complement strand
TGCATCCCCGTTCTGCCCGAGCGCGAGTTGTCCGGCGATTGGTTGGCGCGGGGCACGGGGGTACCTGATGCGGGCATTTCCGGCGTGCATCTGCGCCTGCCGGGAACGGGGCCGCAGGGACCGACTCTCGAAGTCTTCCAGTACACCGAGAACCTGCCCAAATCCTCCCCTCTGGCGGCAAACCGCGAGGGGCTCGGCCATCTGGGTTTCGAGGTGGACGACGTTCCTCGGGCGCTGGAACTGGTGGTGACCCATGGCGGCACGGCCATCGGCGAGGTGGTGCGCCGGGCGATTCCGGGGGTGGGACTGATCACCTTCGTCTATGCCGCCGATCCGGAGGGCAATGGGTTGGAACTCCAGCACTGGACCCGCCTGCGGCCGGTCACGGGTGCCGACGGTCCCGGCATCCAGGCCTTGGTGGCCTCGGTGCTGGCCGGATTCGGCCTGGCGATGGATGCGCAGACTGACGCCGATATTGCCGATCCGGTGGCCAGCTACACACATGCGGGGGGCTGGTTCGAGGTGATCGAGGACCAGGGCCGGATCGTGGGCAGTGTGGGGGTCTTCCGCGTGGACGATACCACCTGCGAGTTGCGCAAGATGTATCTGCTGCCCGAATTCCAGGGCCTCGGGGTAGGGCGGCTCCTGCTCGAAGCCGCCTTGGAGGCCGCCCGTCATTTGGGCTTTGCCGAGATGGTGCTGGAGACGAACGCGAAGCTCGAAGCCGCGCGCCGGATGTACGAACGCTACGGCTTCGTGGCCTGCTCCTGCGAGCACCTCTCGCCGCGTTGCGATCTGGCGATGCGGAAGGTGTTGTAGGGGGAAAAGACCAAAGGGACGAAAAGGACCCAAAGGACGACCAGGGATAGCCGGTCCTTTGGGTCCTTGGCTAGCGTCCAGGGCCTTACTACTTCGCCACGATGTTCACCAGCCGTCCCGGCACGGTGATCACCTTCACCACGCTCTTGCCGGCCAGCGCGGCCTGGACCTTGTCGTCGGCCAGGGCGATGGCTTCCATGGCTGCAGTACCGGCGTCGGCGGGCATCATCAGGCGGGCTTTGGGCTTGCCCAACACCTGCACGACGATCTCCACTTCGCTCGCCTTGGTCTTGGCTGCGTCGTAGACCGGGTAGGGCTCGTGGGTCAGGCTGGTGCCATGGCCAAGCAGTTGCCAGAGTTCCTCGCCCATGTGCGGGGCGTAGGGGGCCAGGAGTTGGACAAAGGCCTCGATGGCGGCGCGGTTGCGCTGGGAAGCCTTGCTGAACTCGTTGACGAAGATCATCATCTGGCTGATGGCGGTGTTGAAGCTCAGGTTGTTCGTGTCCTCGTCCACCTTCTGGATCGTCTGGTGGAGCAGGCGCTCCTGCTCGGCGGTCATGGGCGCGTCGGAGATCTCCGGCGACAGCTCGCCGTCCTGCCCGACGATCATCCGCCACGCCTTGTGCAGGAAGCGGTAGACGCCGTCCACGCCCTTGGTCTGCCAGGGCTTCATGGCGGTGAGCGGTCCCATGAACATCTCGTACAGCCGGAAGGCGTCGGCCCCGTAGCGGGCGACGATCTCGTCCGGATTGACCACATTGCGCAGGGACTTGGACATCTTGGCCGGGAACTCGGTCAGCGTCTCGCCCGTGTCCTTGTGGACGAAGTTGCCGTCGCGCTCCTCGACCAGGTCGTTGGGGACCAGGGCACCGCGGGCATCCTTGTAGGACAGGCCCAGGATCATGCCCTGGTTGACCAGGCGCTGGAAGGGCTCCTTGGTGGAGACGCAGCCGCAGTCGAACAGCACCTTGTGCCAGAAGCGGGCATAGAGCAGGTGCAGCACGGCGTGCTCGGCCCCGCCCACGTACAGGTCCACCGGCATCCAGTACTTTTCCTTGGCGGACTCCCAACCGGCTTCCGTGTTCTTGGGGTCGATGTAGCGCAGGTAGTACCAGCAGGAACCGGCCCACTGCGGCATGGTGTTGGTCTCGCGGCGGCCCTTCATGCCGGTCGCCGGATCGGTGTAGTCCAGCCAGTCCTTGGCATTCGCCAGGGGGGACTCGCCGGTGCCGGAGGGGGCGAACTCCTCCATCTCGGGCAGCAGGACGGGGAGTTCCTCGTCCAGCAGCTTGATGGAGCCATCCTCCATATGGGCCACGGGGAAGGGTTCGCCCCAGTAGCGCTGACGGCTGAACAGCCAGTCGCGCAGCTTGTAGTTCACGGCCTTGGTGCCGATCCCCTGCTTCTCCAGCCAGGCGACGATGGTGTCGATGGCCTGGGCCTTGGGCAGGCCGTTCAGGCTGACCTCGGCGTTGGCGGAGTTGATCATCGCGCCGTCGCCCGGCCAGCAGGCCTTGCCCGCCAGCACATCGGCCACCGCCACGCCCTCGGCCTCGGCGGCCTTGGCATCGGGTTCCATGATGCAGATGATGGGCAGGCCGAAGGTCTGCGCGAAGGCGAAGTCGCGGGTGTCGTGCGCGGGCACGGCCATGATCGCGCCGGTGCCGTAGCTGATCAGCACGTAGTCGGAGATCCAGATGGGAATCTGCTGGCCGTTGACCGGGTTGATGGCGTAGGCGCCGGTGAAGACACCGGTCTTGTCCTTGGCCTCGGCGCGGTCCAGATCGCTCTTCTTGGCGGCGGCCTCCTGGTAGGCGACCACGGCGGCGCGCTGCTCGGGGGTGGTGATCGTGGCGACCAGCTCATGCTCGGGCGACAGCACCATGTAGGTGGCCCCGAACAGGGTGTCGGGACGGGTGGTGTAGACCCGGATCGTCTCGCTGCGTCCGGCGACGGCGAAGTCCACTTCGCCACCGATCGACTTGCCGATCCAGTTGCGCTGCTGCTCCTTGATGCCCTCGGGCCAGTCCACCGTGTCGATATCCGCCAGCAGGCGCTCGGCGTAGGCGGTGATCTTCAGCATCCACTGCTTCATCGGCTTGCGGATGACCGGATGGTCGCCGCGCTCGCTGCGACCGTTGATGACTTCCTCGTTGGCCAGCACCGTGCCCAGGGCGGGGCACCAGTTCACCGCCACTTCGTCGATGTAGGCCAGCCCCTTCTTGTAGAGCTGGCAGAAGATCCATTGGGTCCACTTGTAGTAGCCCGGATCGGTGGTGTTGATCTCGCGGTCCCAGTCGTAGCTGAAACCGAAGGCCCGGATCTGGCGGCGGAAGTTGTCGACGTTCTTCTGGGTGGTGACCGAGGGATGCGTGTTGGTCTGCATCGCGTACTGCTCGGCGGGCAGGCCAAAGGCGTCCCAGCCCATGGTGTGCAGGACGTTGTAGCCCTTCATGCGCTTGTAGCGGCAGAAGATGTCGGTGGCGGTGTAGCCCTCGGGATGGCCCACGTGGAGCCCCGCGCCACTCGGATAGGGGAACATGTCCAGCACGTAGAGCTTCTCGCGCGAACCATCAAGGTCGACGGCTGCGAACGATTTGTTCGTCAGCCAGTACTCCTGCCATTTGGGTTCGATCGTCGCGGGATCGTACGTGGGAGAGGTCGACATATTGGGGGTCTCCATGCGTCCGGCGCGAACCACCGCACCGGCTCAATCAAACGAGTCAAGCAACATAGCGTTCCTCCGGGCGAACTCCACCCGTGGGAGACTTGCCAAGCTGGCAGTATGGTATGGATTCCCTCCCATTGTTCAGGAAGCACCAATGGTCCAACCGATCTCTCCGACGCAGGCACTCGCCCGATGACGGCGCTCTGGCATGGCATCATGCAGGCCCCCGCCATCGTGAAAGTGCTGGGTTCCCTGGCCCTGATTCTCGTCGTGAACCTGCGCCTGCGGAAGCTGGGACCGTCGCTGGTGATCGGCACTGTCGTGCTGGCCCTGTGGTCGGGACACGCCCCTCTGGCGGCGGGCCGCATCGGTTGGGATCTGGTCCGCTCCGAATCCCACTGCTCCCTGCTGGCCGTGACCGTCCTGGTGATCTGGCTCAGCTCCCAGATGGCCAAGGCCGGGACCATGCGCGAACTGGCCGAAACCGTCCGCCGGGGCCTGGCCAAGCGTTGGGCCGTGGCCGTGCTGCCCGCCCTGATCGGGACGCTCCCCATGCCGGGCGGCGCACTCTTCTCCGCCCCCATGGTGGGCGACTGCGATCCGGAGAATGCCTTGGACGCCGAGCACCGCACGGCGGTGAACTACTGGTTCCGGCACGTGTGGGAATACTGGTGGCCGCTCTATCCCGGCATCCTGCTGGCCCTGGCGATCACTGGCCTCGACATCTGGCAGATGGCGCTGGCGCAATTCCCCCTGACCCTTGTCGCCTGGGGGGCGGGCTATTGGTTTCTGCTGCGCTCGGTGCCGCACGACGACGGCGGGCGCGAGCGGTTCCGGGTATGGCGTTTTCTCTCTCTGCTGTCGCCCTTGGTGATTGGCATCGCGGTGTACGCAGCTCTACGGATTGCGGTGCCTGCCTTGGGCGCAAGCAACCGCTATCTGCCTCTGCTGATCGGGATCGGCATCGGCATGGCGGTTCTCGGCTGGCAACGGCCCTTGCCCGGCAAGGACTGGCGCGGCATCCTGCTCCAATCCCGGGCCGTGAGTCTGGGAGTATTGGTCACGCTGGTCCGGGTGTATGGGGCCTTTATCGAGGCCGAACTGCCTGGCGGGGGCACGCTGGTTTCCACCATGCAACAGGAACT
>QKCY01000187.1 GCA_003245525.1 Victivallales bacterium | reverse complement strand
GTCGTCGTACCAGGTGGCCCCGCCTTGACGGGAATAGAGGGCCAGTCCCATCTTCGCCGCGTTCTCTGGCAGGGGCAGTTCGTACTCGAAGGACTGCCAGTCGGGGGTCGGTCCCAGCTCCGAAGCCACCCAGAAACCCAGATGCGCGCCGGTGTCGTCGTAGAGGTGGATACCAACCCGCGAGCCCGGCACGCCCGCCGCCGTGCGGACATAGCCGGAGACCAGCAAGGTGCTGCCGCCTTCCACCGGCAGGCCGTATTTCATCCATTGCAGCCAGGCCTTGTTGGAACCCGCGATGGGGTCCAGCCAAACCAGTTTGCCCGACGCCTTGCCCGAGTGGCAGACGGTGGTGTCGCGCATCTGGGCGTTGCGGTTCTCCGGCTGGTCGGGATGGCGGCTCCAGAACGTCGGCCGCTCGCCGCCTTCCTCGAAGCCGCCATTCTGGATCACGGAATGGAAAGCCGCCACCTCCGGCACCGGCGGGACCGCCCATGCCAGCCTCCAGGCACCCAGTCCCACGGCTATTGCTGCCAGAAGCCGTCGTTGCATCGGAGTCCTCCCGGAAGGGGGATGGGGGGCAGAAACGAAAACCCCCTCGCCGCGAACGGCGAGGGGGTGGAACTACGATCCGAAAACTGGCCCCATGGACCTAGTTCTGGGCGAAGCTGCAACCGGGAGCGGTCATGCGCTTCTTGCAGAGGCGCTCGACGCTGTCGCGATCGACCTTGAGGTAGACGTTCTTGTGGTCGAAGGAGGTGAACTCCTTGCCGTCGAACTGGTAGACGTACGGACCATACTCGTAGTAGGTGCTATCGCCGGGCTTCAGCTTGCCGTTGCTGTCCAGGCGGTAGAGGCGGAAACTGCTCAGGTCGGTATTGGTGTGTTCCTTGTAGGGCTTCTTGAGGTTCTGGATGGAGAACGTCAGTTCGCCGCCGTCCTGGAAGCAGACCGTGAGGGAGTCGTCGCCAATCGCGGTGACCTTGCCGGGGGTGTCCTTGCGGATGGTCACCACCTCGACGTAGCGGTCGCGAATGCGCTTGAGATGATGATCTTCCTTGCCCGTGACCTCGCTGACGACGGCGCGGGTCAGGACGATCTTGTCGGACGTGTAGAACTGGAGATCCTTGATGGCATCTCCGTCGAGCACGTATTCGTCGATGTAGTTGGGAGTGAACGCGACCTTGGTCGCACAGCCCGTCAGCAGTACGGGAACGACAAGTAGGAGCAGCTTTTTCATCACGGTCGGAACTCCTTGCATCTCAATGAACCGCAGTTGGGTAGAGTTGAGGAAACTGGCGATCTCGGGGGGGGCGGGGCGGGGGTCCCTTTCTGCCTTGGGGACTCGTCAATGTCCCATCAAGACAGATCTCCTGGATTCTTGTAGGAAAGTATATGCCTATCCAAATCTTGTCAAGCCTGTGTGACCGGGCGGGCGGACAATCGTTCCCCGCGATGGTCGGACTTTTCCGCCCGCAAACTGGGGAAAGCGGCTCTTTCGCAGGCGGCGGATACAGGGGCAAAGTGGCTTGACCGGAGCCCGGCTCGTATAGCGGACCGAGCGCGACGTCTGTGTGGTTGGTGGCGGCGCGATGCCTTCGCTGGATACGAGCCGTCGCCCGCTACCTGAGCCGAATGGTGGCGGTCACCGGGAAATGGTCCGACGGGTAGTGTCCGTCGCGGTGGTCGTGGAGGATCTCGGCGGCCAGCACCTCCGTGGCGGGCGGTACCAGGATGTAGTCGATCTTGGTCCCGTTCGTGCCGCCCTTGAAGCCATGGAAGGTGCCGACCGCCTGGGCGTCGGGGTGTAGGACGCGGAAGGAATCCACGGTCTGGAACGGGCCGACATCCGGGCCTTTGCCCAGCAGATAGAGGAGGGCGGGGTTGTCCTCGCCGATATTGAAGTCGCCGGTGATCACGAAGGGCTCGGTCGTGGCGCGCTCGGCGACGCGGGCGGCGATGAGGCGGACGCTCTTCTCGCGGGAGGGTTGGGATCTGTGGTCGAGATGGGTGTTGTAGAGGTAGAAGGCCCGGTCGGTCTGGCGGTCCCGGAGCCGTGCCCAGGTACAGATGCGCACGCAGGCGTTGCCCCAGGTCTGGGAAGGCACCTCCGGCGTATCCGACAGCCAGAAGGTACCCGAATCCACCACCGCGAACCGCTCCGTCCGGTAGAGGATCGCGGAGTATTCCCCCTTGACGCCGCCATCGCGGCCTTCGCCGACTTCGCCGTAGCCCGGCAGGGCCTGCCGGATGTCGTCGAGTTGGAAACGGTAGGCTTCCTGGACCCCGAGCACGTCCGGGAGATGCTGCTGGACCGTGGCGCAGAACAGCTCCCGCCGGTGGCTCCAGTCGTTGTCGCCATCCTTGGCGGTACCGCAGCGGACATTGAAGGTCATTACGGCTACATCGGGCACGGGGGCATCCTCGCTATGCAGACTGTGGCAACCGGCCGAGGCCAGGGAGAGAACGGCCAGGGCGAGATGGTGAATCGGTTTCATGGGGTCTACTTCTTGGGGTCCGCCAGCTTGGGCTTGAGAGTGTCGAGATAGGTCTGCCAACCTACCGGCTGGGTCCAGGCGCGTTCTTCCTGGACCTGATTGGCGGCCGGGTCGGGCATCCTGCGGCTGGAGGTGATCCGGGCGCGGACGAACAGCTCCTCTCCGGTGAGACGGTAGCTGGCCTGGGTGCCCTCGCTCCGCTGGAAGACTTGGCCGACCTCGGCACTGTAGCACTTCATGGGCGGACGGACGACGCCCTTGCTGTCCGCAACCTCGATTTGGGTGACCGTGCGGTCGTAGGTGCGCGGGGTGCCGATGAACTCGATGGTATAGGTGGCTCCCTCGTCGGGGAGGATGCTCACGTCGAGGGTGCCGTCGGCGAAGCGCACGTCGGCGAGGCGCACGCCGGTGGAGACGTAGAACTGGCCATCGCGGATCGCGGTCATGATCGCGTTGGTCTCCAGGGTTTCGGCCCGGACCATGATCCAGGCGCGGCCCGGATTGGCGCGGCCGGGCTCGAAGACATGGTAGTTGTGGGCGTCGTCGGTACCCACGCCGAAGATCGGGGGACGGTGCATGTCGGCCAGGCGGATCGTGTTGGCGATGTCCCACACCCGGTCGGAGGAGGGGAGGTCGCCATTCCCCATGTTGTTCGATCCCGCCGTGTTGTTGCACAACTCGAAGTGGGTGGCCCCGCAAGCGGCCAAGTCCCCGTCCCGGACATCCCACCACTTCCAGTTCGGATGGTTCACATGGGCGATCACGGGATGCTTCACCTCGTCCTGGTGGGCGCGCACGTCGCGCAGGTCGCCGAAGAGGCATTCGAGCACGGTGTCGCCCGGCTGGGGCCGGATGAGCTTCTCCAGGTTGATCGCGTTCACATGCACTTGCACGGACTGACAGTGGCCGGTGATCTCCTCGCCCTGGATCATCAGGAACCGGTCGGTTTCGTTGAGCCGTCCCGAGATCTCGGCATAGGTCTTGAGCTGGACCTCCTGCTTGTCGTCCTCGCCGCGGAGGGCCACCCAGTCGTCGCCGTAGGCCTGGCGGCAGTCGTCCAGCAGCTTGGGATCGATGGTCCGGCGCTTGCTGACCATGGGGACCCAGCGTTCGCCCTCCATCAGCACATTGTGGTCGCTCATCGCCAGAAAGTCGTAGCCGTGTTCCTTGTACCACAGCGCCACCAACTCGGGGAACTGGTCGCCGTCGCTCCAGAAGGAATGGCAATGGGTGTTGCCCCGGAACCAGCGCGGTTCGTCGGCCACCAGGCCGAGGGCGAGAACGAGGGAAAGAAGGAGGGCACGGAACATGGCGGTGGTTTCCTCGGCAGATCAGTATTTGGACGCATGGATGGGATAGACAAGCCAGAACTCTGGTCCCCTTGTGCAAGCACCCCGTCATGGTCCGATGAGAAGGACATATGGCCGACGGGAACCGCAGGGCCGTCTGGCTGGTCAGTGCCGACATGATGACCAACCACCTGCGGCGAGTTTGACCATGCCATTTGTCCGCGCCCCCGACGGCAAGGGGCTTTTCTACATCCCCGAAGCCGAGACCGGAAGCCCCAAGAAGCATCCCTGTCCCGATTGCGTCGTCTGCCAAATGTGCAGCGACGAACGCTGCGCCACCTGCCTGCGCCAGCAGCAATGCTGCAAACGGCACCGGGGCAGACCGACCCATGGGGCCGAACCGCTGGCCGGAACCTAGCGCTTGTCCTGGACCTTAGGAGGCAACACCCACACAGGACGGCTCCGCGACATGGAGGAGGAGCAGGAAGCTCCGCTGGCCCTCGGCCCGGCCGGGATCGAGTGAGTCGGCACGGATGACTTGCCATATCTCGCGTTCTGGCCATTCGTTCGGCTTCACATCGAGCTCCGAATGCCAGTTTCGCTTTCCATCGCGTCCCGTGATCGCCACTTCCACACTGGCCTTGTCGTCATGCTCCAGGCCGCTCCTCGTGCAGGTGGTCAGGACAATGGTGTGTTCCTGTTGCCCCGTGCCGGGAAGTCGGCATACGGCCGTGCCTCCGTCGAAGGCCGTGGTCTGCGCGACGAACACGGTGGCGGCGGCTTGGGCCAGGAGCGGCCCCACGTTGCCTTGCGCGGCGGCGGCGAGGCTTGACTCCAACTCGTTTCCCGGAATGG
>QKCY01000278.1 GCA_003245525.1 Victivallales bacterium | reverse complement strand
CGTGTCCGCGGGGCGCTTGGAGGACAACTGGCGCGAATCGTAGGGATGGAACGAGACGATGTCCGCAGCGTCCAGCCCGCCCCGGTCGAAGCACGGTTTCAGATATTCGGCGCTCTTGCCCTCGCCGGCCAGGTCTCCCGTGGAGCAGAACCCAACGACCTTGCACCCGGGATCGGCGGCCCGCAGCTCCTCGCTGGCGGACTTCAGGTACTTCGCGTAGTTCTCGGGCGAGAGGTAGAGATTGGGCTCGTTGAAGATCTCGTAATGGGTGATGCGGCCACGGTAGCGTTCGGCCACGGTCCGCACGTAGCGACGCCAGAGTTCGTCCGGCCCCAGCACGACCAGCCCCTTCGCCTTGGTTCCGATATGGTTTGCCGCGAGATACTTGGGGACCGTCTCCCCCTTCTCCCCAAACCATCCGAGCGGATGGTTGTTGCTGCCCTGCTTGAGCGTGAAAGCCCCTTGGAGGACGGGCAGTGGCTGGATGCCGTACTTCAGATAGAGATCGGTGGCGCGGTCCGCCCATCGGAAGTCGAAATGCCCTTCCTCGGGCTCCACCACGGTCCAGGCGTAGGCCTTGCCGCCGGTGTCATGGTCGCGGACGATGCGACAGCCCATTTGGGCCAGGAGCTTCACATACTCATCCCGCTCCTCGCCTCCCATGGTCTGGATACCGGAACGGATCCGGGCATCGCTGCCCCCGCCGCTACCGAGGTTGATCCCCACGCAGAAGTCGCGATCCAGATCCAATGGTTTGCGCTCGTAGTGGCCGATCACGGCGAAGTACCCAGGATTGCCCCCGAAGTCCACCCCCTCGGGCAAACGCGGCACGACCCGGTAGGAGCCGTACCTGGCCACGCGCAATGGGCAGGTCAGGGTCCGCTTCTCATGGGGCGGCAGATTGACCTCGAGAGTGGGGGCCGCCACCTCCTCGTCGGTGTAGTCGTTGGTGACGGACAGGGTCAGGACCCCCGAGAATGGCCGGTCGCCGTTGTTGATGGCGACACATTCCACGTTCACGGCAGCCACCCCTTCATCCAGATAGGTGATCTTGGGAGCATTCGCGGAGACCTCGATCTGGTTTGCGGGGGCGTAGGGAACGGCTTCGCTGCCAAGGGTGAGTTGCAGGTCGTCCAGCCATAGGTCCGCCGGGACCGCGTTCGTTTGGCTTTTCTGGCCAAACCAAACCGACATGTGGCAGTACTCGGTCCTACGGTCGGTCGGGGCCGTGAAGGTGAAGCTGTAGCGTTGCCATTCGGTACCGACGACGAAGCTGCCGTGGGCTCCGCCCCAGGTCTTGGTACAGAGCCAGACGTGGACCGGGTGCTTCGCCACCGAACTCTTCATCCAGGCGGAGAAGGTGTATTCCTTGCCCAACTCCCACTTCACCTCCCGGCCGTAGAACATGGTCTCCTCCACGAACCGGTTGGGGATGCAGACAGACTGCTTGCCGCTGACCGCCGTGGTGGTGTCGATGTACGGCTTCTCGTAGCGCAGGTCCGGGTTGGTGTCGGGGCGCAGGTGCTTGTTGCAGCCGAACCCGGCGTCACCCAGCTCGAAGCTGGAGTTGAAGTAGAGGTTGCGCGAACCGGCTGCAGGCTCCGCCGCACCACTCCCGAAAGCCACGAGGGCAACCATCACGGCAACCATGCGTCGGCGCATACGCTCGTCCTCCCAATTGTGATCCCTTAGTGCCCAGCGTGACAGAGGGCGTACATCTCGGCTGGAGTCAGAGCCCGGTCGTAGACGGCGAGCCCGGCGAGAGCGCCGCAGAAGAAGTTCCCGATGGTCCCGGAGCGATCGACGGCACCAACCGTGAAATCCGACCCAGTCGGCCCCCCATCGCGCAACCCGCCGGAGATCGAGTAGGGGTTCAGGGTCGGATGGGCATCCAGCAACCCGTTGAACCAGGCATAGCCGAGACTGCCGTCGAAGCTCATCCCGACGGTACACCATTCGTTCCACGGTACCTCGGTGGCTCCCATGCAGCCGTCCATGCAGTACTTGTAGCCCGGGGTCGGGCCGCCCACGGTCGAAAGATGGCCGAAGACCCGGTTCGGTGCCTGCCACACGACGATGTTGAGGAAGAGGCCGTACTGGCGGGCCCGGTTGGTCTCGTTCCACTGGCCGGCGACGAACTCGCACTGGGGCGCGCGCGTCTTTCCCCGCCGAATCCAGGCCACCAGGGAGAAGCGTTGCTCCCCGTGGAAGTCCAGCTTCGGGCATTCGGCCCGCGGAATCGACAGCCATTGCCCCTCCTCAAGCTGAAGCGCCCGGCCGCCAAAGGCAGCGCCTGCCTCTTCGGCCACGGTCAGCTCACCCGAACGCGAGCGCAGGCAATAGCTCTCGCCCTGCTGCGCCGGGAACCGGTCGCCGGTTTCGCTGAAGTTCCAGAACGAGACCAGCCCGGGAATGTCCTTGGGCTCGATGGGGAGCATGAAACTGCGGACGGGGGTGTTTGCCATGCGTTGGCCTTTCTAGCGGGAACCGGCGGCAATTGCGTCCTGCGTCCCGCCGCCCGCGTGGTAGAGCAGGTTCTGGTAGACCACGTTGTCGGATGCGTCGATGCCCCATTTGCCGGTCACTTCCATGACCGGCTTCCCGTCCCGCAGGAGACGGAACACGGGCGTGCCGGACTGCAGCGGCACCCGCAGCGTCTGCAAGCCGGCCTCCACCTCCTGCCGCGCCACGGTGTCGCCGATGACGATCTCCAGCGTGCCGGGAGCGGTCAACAGGGCGAGCAGCTCGATCTCGTTGTAGGCCTGCTTGCCGCGGACGCCAACGGGTTTGCTCTGTTTCTCCGGGTCCGGCGTGGCATCCGTCCGCTGCACCCGGTAGCTGTAGTACAGAGCGTCGCGCTTGATCTCGGGCGGCTGGCCGAGCTTGAACCAAGTGGTGTAGTAGGCAGTGAGATCGTAGAACATGTACTGGGTGCAGGTCGAAGGGGCGATCTCGCTGGCCTCCGAGTAGTCGTTCCAGGTGATGAGCTGCACCCAGTCGGCCTGCCCCTCTATGGCAACGTCCCACATGCGCCGGAAGAGCGCAGTGTTGTGGGCCTCGAAGGCCATCCGGCTCTTGGGCCGGAAATCCTGGGGGCGCACGGGGGCCAGCCAGACCTTGTCGCGTTCATGGGCCAGCTTGGGGGACTCGGAACGCGGAGGGAACTGGAGCTCTTCCGCCGTCCCCGCCCCCCAGTCGGAGAAGCCGTACGAGACCGGAGCATAGGCGTCCGCATACTTCCACCACGCCTGGAACACGGGCACGAAGGCGACCTTCACCCCCTTCTCCGCCAAGGCGTCGAACTGCTCCTGCCACCATTCCGGCTTCTGCATCTGGGAGTTGAAGGGAGAGATGACCAACCGACCGTCATCCAGCCGGTAGAGCGACGGATCATCCGCGATGGCGAGAATCGCCGGCACGAGCGTATCCGGCCTGCCCCGGAACTGGGCCATCATGTCGGGCATCAGCATGATGCGGAACTCGGGATCGACCCGCTTCGCCGCTTCGAGAAGCAGCTTCAAGCGCTGCCAGTGTACGCTCTTCTCGCCGACTGCCAGGATGTCGAAGCAGAACCCGTCGAGCCCGGCCTGGGAGGCCAGTTCAACCTCGTGCATCATGTCCAGCAGCCGCCAGTCCTCCTCCGGGCGAGGCGGACGCGGCAAGGGCCGCTGGCGCAGGTAGCCGCCATAGCTGCGATGCTTGCCCCCCTCCCCGCCGACGGAAAGGTAGCCCCATTCGTAGTAGTCCTTCTCCGGGTCCTTGTTGTCGATGGAGACCGGGAAAGGCGAGAAGTAGTGCGCGAACACCTTGTGCTTGCTCTCGTGCAGCACCGACAACTCGGGCCGGTCGAAGGCCCATTGCGGGGTACTGGCAGGCGGCGCGGCAGGCAGGGACTGCCCGACAGCGACGAACAACACACCCACCACGACAGCAGAGGCGGCACCACGGAACGTCTTCAGTTTCCTAGCCATTGTTCTCCTCTTCATTCCTTTCCACTAGCCAGCCCCCGCAGGGAAGGCCCCGCAGGACTCGTGACGACGGACGGATGCACACCCGAATACAGGCTCAACAAGATACCACGCAGGGCTGATTTCGCACGAAGGCCACAGTAGCCGGCCAGATTGTGGCGCAACCAACTGCCACTGAGATCCTCCGAAGGTGCCTCGTCGTTTTTGCCTTGACTTGCCAGAAGAAGCCCGTCCCCTGTGCCCGAAGACCGCAATAACCGGTCGGATTGTGCCCCAACCGACTGCCACTGAGATCCTCCGAAGGTGCCTCGTCGTTTTTGCCTTGACTTGCCAGAAAACGCCCGTCCCCTGTGCCCGGTGGCCCCCTTGCCGGCACCACCCTCGACCACGACTACGACACCTTCGGCCGCCGCTCCGGCACCACCTGCCACGGCTGGGGCACCGGCAGCACCGGCACCACCTCCTACACCTACGACAGCGCCTCCCGCCTGTCCACGGCCGGCGACGGCAGCAACACCTTCACCTACGCCTATTTGGCCAACTCGGCTCTGGTCGATACATTGACCGCAAACAACGGTACGGCGGACACCATGACCACCACGAGGAGCCACGACAACCTGGACCGGCTCGTCTCCATCGCGCAGACGGCCTCCGGCCAGACCGTGTCGTCCCA
>QKCY01000008.1 GCA_003245525.1 Victivallales bacterium | reverse complement strand
TCGATCAGTTGCAGGTGTTGTCGCACACCATACGCACTTTGCAGCCCGAAGGCTTGACGTATCTCGTCATGCGTTGGTGGCATCCCAGTTTCGTGTATCCTTTGCCGCACATAGTCGAGGATGTGCTGCTGGACGTGAGTCAACGGTCGGGTTGTCTGGTAGGCTGCTCCCATACAACATGAATTATACTGCTTGTATCAGCAGTATTCCAGGGCCTGCGACGTAAGTGTCGCCAAACGCGAGAACCTCCCCGCTCGACAGACGGTCGTCCGACTTGCCACCAATAGTACCGAGCCAGCGAAGCAGAGGGAAGTCAGCGGCGGCGGTCGCGGGTGGCTTCGAGCATGCCCATGCGGATCCGGCGGCAGGCGGCGGATAGTTCCACATCCTCGTCGGCGGCGAAGCGGATGGCCTGGCCGAAGCGCAGTTCCACCTGGGAGAAGGGTTTGGGAAGCTGGGTCTGGTCCCAGCTGCGCAGTTGCCAGCGGTCGGCGGCGTTGAGGCAGACAGGAACAATGGGAACCCCGCTTTTCCGGGCCAGGAGCACCAGGCCGGGCTGGACCTCGTAGCGCGGGCCGCGGGGGCCGTCGAGCGGCACGACAATGGCATTCCCGTCGGCCAGCTCCCGCAACAGGTCGCGCAGGGCCTTCATGCCGCCTTTGCTGGAGGACCCGCGCACTGGGCGCAGTCCCATATGGCGGACTACGGCGGACCCGTAGTTGCCGTCCCGCGAGGCGCTGATCAGAACGGCCAGGCGGTCGTGCATGTCCCGCTTCATCAGATTGCCGAGCAGGGGAATCCGGTTGTGCCAGACCGCGTAGATGGCCGGAAAGCGGGCCACGTCGTAGAACCCCTCGGGGTCCGCCACCTTCACCCGCAGGGTGGCAGCCCAGCCCTTGAGCAGATAGGCGAGGGGGGCGGCCAGCCACACGGGCATGGTCCGCTTGTTCTTGAGAGTAAAGACTCGGCGATGCGGGTCGGCGGTCACGCGCGGTCCGGGGTTGGGGGCCTAGAGGCGCTTCACGCGCGGGCCCTTGGGCGTATCCTCGACGGTCCAACCGGCGGCGGCGAGCTGGTCGCGGATGGCGTCGGCCTGGGCGAAGTCCTTGGCCTTGCGGGCGGCCTGGCGCGCGTCGGCCAGGGCCTGGATTTCGGCGGGGACGCCTTCGCCCGGAGCCGGGGTCAGCACGTCGAGCACCTGGTCGCAGGTTTCCAGCGCCTGGACAAACGCGGCGGCGGCCGGACCGGCGACCGTGCCCTCGTCCAGCAGACGGTTGCCGTCGCGGACCAGATCGAAAAGGGCGGCCAGGGCGGCGGAGATGTTCAGATCGTCCTCCAGCCCGGCCTGGAAGTCGGCCGTGGCCTTGGCGGCGCGTTCGGCGGCGATGGCGGTGCCGGCTTCGGGGGCACTCGCCGCTTCGGCCAGGCGCTGGCGGAAGGCGTCAAGGCGTTGCAGGGACGCCCGCGCGGCATCGAGGGCGGCGAGGGAGAAGTCGAGGGTCTGGCGGTAATGGGTGCCGAAGAGGACCCAGCGGATCTCCCGGCCCGAATAGCCCTTCGCGAAGAGGTCGCGGGGCGTGTAGAAGTTGCCCAGGCTCTTGGACATCTTCTCGCCGTTGACCACGAGGTGGGCATTGTGCAGCCAGTAGTTGACGAAGCGGCAGCCGTTGGCGGCCTCGCTCTGGGCGATCTCGTCCTCGTGGTGGGGGAACATGTTGTCGATGCCGCCGCAGTGGATGTCGAACTGCGGGCCCAGGTACCTGGCGCTCATGGCGGAACACTCGATGTGCCAGCCGGGCCGGCCCTTGCCCCAGGGGCTGTTCCAGGCCACGTCGCCGTCGCCCTCGCTCCAGGCTTTCCACAGGGCGAAGTCCGCCACCGATTCCTTGGCGTACTCGTCGTGGCTGATGCGCACGCCGGCGCGCATCTGGTCGCGGTCGATCTTCATGAGCTGCCCGTAGGCGGGCCATTTGGCGATGGAGAAATAGACGCTGCCGTCCTCGGCCTGGTAGGCCACTCCCGCGTCGAACAGCTTGCGGATGAGCTTGATCATCTCGCCGATGTGCTCGGTGGCGGCGGGGTAGACATGGGCGCGCCGGATGCGGAGGGCGTCCACGTCCTCGAAGAAGGCGTCCTTGTACTGCCGGGTGAAGGTGTCCAGCGGCAGTTGGGCCGCCTGGGAGTCGCGGATCGTCTTGTCGTCCACGTCGGTCAGGTTCATGACGTGGTTGACCTGGTAGCCGCAGAGCTCGAGGGTCCGGCGCAGGATATCCTCGAACATGTACGCCCGGAAGTTGCCGACGTGGGCGAAGTTGTAGACGGTCGGACCGCAGGTGTAGAGGCCGACCTTGCCAGCCTCGATGGGGGTGAATTCCTGGACTTTGCGGCCGAGCGAGTTGTAGAAACGGAGGGCCATGACTGCCTGCTTCCTTCGTGATGGAGCCGGATGGTTGTCACCGGGTAGTATACTCGTATATTTGAGCGATTCCCGTTTGTCAGGCCCCCGTGCGGGCCGTTCGACCTAGGAGCCGGATATGCCGGAACAGTTGTTCTTCGATTTGGACTTCAGTCCCGTCAAGTCCGTGAAGGAAGTCCCCCAACGCCGCGACCACCGCCAGGCCATCCAGCGGGCGGTGTTGCGCTGGCTGGAAGCGGCTGACCAGCCCACCGGGATCGCGGCCGACGTGATCACCCGCATCTCCCGGCTGCGGGCCGATGTGGCCGCCTTCTGGAGCGCTCCCGCCCGCAACCCGCACAACGAGGGGCCGCCGCGGATCATGCAGCCCACCCGCACCCTCATCGTCCAGTGCCATGCGGAACGGGACGAGTGCTGGCCGGATTGCATCCGCTCCGCCGAGATCCTGCCCCAGCTCAAGGCCCACAAGGCCGAACTGGCCCAGGTGCAGGAGACGATCCGCCAGGAGGAGCCCCACCTGCGGGACAACAACTCGCTGTTCGAGGAGTTCGCCGAATGGCGCTACGAGAACAGCACCAACACCCATTATCACAGCCTCAAACGGGCCATCGACAAGCTGGAGCACGCCCTCTACCACGGCAGCAAGTTCGAGCGCATCCGCCAGGCGCAGGTGGCCGACTACCTCTATCTCGCCGTCCCCGCCGGGTTGGTCGAACCCTCCGAGCTGGCCGACGGTTGGGGCCTGCTCTGGGTGGAGCCGGACCTGACGGTGCGCGAGATGGCCAAGGCCGAGGCCCGCGACTGCCTGCCGGACAACCGCCTGCACCTCATCCAGAACCTGGCCGCTGCCTGTCGTGACCATACCCTCCTGGCCCATGGCGTCTCGCGCCAGAAGAGCGAGGTGGTGTTCGTGCGCCCGCTGGTGCGTCGGCGCGGAATCGAGTCGCCCCGGCTCGATGCCTAGCCCCGTCGGCCCCGGAGTTTCCGCATGACTGGTCCTCTCGACTTCGTGCCTTGCCATTCCCTGCCCGATTCCGCGACCGAGCCGCCCGTGCGGTTCGTCTTCCGCGACGGGCAGAACCTGCTGGTGGACCCCACCCAGCCCGACCGCCTGCTCGACGCGCTGGATTTCGCCGAACACCCCGCCGTCCCCCTGGGCCGCCTGGCCGGACGCCCCTGCGTGGCCATTGCGGTCGATGCCGACACCCCGCCGCCCGCCGGACTCGACTTCGTCGGCCTGCGGGCACTCCACGGGGTCATGGACGAGCATCTGCGCAGCCTGGCTGGCGGCGGTTTCCAGTTGCTCCACTGGCGGCGCACCCATCGCTTCTGCGGTGCCTGCGGCACCCCCACCGCCATGAAGACCGACGAACGGGCGCTGGTCTGTCCCGCCTGCGGCCAGCTCGCCTTTCCCCGCATCGATTCCGCGATCATCGTCGGCATTTGCCGGGGAGACCAACTGTTGCTGGCCCACAACCGCCGCTTCCGGGGCAACATGCACAGCCTCATTGCCGGCTTCGTCGAAGTGGGCGAAACCCTCGAACAGACCGTGGCCCGCGAAGTCCGCGAGGAGGTGGGCATCGAGGTGGACCGCATCCGCTACTTCGGCAGCCAGACCTGGCCCTATCCAAGCACCATCATGCTCGGTTTCGTGGCCCACTATGCAGGCGGCGAGCTCCGCCCCGACGGCGAGGAGATCGTCTCCGCCGACTGGTACTCCCGCGACGCCCTGCCCGAGATCCCCGGCCCCGGCAGCATTTCCCGCCGCATCATCGACGCCTTCCTCGCTGGCGAACTGGGCTGAGTCGTCGTCGGCTTCGCCACTCACTTCCTCTTGGGCGCAAAGAGCTGGAACTCGTAGATCGTCGGCCCGTGATCGCCGTCGATGACCAGCCGGACGGCGTCGGCCGTGACCGGAGCGAACGTCCCCTCCAGCTTCCTGCCGATGGCCCCGCCCTGGAAGAAGCTCCGCCAGGTCGTGCCATCCCTCGCCTGCAACTGGAAAGACGTGACGCGGACACCGTATTCCACGCACTCCTCGATCACCGCGCGGTCGAAGGTCTCCGGCTTGCCCAGATCGACCTCCAGCCAGCACTGCTTCACATCGCCGTCCGTCGCCCAGCGCGTATCCTCGTCCCCATCCACCGCCGCGCTCGGCCCATAGTGCGCGTTCTTGCGGTACACGTTCGACGCTTTGGTCTTCTTGCCTTCGGTCAGCGACTCGCCAACGCCGGTGAC
>QKCY01000501.1 GCA_003245525.1 Victivallales bacterium | reverse complement strand
CGATCTTGGGCGGACCGCGGACGGTCCCGAACGGGATGGTGAAGACCTGGCCTCCGCTGACCCAGGAGGATCGGGACGCGGTGCTGGCGGTGTTCGACTCGAATATCCTGCACGGGACCTCGGCCCCCAATGCCGTGGCCCTGCAACGGGAGTTCGCCGAATTCCTGGGGGTCAAGCACTGCCTGGTGACGAACAGCGGGACCTCGGCCCTGCACATGGCGATCGCCTCCCTGGGCATCGGTCCCGGCGACGAGGTGATCGTGCCGGCCTTCACCTATTGGTCCACCGCCGCCGCCGTGCTGCACCACAACGCGATCCCGGTCTTCGTCGATATCGATCCGGTCTCCTTCTGCCTGGACCCGGACAAGATCGAGGCGGCGATCAGCGACCGGACCAAGGCCATCCTGCCCGTGCATATCCACGGCATGCCGGCCGATCTGGACCGGATCATGGCGGTGGCCCGGAAGCACAAGCTCCTGGTGGTGGGCGACGCCTGCCAGGCCCACGGCGCGGCGGTGAACGGCCGCAAGGTGGGGACCATCGAGGACACCTGCGGCTTCAGTACGAACCGCTCGAAGAATCTTTCCAGCGGGGAGGGCGGTCTTTTCGTGACCAACAACGACGAAGCGTTCCGGGTGGCCGACATGCTGCGGCAGTTCGGCGAGGTCCTGGTCCATGGCGAGGATCGCGAATACAACGCCTACGGCTTGGGCTGGATGTACCGCCAACACGAATTCGTCAACGCCTTCTGCCGCTCCCAGCTTCGCCATCTGCCGGAGAACAACGCCAAGCGCATCGAATTCGCCCAGTACCTGACGGCCCGGTTGGCCGGGATTCCCGGGGTCAAGGGGCCGACCACGCCGCCGGGCCGGGAGCCTGTCTACTTCAGCTACATTGTCCGCTTCGTTCCCGAGGAGCTGGGCCTGGACCTGCCGGTGACCGTCTTCAAGGCCGCCGTGCAGAAGGCGCTGGCTGCCGAGGGTATCTCAATGGGCCAGTGGCAGCGGGTGCCGGTCCCTGCCCAGTCGGTGTTCCAGGACATGCAGGGCTATGGCAAGGGCTGTCCCTGGAGTTGTGGCTTCTACGGCAAGCCCATCCGCTACCGCGGCGAGGATTATCCGGAAACAATCCGGTTCATTGCCGAACACTCGTACCTGAGCAGTGTCTATCCCCCCAACACCATGGAACTCATGGAACGTTATGTAGATGGTTTTGCCAAAGTCATGTCCCGGCCAGACGCCATCCGGAAGCTGGCCGAACAGGGCTGAGGGGAAGAAATCCAGCCCGGACGAAGGGTTCTCTAGCTTTTGCTTTCCGCCAGTCGTTGTACGTTTCCGCTAGACGTGGTATGTTACTGTTCAAGCAGGGCTATACGCCTTCCGTGAGAGCGAACTCCCCACCCCAGATTTCCGGCCTATATCATTACCCCAAGCGCGTAGTATTGTGGGTCACCCGAATGACTAAGGGCGACCACCAAACTTCAGGAGGTGTACGAAATGAACGCAAGTGCAGTTAGGGGCCCGTTGATGCGGTTGTTTGGCTATTGCGTCCTGGGAGGTCTGCTGTGCTCCGTCTCCGGGGTTCGGGCCGACGGCGATGCCGCCCCGGCATTCGCTCCCGGCGACTATGCGTTTGTGCGGACGCTCCGTGCCAGCATGCAGACAGAGGGTTGGCGCGAGGCCAAGACCCTGGCGGATCGCCTGGCCGCGTGGCGCAGTGACATCAAAGTATACAAGCCTGGACAGACCCCCATTTCCGACCGGTATATCGTCACCTGCTATGCCGGGATCATCGACCTGCGGCATTTCCTCTATACCGCCGACAAGGTGCTCACCGCCAGCGGCAGCAAGGGGTGGAAGGGCTTGACCGAGCCCATCGATCCCCGCTACGCCAGCCGTCCCTACCGGAACCCGTTTGCCCGGTCGTTCGCCGGTCCCGAATTCCACATTCAGCTCGCCCTGTTCGATACGTTCTGCGTGGAGCGGGGTCGCGAATACGTCATCGCACAGCAGGTCGAGAAGCCCGAGAATCTCCAGGCGCTGATCGAGGGGCAGTTCTGGCAGGCCACCCCCGAGGACCTGCCGAGCAGTGCCCTCGGTGCCGAATTCGCCCGCAAGCTGATGCGGGTGCGCGAACCCCTCATGGTCAATGTGGAAGCGGAGCTCTGCGCCTTCCTGGCCCCCTTCAAGCCGGTGCCGGACAAGGTGCGGGAAGGGATCTCCCACAACATGGCGGTCTTCGGCGTCGAGGACACTGCCGTCGAGAAGATTCCCCCGGAACGTCTTGTCTGGTTCAGCGCCGAGCCTGCGGCTTTCACCGCCATGATCAACAAGCAGGCCGAGAAGGTTGGCCTGGGCAAGATCTGCGACGAGGTGAAGGACGGCAAGGAAGGCCTGGCCAAGGCGGGCTACGAAGTGGTCAATGTCGCGGGCGGAATGCCGCTTGAGATCCGTCCGATCAAGCAGGCGGAATAGGACATCCTGACGATCCGTTGGCAACCGCCGACGGAACGCATATGGTGGAGGGCCGACATCCTGTCGGCCCTCTCGCTTTTTTCGGAGTGATTCCATGGACCGGTTCGCTCTCCATGCCGAGTACCAGCCAGCGGGCGACCAGCCGCAGGCGATCGCGGCTTTGGCTGCCGGCATCTGTTCGGGGGAGCGGTTCCAGACTCTGCTTGGGGTGACCGGTTCGGGCAAGACCTTCACCGTGGCCAATGTGGTCGCGCAGGTGAACCGTCCGGTTCTGGTGATCTCCCACAACAAGACCCTGGCCGCCCAGCTCTACAGCGAATTGAAGGGATTCTTCCCCGAGAACGCGGTCGAGTATTTTGTCAGCTACTACGACTACTACCAGCCCGAAGCGTACATCCCGCAGACCGACACCTACATCGCCAAGGACGCCTCGATCAACGAGGAACTGGAGAAGCTGAGGCTGGCCGCCACCAGTTCGCTCCTGCAACGGCGGGACTGCATCGTGGTGGCCAGCGTGTCCTGCCTGTACGGCTTGGGCTCGCCCGAGGACTTCGCGGCCATGCAGGCGAAAGTCTGCATCGACGGCGAACTGGTCCGGGACGAACTGCTGCGGCGGTTGGTGGAGATTCAGTACGAACGCAACGATGTAGCCCCTTCGCGGGGCATGTTCCGGGCGGCCGGCGACACGGTGGACATCTATCTATCCTACCGTGACGACTATGTCCGGGTGGAGTTCTGGGGCGATACCGTGGACCGGATCACCCGGCGGGATAGCCTGACCAACGCGGTGTTGGAGGAGTTGCCCGAGGCCATCGTCTTCCCCGCCAAGCACTTCGTGCTGCCCCAGGAACGCATCGATGCGGCGGAAGCGGGCATCTTGGCCGAACTGGACGAACAGGTGCTGATGTTCGAGCGCAAGGGGATGCTGGTGGAAGCCCAGCGCCTGCACCAGCGCACCATGTACGATCTCGAGATGCTGCGCGAGATCGGCTACTGCCAGGGCATCGAGAACTACTCCCGCCACTTGGCCGGACGGGAGCCGGGGTCGCGGCCGTACACGCTGATCGACTACTTCCCGGACGACTTCGTCACGGTCATCGACGAGTCCCATGTCACCCTTCCCCAGATTCGGGCCATGTACAATGCCGACCGGTCCCGCAAGCAGGTGCTGGTGGACAACGGGTTTCGCCTGCCGTCGGCACTGGACAACCGCCCGCTGGCCTTCGCCGAGTTCGAGGACTTGCAGCAGAGCATCGTCTTCGTTTCGGCCACTCCCGGACCCTACGAACTGGAAAGGACCGCGCCGGTCCAGCAGGTGGTCCGTCCCACCGGCCTGCTCGACCCCGCCATGGAGGTCCGTCCCCTCGCCACCCAGGTGGACGATGTGATCCACGAGATCCGTGCCTGTGCCGAACGCGGCGAACGGGTGCTGGTCACCACCCTGACCAAACGCACTTCCGAGGACCTGGCCGATTACCTGCGGGACCTGAACGTGCGCGCCCGCTATCTGCACTCGGAGCTGGACGCCATCGAACGGGTGGAGGTGCTCCGCGCGCTCCGTTCCGGTGATTTCGACTGCCTGGTGGGCATCAATCTGCTCCGCGAAGGTCTCGACTTGCCGGAGGTGGCCCTGGTGGCGGTGATGGATGCCGACAAGGAGGGATTCCTGCGTTCCGAGACCTCGCTCCTCCAGACGGCGGGCCGGGCGGCCCGCAACGAGCAGGGCCGGGTGATTCTCTATGCCGACGTGGTGACCGACAGCATGAGACGGGTTATCGAGACCACCTCCGCCCGCCGGGAGAGGCAGGAGGCGTACAACCGCGAGCACGGTATCGTGCCGCACACCGTCCGCCGGGCGGTGCAGGCCAGTCTCTACGACGCCTCGGCGGAAGAGGTGGTCGAGTCCATGGTCCAGGAGGAGGGCGGGGACTACGATGTGTTCGAGACCCTGCACCAGCTCGAACGGGAGATGTACGAGGCGGCCGAGGCCCTGGAGTTCGAGCGGGCCGCCATGCTGCGCGACCAGATCGCCCAGTTGAAGACGACCTTGGGCTAGCCTGAACCTTAGTGGCGGGGCAGGAAGAGGAAGAACTCGGTTCCCTTGCCGGGCTCGCTCTCCACATGGATCCAGCCGTGGTGGTTGCCGATGCAGCCGTAGGCCATGGCCAGGCCCATGCCGGTTCCCTTGCCGACCGCCTTGGTGGTGAAGA
>QKCY01000293.1 GCA_003245525.1 Victivallales bacterium | reverse complement strand
GTCGAACACCGCCAGCACCGCGTCCCGATCCTCCTGGGTCAATGGAGGCCAGGTCTTCACCATCCCGTTCGGGACCGTCCGCGGTCCACCCAAGATCGCCAGCTCCTGCATCGTCGTGGCTCCGTTCCTGCGTCTGCGTGAAGGCGGCAATGCTCATACCGACAAATCCCACCACGGCTACACTGTAGCCACGGCTGGCGCAGACGCAATCAAACGAGCGGCACTACAACAGGTTAGCGGCGGTCTCGGCCAGCTCGCTGCGCTCGCCCTTCACCAAGGTGATGTGGGCGGAGAGACGACTCTCCCGGAAACGGTCCACCAGGGCGGTGAGCCCGTTCGAGTGGAAGTCCACGTAGGGATTGTCGATCTGATGGGGATCGCCCGTGACGATGACCTTGCTGCCGGCCCCCACCCGTGTGATGGCGGTCTTCACCTCCAACGGAGTCAGGTTCTGGGCCTCGTCGATGATGATGAACTGGTTGGGGATGCTGCGCCCGCGAATGTAGGTGAGCGGCTCGATGGTGATCTCCTCGCACTCCCGGACATCGTTCGGCAGCACGCGGTTCGGCTGTTTGCGGTCCTCGCTGCGGATCAGTTCGATGGCATCGTAGACCGGCTGCATCCAGGGGCGCATCTTCTCGTCGAGCCCGCCGGGCAGGTAGCCGATGTCACGGCTGACCGCGATGGTGGGGCGGAAGACGAGCAGGCGATGGAACTTGTCGTCGGCAAAGACTTGGTGGAGCCCGGCGGCGATGGCCAGCAGGGTCTTGCCCGTCCCCGCCTTGCCGGCCAAGGTGACGAGCCGGATGCTGTCGTCGAGCAGGGCGTCGATGCAGAAAGTCTGCTGGGCATTGAGCCCCCGGATGCCGCACACGGTCCGGGTGCTGCCCACCAGCGGCCAGACCAGTTCGCCCTGGGCGTCGACCTTGCCCGCACAGGCGTGCTTGCGGTCGTCGCGGTCCCGCAGCATCACGTATTCGTGGGGCAGCAGCCGGATGGAGGAGGGACGCACGCCCCGACCAGCCCGCAGGGTGGCGACCACCGGAGCATCCACTTCCAGCTCGTACCAGCCCTGGTACTCGTCCACGTCCGGCCCCTGGTTCTCGTCGTAGTCCCGCACCTCGATACCGAGGGCATCCGCCTTGATCCGCAGGTTCACGTTCATGGTCACGACGAGGGCCGGCTGGCCCTGGTCCAGCATCTCCCGCGCGGTCTGCAGAACGCTGTCGCCCGCGCTGCGGCGCCGGTTGGGGCTGTAGACCACCCGGACCGACCCGCCGGACTCCAGGCCGACCCCGGCCCCCAGGGAACCCGCCCGCCGCAGTTCGTCCAGCGCCCGTGCCGCCCGGCGCGAGTTGCGTCCCGACTCGGTGGTGTCGTGCTTGAAGCGGTCGATCTCCTCGATCACTTCCATGGGGATCAGCACATCGGCGTCGCCGAACTGAAAAATCGCGTCCGGGTCGTACAGTAGGACATTGGTGTCCAGAATGATGCTCGTCGGCATCCAAGCGCCTCCTTGGGCTGGGTATTCCGTATCATCCGCAAGCATAGCCGCCCGGAGGGCGGATTCCCACCTGCGACCGCAAGAGTGTGTGTTCCATGCAGACCCTTCCCTTCCGCTACCGCGACCAGCGCCTCCTCCTGGGGGAGCGCACGCTTGTCATGGGCATCCTCAACACCACTCCCGATTCCTTCTCCGATGGCGGGGAGCACGCGGCTCTGGACGCCGCCGTCGCCCATGCCCATCGGCTGGTGGAACAGGGCGCGGATATGCTCGATATCGGCGGCGAGTCCACCCGGCCCGGCGCGCCCGCCGTTCCGGTCGAGGAGGAGATCCGGCGCACGGCCCCGGTCATCCGCGAACTCCGCCGCTCGCTGACCGTGCCGATCAGCATCGACACCACCAAGGCCGCCGTGGCCGCCGCCGCCCTGGCCGCCGGAGCCGACATCGTCAACGACGTCAGCGGCCTCGCCCGCGACCCCGACCTGCCCCAGGTTCTGCGCGATTGGCAGGCTGGCTGCATCCTCATGCACATGCGCGGAACTCCCGCCACCATGCGGAGCCTCACGGGCTACACCGATGTGGTCGGCGAAGTTTGCTCCGCCCTGGACGACTGCCTGCACCAAGGCATGGAGCAAAGCGGGTTGGACGCGGAGTTCTTCATGCTCGATCCAGGCATCGGTTTCGCCAAGACGGCCGAGCAGAGCGCCCAGCTCATCGCCGCCATCCCCCGGCTGCGCCAACTGGGGCGGCCCGTCCTCATGGGGCCTTCGCGCAAGTCCTTCATCGGGCACTTTCTCGACCAGCCGGATCCCCGCCTGCGCGTCTGGGGGACCGCCGGGGCCTGCGCCGCCTGCGCCCTGCTCCAGGCCGATGTGGTCCGGGTCCACGATGTCCCCGAGATGCGGGACGCCATCCGCATCGCCGACGCCATCCGCCCGTATCTCTCCTGACGGTAGTTGCAAGGCTCCGGCCGCACGGTATCCTACGCCCGAGGATTCCCCACGTGGTTAGGCAACCGAGGAACGTGGTACCATGAGCGCATCCGATCTGGCTCTGTTCGGCGGCCCCAAGTCCGTTACTCTCGATCCCGGCGACCTCTTCACCTGGCCCATCGTCACCGCCGAGGACGAGGAAGCCGTCCTCGCCGTGCTCCGCCGGGGCGGCATGAGCGGGACCGACGTCACCAAGCAGTTCGAGGCCGAGTTCGCTGGCTGGATGGGCACGGAGTTCGCCCTTGGTTACCCCAGCGGCACCGAGAGCCTGCGCGGGGCCATGTGGGCCTGCGGAGTTGGGCTCGGCGACGAGATCATCTGCCCCAGCATCACCTACTGGGCCAGCGCCGCCCCCGCCCAGCAACTCGGGGCCGCCGTCAACTTCTGCGACATCCAGCGGGACACCCTCTGCCTCGATCCGGCCGACCTCGAACACCGCATCGGCCGCCGCACCAAGGCCATCGTCGTCGTCCACTACGCCGCCCATCCCGCCGACATGGACCCAATCCTGGAGATCGCCCGCCGCCATGGCGTCAAGGTGATCGAGGATGTCTCCCACGCCCAGGGCTCGCTCTACAAAGGGCGCATGTGCGGCACCATGGGCGACGTGGCCGCCATGTCCCTGATGAGCGGCAAGAGCTTCGCCTGTGGCGAGGCGGGGATGCTGGTCACCAGCGACCGCGACATCTACGAACGCGCCATCGCCTACGGCCACTACGAGCGCACCGGTGCCCCCTCCAACTACAACCCGCCGGACCAGCAGATCACCAACGCCGATCTCAAGCTCTACTCCGGCATCCCCATCGGCGGCTTCAAGCACCGCATGCACCAGCTGTCCTCCGCCATGGGGCGGGTCCAGCTCCGCCATTATCCCGCGCGGATCGTCGAGATTCAGCGCGCGCTGAACCGGTTCTGGGACCAGCTCGACGGCCTGCCCGGCCTCCGCGCCCACCGGCCGACCCAGTGGCCCGATTCCACCATGGGCGGCTGGTACTTCGCCCGCGGCCTCTATCGCGCCGAGGAACTGGGCGGACTCCCCTGCGCCAGGTTCACCGAAGCCGTCCGCGCGGAAGGTGTCGGGGCCTGCGGCCAGGGCGCCAACTACCCTCTCCACACCCACAACGTCTTTCACACCGCCGATGTATTGGGCGCGGGCAAACCCACCGCCCTCGCCTTCACCGAGCGCGACGTCCGCCAGGGCCCCGGCACCCTCCCCGTCGCCGAGAGCATCCGCGAGATCTGTATCGGCGTCCCCTGGTTCAAGCACGACGTCCCCGAGCAGATCGCCCAATACGCCGCCGCCTACCGCAAAGTCGCCGAACACGCCGACGAACTGCGCTGAGACATGCCGTGCCAGTCCCTGGCGCTTTTCGAGGTCGGTTTGCCGTTCGCGGCTTGACCCCGTCGCGATGGGGGAAGATGGTGCGGAGTTCGCTTAGTCAGCAGGAGATCGCGTTATGTCGTGCTTGCGTTTGGTTGTGTTCGCTGCCGTGATCGGGTTGGTCCGGGCCGGTGAGTTGTCGAATCCGGGATTCGAGGAAGCCCAGGACGGGAAGCCGACCGGCTGGACGATCCGGGACGAGGGCACGAGTCTCGTGACCGGCCAGGGCAGCGAGGGCGAGTATTGCCTGCGCATCGTGGACCCCGGCCCGAAAGCCGGGAGCGATGTGACCTCGGCCAAGTTCGCGGTCCAGGAGAACCAGCTCTGCGTCCTGCGGCTCAAGCTGTTTCTGGAATCCGGCGACCGGCAGGGGCTCGGGGTCTACCTGAAGCTCTGGAACGCCGCCGGAAAGGAGTTGGTGGAGCCCCGCGAGCAGAGCGCGGTCCGCCCCCGGATGGAGGAGGGCCAGTGGGTCGACGCCACGGCCATCTACCAGATCCCCGAGGGGGTCACCCAGGCCGCGATCTGGTTCCATACCTTCAGTACGGCAACCGTGACCTGCCGGGTGGACGATCTGCGACTGGAACTGACCGCCTCCGAGGCCGACCGGCAGGCCGGGGATTGGCGCGGTGGCGAGTTGGTGGCCTTGCCCGAGGGCGGCACCGCGGTCCGCTGGACTCACCTGCGCAGCCCCGCGCTGACCGAGACCTTCGATCCTCCCGCCGACTGGAGCCAAGAGGGCATGCTGCGCTTCCGGCTCCGTTCGGACGAGGCGACTGGCGCGGGTTTCATGCTGATCCTGGATTCCGAGAACC
>QKCY01000180.1 GCA_003245525.1 Victivallales bacterium | reverse complement strand
CGCCGATTTCCTGCGCGAGTTGCGCGATCCCCCCAAGTCCTTCCGTCCCATTCCCTTCTGGTCCTGGAACGAGAATCTGTCGGTGGAGGAGACTCGCTGGCAGATCGCCGAGATGGAGCGGGTGGGCATCGGTGGCTACTTCATGCATGCCCGGGGCGGTCTCCAGACCCCCTACATGGGCGAGGACTGGATGGACAACATCGCGGCGGGCATCGACGAGGGGAACGCCCGCGACATGGGGGCGTGGGCCTACGACGAGAATGGCTGGCCCAGCGGCTTCGGCGACGGCAAGGTGAACGGCAAGGGCCTCGCCTTCCAGCAGAAGTACCTGCGCTACGAGGCGGTCGAGGCGGAAGCGGAAGCCGAGCGCACCATCACCCATGTGCGCCTGGCGGATGGACGACTGCTGCGGTTCTACTTCGATGTGAACCCCTTCTACGTGGACACCCTCGACGCGGCGGTGACCAAGAGCTTCCTCAACCAGATCTACGAGCCCTACGCGCATAAGTTCGGCCGCGACTTCGGCAAGGGCATGCCGGGTTTCTTCACCGACGAGCCCCAGGTCTCGCGCAACGGTATTCCGTGGTCCTTCATTCTGCCTGCCACCTACGAGGCGGCCTACGGCGAGAACCTGCTGGCCGTGCTGCCCTCCCTCTTCCTGGAAGTGGGCGATTTCCGCCGCACCCGCTACCGGTTCTGGCGGCTGGTGCGCGATCTGTTCACGGACAACTTCACCCGCCAGATCTACGAATGGTGCCAGGAGCATGGCGGCCAGCTCACCGGTCACATGGTGCTGGAGGAGACGCTGCACTCCCAGATCACCTCCAACGGTGCGGTGATGCCCCACTACGAGTTCTTCCACAAGCCGGGCATGGACTGGCTCTGCCGCCACATCGATCCGCCGACCACGCCCCTCCAGGTGACCTCGGTCTGCCATCAGCTCGACAAGCCGCTGATCCTCAGCGAGACCTTCGCCCTCACCGGCTGGAACGTCTCCTTCGACGAGCTCAAATGGATGTACGAGTGGCAAATGGTGCGCGGCATCACCCAGCTTTGCCAGCACCTCGAAGGCTACTCCCTGCGCGGCATCCGCAAGCGGGACTATCCGCCATCGCTCTTCTACCAGCAGCCCTGGTGGGACCGCTACCGGTTCTTCAACGACGCCATGACCCGCATCGGCATGGTGCTGGCCAAGGGGCAGGCCGAATTCGGCGTCCTGGTGATCCATCCGCAGACCTCCGCCTGGCTCCACTTCGACCACGCCAGCAATGCGGGACTGAACGACCTGAACAGCCATTTCATGGAACTGACCCACACGCTGGAGCGCGCCCAGGTGCCCTTCCACTATGGCGACGAGCGCATTCTGGAGCGGCACGGCAAGGTGGATGAAACCGGGCTCAAGGTGGGTCTGCGTACCTACGGCGCGGTCCTCGTGCCCTCGGTGGACACCCTCGCCGCGAGCACGGTCGCGCTGCTCAACGAGTTCGTGGCCAATGGCGGCACGCTAATCTGGACTGGCAAGCAGCCGGAGCTGGTGGACGGGGCCGTCTGTCCCGATCTCGCCAGGCTCACCGCCCAAGGCCAGCAGGTCGCCGACTTCGCGGCCGCCGTCGCGGCCATTCCGACTAGCCTGAAGCCGATCACCGTCGCCGACGCCAATGGCGCCACCATCGCAGCCATCTCCGCCACCTTCCGCGATCTGCCGGAAGGCGGGCGCTTCTTCTTCTTCGCCAACCGCGACCTGAACCAGGGCTTCACCGCCGTCATCCGCTGTCCCGGAGCCTCCGCCGCGCGGTTCGTGGCCGAGACCGGCGAGATCGAGCCCGTCGTCTTCGCCAGCGAAGGCGGGCAGCTCGTGATCCCGCATGTCTTCACCCAGGGCGGCTCCCTGGCCCTCTTCGTCAGCGACGATCCGGCGGCCTACACGGCCGCGGTCCCGGCCGCACCCCGGCTGCCCATCGCCGCCGACAGCTTCGCGCCGGAATGGGATCTGGAGTTGGTGGACCAGAACGCTCTCACCCTCGACCGCTGCACCATCCTCTTCGACGGCGAAGTGGTGGCCGAGAACGAGCACATCAGCGTGGTCCAGTGGCGCGCCCTCCAACTCGAACGCCCGGTGGATATCGAGCTGCGTTTCGTGGTGAACACGGTCCCCGGCTACGTGCCCCCTGCCGATGCCGCGCTGGTGGTGGAGACGCCCGAGCAGTTCACGATCACGGTCAACGGCCAGACCCTGGCCAAGCGCGATCTCGGCCACTACCGCGACCACGCCTTCCGCAAGATCGACCTGGAAGGCGCGCTCAAGACGGGCGCGAACGAGATCGTCCTGCGCACCCGATTCACCCAGTCCGCCGAGATCTACGCCCACCTGCGCCGCGCGCGCGTGTTCGAGGCCGAGAAGAACAAGCTGACCTACGACAGCGAGATCGAGGCGATCTACCTGATCGGCGGCTTCGGCGTCGCCACTCCCGGCAGCTTCGAGTCCCTCCCCCGCGACGGCATCCGCTACGTGGGCGAGTTCCTGCTGGCCCCCCTGCCGGCCCGCGTCACCCTCGGCGATCTCACGGTCCAGGGCCTGCCCTTCTTCAACGGTGCCGCCCGTCTGACCCAACGGGTGGCGGTGGCGGAAACTGGCGGCCGCAGCTTCCAGTTCGACCGCAAGATGGCCCACATCGTGGACCTCGCAGTAAACGGGAAGGCGATCGGCGAGTGGTTCTGGCGGCCCTTCTCCTGCCCCATCCCCGATGGGTTGCTGAAAGCGGGCGAGAACGAGTTCACGCTCACCCTCACCAGCGGCCTGCGCAACCTGCTCGGCCCCCATCATCTGAAGGACGGCGAGAGCTACGCGGTCGGCCCCGGCAGCTTCTTCAAGGAACCCAACATCTGGGGCAACCCGGCCTGGAACGACGATTACTGCTTCGTCCCCTTCGGGCTGCACCTGTAGGCTGGCATTCCGGGCCATGGAGAGCGATGGTAGCGGAGAACCATGCGCCCGGAACCCCCTTCGTCCATGAGCGAACCTGCTGATCTCCTCCTTTCCGTCCGCGACCTCTCGGTGGTCTTCGACACCGACGAGGGCGCGTTGACGGCGGTGGACCGGGTCTCCTTCTCTATCCGCCGGGGCGAAGTCGTGGGCTTGGTGGGCGAGTCGGGGTGCGGCAAGTCGGTGACTTCCATGTCCATCCCCCGCCTGGTGCCCATGCCACCCGGGCGCATCGTCAGTGGCGAGATCGAGTTCCTTGGCCACGACCTCCTGAGCCTGCCCATCCCGGAACTGCGCGAGCTGCGCGGGGCCGAGATCGGCGTGATCTTCCAGGAGCCCATGACCGCCCTCTCGCCGCTCCACCGGGTCGGCGAGCAGTTGGTGGAGACGATCCTGCTCCACGAGAAAGTACCGAAGCGCGAGGCCTGGGAACGGAGCGTCCGCTGGCTGGAGAAGGTCGGGATTCCCGATCCCGAGGAGCGGATGCTGGCCTATCCCTTCGAGCTTTCCGGCGGGATGCGCCAGCGGGTCATGATCGCCATGGCCCTGATCCTGGAGCCCAGCCTAGTCATCGCCGACGAGCCCACCACTGCGCTCGACGTCACTATCCAGGCCCAGGTGCTGGACCTGATGCGCGAAATGCGCGGGGCCGACACCGGCCTCCTGCTCATCACCCACGATATGGGGGTGATCTGGGAGATGTGCGACCGGGTGATGGTGATGTACGCCTCGCGCCTGGTGGAAGAGGGCAGTGTCAAGGACATCTTCTCCCAGCCCCTGCATCCCTACACCGAAGCCCTGCTGAAGTCCATGCCCAGCCTTTCCACCGGCCAAGCCCGCCTGCCCTCGATTCCCGGCCAGGTCCCTTCCCTGTCCAATCTCCCCGCAGGCTGCAACTTCGCCGACCGCTGCCCCTACGTCATGGACCGCTGCCGCCAGGAGGATCCCCGGCTCCTATCTCTGGGCCAGGATCGCCGCTGCGCCTGCTTCCTGCGCGAGCCCCTGGCCGTTACGGCCTGATTCAAAAGAAGCCACGAAAACCCCGAGAAGGAGAAGAGCTTGTCTTCTCCTGAGTTTCGTTCTGCTATCATCCAGAATCTTGCCTTCTATGCAAGAATAGAGTCGCAACTCTCTTTCTTTCAATATAATACAAGCGCTGTCGGAGTCCCGCCTTCAGGCGGCAGTCGGCGCGAAGCTTCAGCGAGCGCGGGGCACACCGGACGCGCAGGGACGGTGGCAACCGTCTCCCTCCGGCGCTGAAGCACCGGAGGCGGCTTCCGCGTGAACGCGGGATTCCGACGGGGACGCCCACCTGTCTTTGGTTGCGGCCAACGGCTGCTCTAAGCGTTTCGTGGCTCTCTGGGGAGCCGTTGGCTGGATACAGGAAAGCAAAAACCCCGCCACGGTGGACGTGAACGGGGTTCAGGCAGAGATCAACCGACCAGGCTACGCGCCAGCACCGGCCAGGGGGGCGGGCATGACGAAAACGCGGGCCGCCAACTCCCGGTCGAGTTGGAAGAGGCCATTGCCATCGCGAACCATTTCGAGGGTCGTGATCAGAGTCATGGCGTTGGACTCCTCCTCGACCTGTTCGTCGACGAACCAGAGGAGGCGGCCACGGGTCGCGTAGTCCTTCTCGGCTTCCGCCAGGGAGACAATATTGTTGATGGAGGCGGTGACGGTCTCCTCGTGGGCCAGGGTGGCCTTGAAGAGGTCGATC
>QKCY01000269.1 GCA_003245525.1 Victivallales bacterium | reverse complement strand
GCCTCCCCGCCTTCGTCGGCCCCAACGTGCTGAACGTTCTGGTCGACACCTTCGGCCTCAAGCCCATCAGCACTCCCGAGGAAGACCTGAAGGCCATCCTCGGCTAGCATCTAGTCTCTGATTCAACGCCCCCGGTGGCCTGTGCTGCCGGGGGCGTTCTGTTGGGGGAAAGGGAGCTAAGGGACCTCAAGGACGAAAGGGACGAAAGGCTGAAGAGGAATTGCTCTTCTCCGGTCCCTTCTGTCCCTTAGGTCCTTTCCGTCCTTCCCGTTCCCGAATCGGATTCTCATTCTGCGGGAACCAGAGGGGGGCGTTGCGTGTTGCATTGGGTATGACCTGTTCGTATATTCGCTGGCTCGCAAGCCATTGCCTTCCATGCAGCCAAGGAATCGACCGTGAAGCGTTTCGAGGATCTTTTCGCCGAACTCAAGCAGAAAGCCGCCCGCCAGGATCCCGAGTCGGGGACCGTCAAGGAACTGAACAAGGGCAAGCATTTCATCGGCAAGAAGATCATCGAGGAGGCTGGCGAGGTCTGGATGGCTGCCGAATACGAAGGGCGGGAGAAGACCGCCGAGGAGATTTCCCAGCTCCTCTACCATCTCCAGGTGATGATGATCGCCTGCGACCTTGAGCTGGAAGACATCTACCGCTACCTCTAGGATAACATGCGTGGCTGTGGGCCACGGAAGGAAGAGATATGCTGCAAATCGCCCTCCCCAACAAGGGTGCTCTCTCCGAGGGTACCGTGGAATTGGTCCGCGAAGCGGGCTACCGGTGCAAGCGCGACGGCCGCGAACTGATGGTGCGCGACACCGACAACGACGTGGAGTTCTACTTCCTGCGTCCCCGCGACATCGCGGTCTACGTGGGCAACGGCCTGCTCGATCTGGGCATCACCGGTCGCGACCTCGCCCAGGACGGCGATGCCGAGGTGGCCGAGCTGATGGCGCTTGGTTTCGGCAAGTCTTCCTTCCGCTACGCCGTGCCCAAGGAGAAGGATCTCACGCCCGACTCCTTCGGCGGCCTGCGCATCGCCACCTCCTATCCCAAACTGGTCGAGAAAGACATGGCCGAACGGGGCCAGGCGGTGCAGATCGTCAAACTCGATGGCGCGGTGGAGATCTCCATCCAGCTCGGGGTGGCCGATGCCATCGCCGACGTGGTGCAGACCGGCAAGACCCTCGAAGAGGCGGGGCTCAAGATCGTCGGCGAGCCGGTAATGCGCTCCGAGGCCATCGTGGTGGCGCGGGACAGCGATTTCGCCGCCGATCCGGACGTGCGCATTTTTCTGGACCGCCTGCGCGGGATCATCGTGGCCCGCGAGTTCGTGATGATCGAGTACGATGCGCCGGAAGCCCTGCTCGAACAGGCCTCGGCCCTGACCCCCGGCATCGAGTCACCCACGGTTTCGCCGTTGAGCAGACCCGGCTGGGTGGCGGTGAAGGCCATGGCTCCCCGGCCCGGCATCAACGACGTCATGGACCGGCTGCTCGGCCTGGGTGCGCGTGGCATCATCGTCACCGACATCCGCACCTGCCGCATCTGACCTCCGTCGGTCCGCGCCCTTGCAGACGAGGCACAAGATGGACGCCGGGAGCACCCGCTCCCCGGCGGGCTACGGCATGCCCATCTTCTGGCGGATGAGGCGTTCGGCCACTTCCTGGGGGATCGAGACCTGGACGACCAGCCGTTCGGCGTCGGGCTGCAGGGTGGCACCTTCGAGCAGCATGCTCGGGATGGGGCCGAGACGGCGCAGGTCTTCGTCCAGGAGCTTGTAGGTGTCCCGGATACCTTCCACCGCCTTGGCGAGAGGCTCGCGCATCTCGGGCTTGCGGAGACCGAGGGCGACCTTGAGCACCACGTCCGGGTCGGTGAGGGATGCCTCGATCTCGGCATAGGTGAACAGGGTCATCCAAGGGTTCTTGCGCGTCTCCTCGGCGGGAAGGTTGAGCAGCACGCCCGTCACCAGGGCCTTGCTCTCCAGCAAGGCGTTGGCCCGGGCGGCGCTGGCGGCGGGGAGACCGTTGCCGTTACCCAGATAGGCGGCGAGGAAGGCATCGGCCAGTTCGGGCTTGCCGAACACGATGGTCTCCGCATCGAGCAGGGCCGCCAGATTGAACTGCCCGGGTTTGTTGTCTTCCGGCAGGCTGACGGCGAAGGGAACGCCGGGGCGCTGGACGACCTGGGCGGTCCCGATGTTCAGCATCAGGTTCTGGATCGCCTGCATGTCGAAGTTGCCCTTGATCACCATCGCCACATGGTCCTTCTTCTGGACGCCGATCCAGACCTGCTTGATCGCCCCCAAGTCCACGCCCGTGGCATTGCGGATATTCTGGAAGAAGGTCTGGATGTCCCCGACCTTAAGGGTCAGCACTTCCTGGAACAGAGGCTGTTCCATCAACTGGGCGGCATCGATGCGGAGCACGGCCATGGTGTCGGGAGCGAAGCAGGCCGGGATGGACTTCTTGGCGGGCTCCTGGGCCAGCAGCGGCAAGGATACCAGGGCGAGGAGGAGGGCGAGACGTTTCATCAGGGCGACTCCTTCTGGATGACGGGGGGAGGGCAAGGGACGAAGGCAACTCGCGACACCCTAACGATATCTGCCGGAACCGGCCATGCAAAGCCTCTTTCCCTGCGATGGAGCAATTTGCACGCCTGCCTGCCTGCCGCTAAGGTTTGCCTGCGGGGCGGTCCATCCCCCGTCCGCTCCGGGAGAATAGCCGAGCCGTCGCGATGATCATCGACATCCACACGCATGTCCCCGCCCGATCCGCCTGGCCGCTCATGCTGGCCGAGGACCGGCGCAACGGCGTGGTGGTGAACGTGGTTTCCTCGCTTGGGGCGGCCGGGTGGCCCAACTACCCTACGTCGGAGATCGTGCGCGAGGCCAACGAGCTGGCGGCGGCCTTCGCCGCGACTGCGCCCGGACACGTGCTCTGGTTCTGCTATCTGAACCCCCAATTGCCCGACTGGCCCGAGGAATTGGCCGCCTGCCGGCAACAGGGGGCCGTGGGCATCAAGCTGTGGACGTCCCTGCGCGATGCCGGCGGCGAAAGCGCGGCCTGCGACGCGGTGGCCGAACGGGCTGGCGAGTTGGGCCTGCCAGTCCTGATCCACACCTGGAACCGAACCGATCCCAATCTGCCCGGCGAGTTCAACTCCGCCGATTTCGCGGCGCTGGCGCGGAACCATCCGCGGACCCGTTTCATCGCCGCCCACGCGGGGGCGAACTGGCGGCAGGCGCAGGGGCTCTACACCGATCTGCCCAATGTCTGGGTGGATGTCTGCGGCGGCTACCCGCAACGGGGCATGGTGGAGGACCTCGTCGCCGAACTTGGTCCCGGGCGGGTGCTCTATGGCAGCGACGCCCTGGGGCGTAGCCTGGCCTCCCAGATCGCCAAGGTGGAATTCGCGGCGGTCCCGGCGGAGGTCAAGGAACAGGTGCTCTGGCGGAACGCGGCCGCGCTGCTCAAACTGGATAGTGCCGCCCTGGTCCGGGCCGAAGCGGCCTACCGGGCGCTGGACCCGCTGGCCGAGGAACTTCCCTTGCCCGATCTGGCGGTGGACCATTTCTGCTATGCTGGCCGCTGGCCGTTCCGTCCCGAGCTGCCCGGTCGCACGCCGGGCGAGGTGGAAGCTGCTCTGGGCGAGGCTGGTTTCGACCAGGCCTATGTGGCGGATGCCGAGAGTGTGTTTGCCTACGATGTGCTGGCGGCCAACGCCCGTTTCGGGGCTGCTTGCGCCGGTCTGCGCCGGGTGCGTCCCCTGGCGATGGTGGCGCCCTTCGCCCCCAACTGGCGGGCCCAACTGGCCGGGGTGGCGGGCAGCTTCGCCGGGGTGGTGGCCCATCCCTATTTCCACGACTGGCGGCTGGACGATCCGGCCTACGGTGACTTCTGGCAGGAACTGGCGGCAACGGGCCTGCCCGTTTGGATCAACCTCTGCACCGAGGATTGGCGGTTGCGCCTGCGGGGCACGTCGCCCCACCAGACCACGACCGACGAGTTGTTGGCCTTTCTGGCCAGCGCTCCCCCCTATCGCTATGTGTTCCAAGGGGCGGCAGCGCCGCTGGTCGCCGCCGTCTTGGCCAAGAGCGACCGGCAGGACATCGCCTTCGAGATTTCCCGGCTGGGCGACACGACGGCGGCTCTGCCCGCCATTTGCCGCCAATATGGCGCATCCCGGCTGGTGCTGGGTACGGAATACCCGTTCCGCGACCTGCGAACGGTCCGTTGGACGAGCGAATACCTCTGTGGCAAACGTATGGCAAACCAGGAGAGACACTGATGAAGGAATTGCAGGTTGGCATCGTCGGGTTGGGTTGGGTCGCGGGCGCCCATGTGGAGACCATCGGTGCCGTGAACGGCGCGCGGGTGGCGGCGGTCTGCACGCGCAAGCCGCTCACCTCGCAGGATATCCGGGCCCAGTACGGGATCGAGGCCAAGGTCTACCACGACTATGCCGAGATGATCGCCGATCCCGAGCTGGACATGATCTCCATCTGCACCCCCAACCACCTGCATCCCAGCCAGACCATCGCCGCGGCCGACGCGGGCAAGCACCTCTACATCGAGAAGCCCATTGCCGTGACCTACGCCGACGCCAAGGCCATGCGCGCCGCCATCCACCGCAACGGGGTGAAGGCCTGCGTCGGCTTCGAGTGCCGGTTCAGCAAACAGTTCACCATGATGAAGTCCCTGATCGACCAGGGGATGCTGGGCGATCTGCACTACGCCGAGGTGGACTACTACCACGGGATCGGGCCCTGGTACGGGCAGATCGAGTGGAACGTGCGCAAGGACTGCGGCGGCAGCGCCCTGCTCAGCGGCGGCTGCCACGCGCTCGACATCCTCCTGCTGGCCATGGGCGACGAGGTGGAGGAGGTCACCAGCTACGGCGCGAAGAGCAAGGCGGGCTACTTCTCCGGCTACGAGTACGACCCCACCAGCGTCACGATTGTCAAGTTCAAGAACGGCACCGTCGGCAAGACCGCCGCCTGCATCGACTGCCTCCAGCCCTACTACTTCCACGTCCATCTGGTCGGCAGCAAGGGCTCGCTGCTCGACAACAAGCTGTACTCCGAGGCCATCTCCGGTCTCATCAAGGAGAAGTGGAGCGTGTTGGAGACCGCCCTGGTGGACTCGGGCGAGGTGACCGACCATCCCTACCAGCCCCAGTTCCAGGCCTTCGTGGATAGTATCCGCAACGGCACCACCATGCCCCTGACCGACTTCGAGACCTCCTTCCAGACCCATCGCGTGATCTATGCGGCGGACCGGTCCGCCGCCGAGGGCCGTCCCGTCAAGCTCGCCGAGTTGGACTAGGCGGCTTCCGGCCTCGCTGGCAGGTGCAGCGGGAAGGCGGAACCGGGCTCTTTCGGGGCCTGGTTTCTGCCTTCTTGCCGCTCTTACCTGCCCGGAGCCCTTGCAGAACCCGATAGGCTTTCATATATTGTACAGGTCCGAATTCACAACGATCTACGTTGGCTGTCTCCGACGGAGTTGAAGTGGGCTTGTCCCGCTTCTTTGTTTTTAGGGCCTAGTTGACCGGCCGCCAAGCTCGCGCCGAGAACACATCACTAAGGAAACCGAGAAGGCTGCACGATGAATAGCGATTTCCTGGTTGTCCTCGAATACCTGGAGCATGAGCGTGGCATTGACCGCGAAGCCCTGATTGGTCTGGTCGAGGAATCCCTGACCGCGGCCGCCACCAAGTCGGTGAACGCCACCCGCGACGTGCGGGTGCGGATCGACCGCATCACCGGCGACATTCAGGCTTGGGCCAAGCTGATCGTGGTGGACACGATCGAGAATCCCCACGACGAGATCCTCCTGGCCGAGGCCAAGAAGCGCTACCCCGATATCGAACTGGGCGAAGAGATCGAGTGGGAAGTCACTCCCGAGGACTTCGGCCGCATCGCCGCCCAGACCGCCAAGCAGGCGATCATGCACCGTCTGCGCCAGGCGGAAAAGCGCAATATCTGCGACGACTACGTGGACCAGCAGAACCAGTTGATCACCGGCGTGGTCCGGCGGCTGGAGCATGGCGACGTGTTCGTCGATTTCGGCCGGGCCGAGGGCGTGCTGCGCCACGGCGACCGGATTCCCGGCGAGGACTATATGCCCGGCGAGCATCTCACCGCGCTGCTGGTGGAGATCAATGCCGACCGGCCCGGTCCCAGCCTTTACGTTTCCCGCTCGCACCCGGACGTGGTCCGGCGGCTGTTCGAGCGCGAAGTGTCGGAGATTGCCGAAGGAGTGGTGCAGATCAAGGCCGTGGCCCGCGAGGCCGGCTACCGCACCAAGATCGCCGTCCATTCGCCCGAGCCCCGCGTCGATCCCGTCGGTGCCTGCGTGGGCTTGCGCGGCAACCGCGTCAAGACCGTGGTGCGCGAACTGGGTGGCGAGAAGGTGGACATCATCCGCTGGGACAGCGATGTGGCCACCTTCGTTACCAACGCCCTGCAGCCCGCGAAGCTGGCCCGCGTCCAGGTGGACCAGGCCAAGCGCACGGTGCAGGTCATCGCAACCGAGGACCAGCTCTCGCTGGCCATCGGCCGCAAGGGACAGAACGCCCGGCTGGCAGCCAAGCTGACCGGCTGGAAGATCGATATCAACCGGCACGAGCAAGTGGAACGGCAGGTCTTCGAGGACAAGGTGCGCCACGCAATCGAAGCCCTCGCCCGCATTCCCGGCGTCGGCGAGGAAAGCGCGGCCGTTCTCGTGCACAACGGGTTCCTCTCCCTGGAGGGAATCCTGGCGGCCGACGAGGCGGATATCGCGAATCTTCCGGAAATCGGTCCCGAGCGCGCCCAAATCATCGTCGCTGCGGCCAAAGAGCAGCTCGGATACTAATCATGACTGCCGGGCTTTCAAAGCGGCGCAGACCTTGGAGGTGTGACAATTATGAGCGACCGGGTACGAGTATACGATCTGGCCCGTGAATTGGGACTCGAAAACCGCGAACTGATGGACCTGCTCGAAGCGGAGGGGGTCGAGGTTCGCAGTCACGCCAGCAGTCTGGAACCTGATATCGCCGACTTGGTGCGCGAGCATGTGATCGCCGAGCGGCGGGACGCCGAAGCCGATGGCAGGCAGCTCGAGGAGACCTTGGCCGAGCTTGGCGCAGCAGCGCCTAAGGCCGAGGAGGAGACCGAATCGGGGGACGAGGAGGAGACCGTCGAGGGCGAGCTTCATCTGAAAGCCCCGATCACGGTCCGCGACCTCGCCGAAGGGCTCGGGCGCAAGCCCAACGAGCTGATCGGCGAACTGATGACGATGAACATCTTCGCGATGATCACCCAGGTCCTCGACGTGGAGCTGGTGGAGCGCATCTGCGAGAAGTACGGCGTCAAGTTCATCCGCGAGCGGCGCGAGAAGGCCAAGGCCAAGGAGCCAGTCCAGAAGGCCAAGGAAAAGGGCAAGGTCACGAAATCCGGCGGCGAGGGTGCCAAGGGGGCGGGGCTCCAGGCCCGCAGCCCGGTGGTGGCCTTCCTCGGCCACGTCGACCACGGCAAGACGTCGCTCCAGGACTACATCCGCAAGACTCGGGTGGCCGCTGGCGAAGCGGGTGGTATCACCCAGCACATTGGTGCCAGTGTGATCGAGACCGAGGACGGACACCATATCACGTGCCTCGATACCCCGGGCCATGAGGCCTTCACCACCATGCGTGCCCGTGGTGCCAACGCCACGGATATTGCCGTGCTGGTGGTGGCGGCGGACGACGGCGTGATGCCGCAGACGATCGAGGCCATCAACCACGTCAAGGCGGCCAAGGTGCCGTTTGTGGTAGCCATGAACAAGATGGACCTGCCGGGCGCGAACCCGGACAAGGTCATGCTCGGTCTCCAGCAGCAGGGGATCACGCCCGAGGACTGGGGCGGCGACGTGGGGGTCTGTCCGGTCTCCGCCGTCACCGGCGAGGGGATCGACGGGCTGCTCGAACGCATCCTGCTGGAAGCCGAGATGCTCGAACTGCGGGCCGATCCCAACGGCGAACTCGAAGCGCTGATTATCGAGGCCCAGTTGGAGAGCGGCATGGGCGCGACCGCCAATGTGCTGGTCCGTAACGGCACGCTTCACAGCGGCGACACCATCCTCTGCGGTCCCTATTTCGGGCGCGTCAAGGCGCTAGTGGACAGCCAGGGCCAACGGGTGAAAGAGGCCGGCCCGAGCACGCCGGTGAAGGTGCTTGGTCTTTCGGGCGTGCCCGAAGCCGGCGCCACTCTGGTACGCTGTTCGAGCGACCGCGAAGCCAAGGCCCGGGCCGCCGAGGCCGAACAGGAACAGCGGGTGGGCGACCTGGAAACCAAGAAGGTCGTGGATCTCGAAGGCCTGTTCGACATGTTCAAGGAACAGAACCGGAACGAGTTGAACGTCGTGGTCAAGGCCGACGTTCAGGGCTCCCTGGAAGCCATCGCCGAGTCGATCCGCAAGATCAAGTCCGACAAGATCAGCACCAACGTGATCCACGGCGCGGTCGGCGAAGTGACCGACAACGACGTGACCCTGGCGGCCGCCTCCGAGGCCATCATCATCGGCTTCAATGTCCGCGCCATGCCCAAGGTGAACCGCCTGGCCAAGCAGCACGGCGTCGAAATCCGCCTGTACAGCGTGATCTACGAGTTGCTCGAACAGCTCCAGGAGGCCCTGCGCGGTCGTCTGCGGCCCGAGGTGCGGGAGACCCCGCTCGGTGCGGCCGAGATCATCCAGGTCTTCAATGTCAGCAAGACCGGCAAGATCTGCGGCTGCTCCGTCACCGGCGGCTTGGTCCGGGTCGGGGCCAGCGCCCGCGTCCACCGCGAGAACGAGCTGATCTACAACGGCAAGGTCGCGTCGTTGCGCCGCTTCAAGGACGATGTCCGCGAAGTCCGCAGCGGTCTGGAGTGCGGCATTCGTCTGGACAACTTCGAGGACTTCGAGGTGGGCGACCGCATCGAGATCTTCGAGATCACCGAGCTGCGCCCCGAGCTGTAGGCCGAGCGCCCTCTTGCACAGGAGAATGCCAGGATGAGCAGCGAGAATCGCTTGGCTCGGGTGAACGAGCTGATCAAGCGGGAGCTTGGTTTTCTCTGCGAGCGGGAAGGCATCGCGGCGGCGGGCGGCGGTCTGGCCACCATCACCTCGGTGCGCGTGTCGCCCGACCTGCGCACCGCCGATATCTCGGTCAGCGTGTTTGGCAGCGATGCGGCACGGACCGAGGTGATGCGGCTATTGCACCAGCGCCGGAAGGATTTGCAGTCCGCCCTGGCCCGGAGCGTGACCCTCAAGCACACTCCGGTCCTGCGCTTCCACGACGACCGGGTGCCCGAGCAGGCCGACCGGGTTCTCCATATTCTGGACGAACTCGGGTTGGACGCGGATACGGACAAGCAGGAATAGGACGGGACCGGTGGACAAGGAACTGGCCGAGAGCGGCATTATCCTCATCGACAAGCCCGAGGAGTGGACCAGCCACGATGTGGTGAACTGCATCCGGCGGCGTTTCTCCATCGGCAAAGTTGGGCACTGCGGCACGCTCGACCCCATCGCCACCGGCTTGCTGGTGATCGTGTGCGGTCGGGCCACGAAGCTTTCCGCCCATCTGACCACCCAGGACAAGGTGTACACCGGTTCCCTGACCCTGGGCGTCGAGACCCATAGCGAGGACCGCACCGGCGAGGTGACGGCCACGGCCGATCCCTCGGGCGTGACGGAGGAGGCCGTGCGCGCCGCCTGCGCCAAGTTCGTCGGTGCCATCGACCAGATCCCCCCCATGGTGTCCGCCATCAAGCAGGGCGGCAAGGCGCTGTACAAGCTGGCCCGGAAGGGGCAGGAAGTGGAGCGCGAGGCCCGGCGCATCACCATCCATTCCCTGGAAATCACCGACATCCAGTTGCCCCACGTCTCGTTCCGGGTCCACTGTAGCAAGGGCACCTATGTCCGCACCCTCTGCGCCGACATCGGGCGCGAACTGGGCTGCGGTGCCCACATGCGCGACCTCCGGCGGCTGGCGAGCGGTCCCTTTCTGATTGGGAACGCGTATAGTATGGACGATGTCAAAGTCTGGACGCGCGAGGAGTTCCTCGCCCGCATGACGCCCTTGGCCAAGGTCCTGACCGATCTGGTCGGACAGATCCGGCCAAAATAGACGGTACAGATGCGCCATCGTTTGGGGGTATTGGATCGCGGTGCTGGGGGGTACTGCGGGACGGACGAAAGCAAAACCGGGGAGATCACGCCATGATCGACGAGGCAGCCAAGTTCAACCGCGAACGCTGGGAAGCGTTGGTCAAGGCCAATGTTCGCTATTCGCGCCCCGCGCTGAATCTCGACGCCCAATCGGCCCGGGACATGGTGGACCCGGAGGGAATGATGGGCCAGTGCCGGGGCCGGAACGTGCTCTGCCTGGCGGGCGGCGGCGGCCAGCAGTCCGCCGCGTTCGGCCTGTTGGGGGCGAACGTCACGGTGGTGGATTTCTCGCCCGGCCAGTTGGAGCGGGACCGCCAGGCCGCCGCGCACTATGGCCTCGATGTCCGGCTCGTGGAAAGCGACATGCGCGATCTTTCGGCCTTCCCGAAGGAGTCCTTCGATGTGGTCTACCACGCGCATTCGATCAATTTCATCCCGGACCCCGACCAAGTGTTCCGGGAGGTGGCCCGCGTCCTCCGCGTCGGCGGGCTCTACTACCTGACCTGCACCAATCCCTTCACCCACAGCGTCTGGGAGAGCGATTGGGACGGCAACGGCTATCCTCTGCACGACACCTATGCCGACGGCGAGGTGGATACGGGGGAGTCGTGGGATATCGACGACGAGAACGGCGAGATCGTGGCCCAGGTCGAGGGACCCCGCGAGTTCCGCCATACCCTCGGCACGTTGTTGAACGAGCTGACCACCCGCGGTTTCGTCCTCCTGGCCTTCTGGGAGGATTGCCAGGGCGATCCCGGGGCCGAACCCGGCACCTGGGACCACTACAAGACCGTGGCTGCCCCCTGGCTGCGCTTCTGGTTCCGCTACAATCCCCGCGCCTTCCTGGCCCGGTAAGCGCGGATTCCCTCCGCCCACAAGGATGACTGTCCCATGAAACGAATCGGCCTGATGGGGTGTGGTACCGTTGCCAACTACGGGCACCTCCCCACAATCCTGGAGACCCCCGGACTCCAACTGGCAGCGCTGTTCGACCCCGATGCCGGACGCCTGCGGGCGGCCCAGGAGAAGTTCGGGATCGCCGACGGCTACACGGATGCGGAAGCGTTCCTGGCCTCCGGCCTCGACGCCGTCACCATTACCTCCCCGGCTCCCTGCCACATTGGCAACGTCCGCGACGCGCTGCGCCACGGCAAGGACATCCTCTGCGAGAAGCCGCTGGGCATGGACGAGGCCGAATGCGCCGAAATGGCGGACCTGGCCCGCGCCGCCGGGAAGATGCTGTTCACCGGGTTCGACTACCGGTTCAGCCCGGCCTCCCTCAAGATCCGCGAGTTGATCCGGGCCGGGGCGATCGGCGAGGCGCGCAGCCTGCGCCTGATCTACATCTGGAACAACCACGGCAAGTACCAGCGCGACGCGGCGGGCAATCTGGTCCTGAACGAGCGCCGGGTGGGGCGGATGCTCGAAGGCGGCCCCATGGTCGACTGCGGCGTCCACCAGATCGATCTCGCCCGGTTCTGGTTGGGCAGCGAGGTGACCGGTTGGCAGGCGGCCGGGGCCTGGCTCGATGCCTATGACGCTCCCGACCACATGTACCTGCACATGGACCACGCCAGCGGCGCGCACACCATGGTCGAGATCAGCTACTCCTACTGCTACACGGCCAAGGAGCCCATCAACCAGTTCGTCTACGAACTCATCGGGACCGAAGGCGTGATCCGCTACGACCGCAACGCCAAGCTCTTCGAAATGCGGACGGCAGCCGGGACCACGGTCATGCCCTTCAGCCCGGAGAAGAACTTCGCGGGCATGTACCAGGCCTTCGCCGATGCGCTGGAGACGGGCAGTTCGGACACGCTGCCCACCGCCGAGGACGGGCTGGTTGCGGCGCGGATCTCGCGCTCCGCGACGGATACGCTCATCGCCAAGCACCGGGAGGGCGCGCCGCGCTAGGCCCATGGCGGTCACTGGCATACGGGTCCTCTATCTGGACTGCGCCCCCTTTTCCGGCGGGGCGCAACGGAGCCTGCTGACCATGGTCCGGGCCCTGCGCGAAGACGGGGTCGAAGTGCAGGTGCTGGCGGCGGATCTGACGCCCGATGGCGTGGTGGAGCAGTGTCTCCGGGCCGAGATTCCGGTCACCGCGATCCGGTCCCGGCACTGGTCGCGAACCCCCTTGGGGCTCTGGCAATTCCTGGTGGACCGGCAACGGGTCGGCCGTTTGCTCCGCGAGCGGATCGCCTCCTGGCGACCCCATCTCATCCACGCCAATACGGTCCGGGCGGCGCTACTGGTGCCCCGGCAGGTGGACTGTCCGCTGGTCGTCCACGACCGCGACCTGCGGGCGCCCTGGATGGTCCGGCGGTCGGTGGCTGCCCGTGCCCAGGCGATTCTGGCCATCGGTGGTGCCGTGGCCGAGCGGTGGCCCGCCTGCTGTGCCCAGCGGGTGCAGCTTGTGCCCAACGGCTTGGAGGTGGAATCGATTGCCCGTGCCCTGCCGGACTCCGCGTACGCCGGACAAGTGGCATTGGTGGGCGACTTTGTGCCGTGGAAGGGCCACGAGCTGTTCCTCCGTGCCTTCGCGCGGGTCCGGGAACAACGTCCGGCGGCGCGCGCCCTGCTTGTCGGCCGGGTGCGCGAGGGCGATTCCGCCTGCCTGGCCGACGTGCGGCGTCTGTTGGCCGAGCTCCGTCTGGCGGACCACGTGACGATCCTCGACTCGGTCACCTGCGCCTGGCCGCAGATCGCGGCCTGCCGGGTGCTGGTCTCCGCCGCAGGGGATGAACCCTTCGGTCGTACCGTGGTGGAGGCGCTGGCCCTGGGCAGGCCGGTGGTGGCCGTGCGCGGTGGCGGTCCCGAGGAGATTCTGGCCGGCTGTCCGGCCGGGCGGTTGGTTGAGGGTGCCCCGGATGCCTTGGCCGAAGGCATATTGGCGGCTTGGGATTGGGGCGATGATCCAGCTATCTCGGCTGCCGCCCGCGAGCGGGCCGCGTGCTTTTCGGTGCGCCGGATGGGCGAGCGAATCCACGCCGTGTATCGGTCCCTGGTGACAGCGGGCCGGGAACCATAGAATCGTCTGCGTAGGGATGGAACGATGGCAATCGGTAGAATGGCAGTTCTGGGCGGATTGATGATCGTGCTGGCGGGCTGTGTGCGGAGCCAACCCCTGCCCGTGGCCATGGACGTGGGCCGGGAGATCCCTGAGCCCGCCGTTCCGAAACTGACCGATGCGACGGCGGCCGCGGGCCTGGACGGCCAGGGGGCCGCCTACGTGAACTGGCTCGATGTGGAGAACGATGGGCACCCCGACCTGCTGGTGGATGGTGCGCGCCTGTTCCTCAATCAGGGTCCCCCCTTCTACAAACTTGCGCCTGCCCCTCCCGAAGTCTGGCCGGGAGCCCAGCGCGGCCCGGTACTATGCGTGGACGTGAACAACGACGGCTGGACCGATATCGTCTCCACCCAGGGCCAGCTTTGGCTGAACCAGGAGGGCAAGGCCTTCCAGAACGTGGCCCAGGCGTGGTCGTTCACCCCCCACAAGAAGGGCAACGTGATCGGGGCTGGCGACTTCGACGGCGATGGCTGGGTGGATCTCTATGTGGGGATGAAGGAGGACTGGAACGACGGCAAGCCCGTCTACTATGACGCCCAGCTCTGGCACAACGAGGCCGGGACCGGGTTCCGCGAGATGGGCAGGGAGGCCGGTGTCCGCCGCAAGACCTATGCCCGCAGTGTGCTGGTCTACGATTTCGACGGCGACGGCGACCAGGACATCTTCGTGGGCAACTACCGGTTGCAGGCCAACCTGCTCTGGCGCAACGACGGCAAGGGCGAGTTCAAGGACGTGGCAGGGGACTGGGGCGTGGCCGGCCGCAGGGACCCCGCTCTCTACCTCGACACCGTCACCAGCCGCCGGTACGGCCCCCAGTATGGCCACACCATCGGGGCCTGCCTGCTCGATTTGGACAACGACGGGGCCATGGACCTCTTCTGCGCCAATCTCGTCCACAAGTACGTTGGCCCCACCCAGGGCGGGTACGACATCCGGGGCTACGTGTGCGACGACTCGGCCATTTGGCATCGCGAAGGCGACCGCTATGTGGACTGGCGTACCCAACTGGCTGTTGCGCCTCTGCCCATCGGCGCCCGCGGCGTCTTCCAGGGCGACGAGCTCTGGGCGGGTTGCGTGGCTGGCGATGTGAACAACGACGGCTGGACCGATGTGTTCGTACCTCAGATCTACAACCTCGACTATGCCCGGTGTCGCCTCTTCCTCAACGCTGGCGGTCGGCGGTTGCTGGATCGCGCCCAGCAGGCGGGGCTGACTACCATCGACAGTTACGCCGGGGCCTGGGCGGACTTCGACGGCAATGGCCGCCTCGATCTGGCGGCCGGAGGCCGTCTGGCGGTGGGGCAGCCCTCCCAATTGCACCTCTACCGCAACGACGGTGGGGACGGGATGCTGAACCACCTCTGGCTCAAGGTGCTGCTCCTGCCCGGCGACGACAAACGCACGCCACTGGGCAGCATCGTGACGGTGACGCAGAACGGCCGCACCTGGGTCCAGCCATTGACCTGCGGCACCAGCACCTACGGGCAACAGAACGGTCCGGCACTCCACTTTGGGCTCGGACGCGACGACCATGAGGTCACGGTCGCCGTCCGCTGGCCGAACGGCGCAACCACCACCCAGACCGCTTCGCCCGCGACCACCCTCACGCTTCGCATGCCCAAGACCCCGTAGCGCCGTCTACTCCGCCAGGAACCGCTGGGCGAGCCGGGCCTGGGGACCGTTGGTGCTCTGGGCGATGCGCTGGAGGGTTTCCTTGGCCAGTGTGTCGGTGGGATCGCATTGGCGGAGAGCGCAGGCGACCATCAGCTCGTTCGGATCGTTGCTGCCCTCTTTCCCGGTCAGGATCTTGTGGAGGAGGGGAGCCGCCGCCTTGTCCTTGCCCTCGCCGAGGGAGACGACCACGGCCCGGAAGCGCGAGGCGGACGTGATCGCTCCGGCATCGGCCAGCGCGATGAGAGCCGCCGTGGCCTGCGGCTGGTGGCAGCGGCCCAGGGCCCACAGCAACTGGTCGAGCCGGTCCATGCCATCCGCTTCGCGGTGGTAGGCGAACTGCCCCTTCTGCAACGCATCCTTCGCCGCCGCCACCAGGGCGTCGGCTCCATGGGCGTCGCCCATGATGCCGAGCACATGGGCGTAGGCCAGGCGGTCCGGACCGGTGCTCCGGTCGTAGGCGGCACGGAGGAGCGGCAAGGCCTGTTCGGGGTTCGCCAGAACCAGCCCCAGACCGTTGTACGCGGTCGGCAGGCTGGTCACCGCCTTCGCCAGTTCCGGGGCCGGGGCCGGGTAGGAGTCCTGCTGGGCGGGAACGGCCTGGTCCAGAATCTTGGCGCGGACCAACTCCGCCTGGAGGTGCTTCACATCGATCTCGCGGGGAGTCTTGTCCGTCTTGGCGGCCATGGCGGCCGCCAGCCCGGCGGCATAGCCGATGTTCTGCAGTTCCGGCTGCATGCGGACGATGGGCAGGGCGTCGCGGTGGACGCTGATCCCCAGGCCCACGACCAATATGCCGTCCAGTCCCTTCGGCAGCAGGCAGCGGTAGGGCAGGTAGCCGTAGAACTGGCGCTTGTAGTCGCCCGGCACCCGCGGGGGGCGCAGCATGAAGTAGGGATGGATCTGGTAGCCGTGGCTGTCGTAGTCGCTGTTCCCATAGACGATGCTGTCGGGGAAGGTCCGCCCGTTGAGTTCGTCCAACCAGTCCAGTTCGTAGTCGCCGACGATGCGCTGGCGCTCCCGCGAGGCGATGATCTGGCCCCGGTCGAAGGACTGGGCGGCGAAGTCGAGCATGGCGGAGGTGACATCGAGCGGATCAGCCGCATCGATGGCCCGGCGGTTGCCGTTCATGTAGCTCGATCCCACTTCGCGCGGGGGAATGTGGGAGTTCTGCACGGCGAAGAAGGGTTCGACGAACTGGGTTTCGGCCCCCGCCGCCGCCGCGATCTCGGCGTTGCCGGTACCATCGATGACCACCTTGGCCTCGACGATGCCCTTGCCGAAGGGGGTGACCACGACCACGCCGGTGACCCGCTTCCCGTCCGTCACCGCGCCGCAACCGAGGCTGCCGAACCACACCTCGCCGCCCGCCTTGCGCAGTTCGGAGAGGTAGAAATGCATCCGCTTCTCGATGGGATTCTGGGGCGACTCGGCGGCGAAGCCCACCCGGTTGCCGTACCAGTATTTGCCGATCATCCCAAGGGTGCCGACGCCGCCCAGACCGTGCAGATGCTCGATCACCAGGGTCTTGGCACCCTGGCGGGCTGCCGCGATTCCTGCCGGAGCGCCGGAGGTGCCGCCGCCCACCACGACCACGTCGTAGCGGCCCAGCACCGGCAACGCCGCCGTCTCGCGCACCGTGTCCCCATCCGGCTGAGGCCGCAGCCCTCCCAGGGACTCGCGCACCGTTCCGGCAGCGTTGGGTTGGCTCGGGGCCAGCACGGTGACCTGTTTGGCCAGTTCCTTGCCCGCGGCTTCCTTGCCCAGGTATTCGCCCAGCCGGGCTCCCAGGGCGAGCTGGGACACCGGGCGCATCAGCTTCCCGGCGGTTTCCCGCGACACGTCGCTGTAGCCACCGAGCACCCACAGGCCATCGCGGCCTTGGGGCTGGCACACGGCCAGGGGCAGAATGCTGGCATCGGTCCAGGCCACGCTGCCCGGAGCGCGGGACACGATGGACCGGGGCGGTGTCAGCACCGGCCGGTCGGCGGTGAAGAGCTGGGCGTCGGTGTAGAACTGGCTCCGGAACTTCATCTCCAGCGCCATGGCTCCCGCCAGATCGTCGCTCGTCTGGGTCGGGAAGGAGTACTCGAACCAGGTGGCCTTGCCGCTGGTGGCGGCCCGCCCGGTCAGATCGTAGCGCATGAGGGGGATCGGCAGCTCGCGCACGGCGAGATCGGCCTCGGCGGCGGGCTTCTCCGCGATCACGTCCCAGCGCACGGTGCGGGGCTGGGCACTGGCCTCCCGGAAAGGAACCTGGGCGGCGCGGGCCAGTACGGCGAACTCGGTGGCGTCAACGACCACCTTGGCCCGGACGGCCTGCGAACCCATCCGGTTGCTCATTACCAGGCCGG
>QKCY01000305.1 GCA_003245525.1 Victivallales bacterium | reverse complement strand
CGCCCCGGAACGCCCCTGTCGCCCATCTCTTTCGGCGGGCACCAGGAACGCGGCCTTCGTCCCGGTACGGAAAACGTGCCGGCGATTGTCGGGTTCGGCAAGGCCTGTGAACTGGCGGCGGCGCGCCTGGCGGAGGACAGCCTGTATCTGGCCCGTCTGCGCGACGCCTTCGAAGAGGGGGTGACCGACCGGATTGCTGGCACGCGGGTCAATGGGCGGGGCGTTCCGCGCCTGTCGAACACTTCCAACATTCTCTTTCCCGGTCTCGATGCCGGTCAGTTGACGGTCAATCTGGACCTGCTGGGTCTCGCCGTTTCCACCGGTTCCGCGTGCAGTGCCTCGGATCGCACGCCGTCCCATGTGCTCATGGCCATGGGCTGGTCGGAGGCGGAGGCCCGTTCCACCCTGCGATTTTCCTTCGGGCGCACGAATACGCCGGATGACGTGGCCATCGCCGTCGAGTGCGTGTGCCAGGCCACGGCGGCCCTCGGGGGATGTCGCTGAGATGGTGAACCGCAGGCAACGGGTGGTGGTGGCGCTCAGTGGTGGCGTGGACAGCAGCGTGGCGGCGGCGCTCTTGCTGGCCGAGGGACACGAGGTGATTGGCGTCACGCTACGGCTACAACGCTGCCAGGAAGCCGGTACGAGCCGGTCTTGCTGCGGGGTTGATGGCATTGTCCGGGCCCGAGCCGTAGCGGAACGCCTGGGCATTCCCCACTACGTGCTCGACTGCGTGGATGACTTCACCCAGAGCGTGCTACGTCCGGCCTGGGACGAATATGCTGCTGGACGTACCCCCAGTCCCTGCCTACTCTGCAACGAACGGATCAAGTTCGGCGCCCTGCTTTCCTGGGCGCGCGGGATCGGGGCGGAGACCGTGGCGACGGGTCACTACGCCCGGATCGGCTGGGATGGTGCCAATCGTTCCTTCCTGTTGCGGGGGGTCGATCCAGCCAAGGACCAATCCTATTTCCTAGCGGGGCTGAGTCGCGATCAGCTTGGGTCCATCCGTTTCCCGTTGGGGGGCATGACGAAGGAGGCGGTACGCGCCCACGCTCAGGCGTTGGATCTGCCCACGGCGACGGCCCACGAAAGCCAGGACGCCTGTCTGGTGGCCGCTGGCGAGTCCTTCGCTGAAATGCTGCGGAAGCGATTCGACGCCCCTGCTGTGCCCGGTCGCGTCATCGCTACTGACGGGACCTGCCTGGGCAAACACCCGGGTATTCATCTGTTCACGGTGGGACAGCGCCGGGGACTACCGGGGACGTCCCACATTAAGCGCTGGGTGACGGCGGTACGGCCCGAGGACGGAGTGGTTCTGGTCAGTTCCCGCGCACAGGATCTGGAAGGCCGCTGGTTCCGGGCGTCCGGCATGAACTGGCTCGACCCGGACCGCTGGACTCCCGGCACGCATTGTTCGGTGCAGGTCCGCTATCGCCATCCGCCCGTCGCGGCGTGGGTGGAACGGACCGGCCCCGAGGTTGCCACGGTTACTCTGGATGAACCGGTTCGCGCCATTGCACCCGGCCAGGCCGCCGTCCTCTACGACGGAAACCGGGTCCTGGGAAGGGGATGGATTCATGCCTGCGCCTGACCCCATGGCCGATCTTGCATCCGGGCGTCTGCCCATTACGTTTCATCCGTTACGCTTTTTGTATCGTAGTCAGTAGCAGTTGCCGCCGGGGAGCCTGGACGAGCGCCAGGCTGAGAGGGTCCAGCGATCTCTGGACCGACCCGATAACCTGATCAGGGTAATGCCTGCGCAGGGAGTTCGCGCATCGTCCTCCGAACCGTGGGGACTTGAGCACCGACTTCCCGCCGGACATGCCGCAGGAACGGCGGCCAGGAGTCGGAAACATGGACGCAAACGCAGCGGACCCCATCGTGGTCCGGCTCAATGGCCGGGAACGTAGTCTGGCTCCAGACACCAGCGTCGGCGGGTTGCTGGCCCAACTGGGCTTGGACCCGGCGGCGGTGGTGGTGGAACTGGATGGCGACATTCTCGAACGCGACCAGCATGCGCAGATCACGCTGCGGGCTGGTGCCCAGGTCGAAATCGTGCATTTCGTAGGCGGAGGTTGAGCGCAATGAAACCCTTGGTAATCGCTGGTCGGGCCTTCTCGTCCCGGCTCTTTGTCGGCACTGGCAAGTTCGGTTCGGCGGCGGTGATGGCCGAAGCCATCGACGCATCGGGTTCCGAACTGGTGACCGTGGCCCTGCGGCGGGTGGACCTCACCGCGCCCGAGCGGCCGGATCCGCTCATTTCCCGGCTGAAGCCCGACCGGGTGGTGATCGTTCCCAACACCAGCGGGGCCCGTACCGCCGAGGAGGCCGTCCGTATCGCCCGCCTGTCGCGGGCTGCCGGTGGTTTCGACTGGGTCAAGCTCGAACTGACCCCCGATCCCAACTACCTCTTGCCGGACCCCATCGAGACCCTCAAGGCCGCCGAGATTCTGGTCAAGGAGGGCTTCATCGTCCTGCCCTACATCAATGCCGATCCCGTCCTGGCCATGCGTTTGCAGGAGGTGGGGACGGCGGCGGTCATGCCCCTCGGCGCGCCCATTGGCACCAACCGGGGCGTGCGCACTCGCGACATGATCGAGATCATCGTGGAACAGGCCCACGTGCCGGTCATCGTGGATGCTGGCCTGGGCCTACCCTCCCACGCGGCGGCGGCCATCGAATTGGGGGCCGATGCGGTCCTGGTGAACACGGCCATCGCTGGGGCGGGCGATCCGGTGCTCATGGCCAAGGCTTTCGCCCGTGCCACCGAGGCTGCCGAGATGGGTCGTGCCGCCGATCCCGGTGGCGAGAGTCGAATTGCCCAAGCCTCCAGTCCGCTCACCGGTTTCCTCCGGCCCGAAGGCGAGGGGAAGGCCTGATGAGCTTCGCGGATGTGCTGGCCGAGTGGCCGGTCGAACGGGTGCAGAGCCTGTTGGCAGCGGCCGATCCGGAACGGGTGCGGCGGGTTCTGAGCCATGGCGCTCGCTCCGAGGCCGATCTGGCGGCGTTGCTAGCCTCCTGTGCCGCTCCCCAGTTGGAGAACATGGCCCAGCGGGCGGCTAGTCTGACCCGGCAACGGTTCGGGCGCGCCGTCCAGTTCTATGCCCCCCTCTATGTCTCCAACCACTGCGTCAACGGCTGCCTCTATTGTGGCTTCAACTGCCGCAACCGGGTGGCCCGGCGGCGGCTGACCGTGGCCGAGGCGGTGCATGAGGTGCAGCATCTCACCGACCAGGGCTTCCGTCACCTCCTGCTGGTGGCGGGCGAGGACCCGAAGGGGGTGCCGGTGACTTACTTCGCTGATCTCGCCCAGGAACTGCGTCCGTTGGTGGCTTCATTGAGCATCGAGATCCAGCCCCTGGACACGCCCGAGTATGCCAGTTTGGTCCGGGCGGGAGTCGATTCCCTGACCATCTACCAGGAGACCTACGATCCGGTCGAGTACGCCCGCTACCATCCTTCCGGTCCCAAGCGGGACTTCCGCTGGCGGCTCGAAACCTGTGATCGCGGGGCGCAGGCCGGGCTGGCCTTTCTCGGCATCGGGGCGTTGCTGGGGCTGGCGGATTGGCGGGTGGATGCCTTCTACGTGGGACTCCACGCCCGCTACCTGCAACGGACCTATTGGCGGCAGCATGTCTCCGTCTCCTTCCCCCGGATGCGCCGGGCGGCGGGGGCCTTCGATCCATCCTATCCGGTGGGCGATGCCGATCTCGTCCAGATTCTCTGCGCCCTGCGCCTGTTCCTGCCCGACGCAGGCATGGTGCTCTCCACCCGCGAACCGGGCGCCCTGCGCGACCATCTCCTGCCCCTCGGCATCACCCGGCTCTCCGCCGGTTCCCGCACCACCCCCGGCGGCTACGCCGAAGGCACCGAGGCCGAAGGCCAGTTCGAGGTCCAGGACCACCGCAGCCTAGCCGAAGTCATGGCCGCCGTCCAAGCCCAGGGCTTCGACCCCGTCTGCAAGGACTGGGACGGCCTCTACCACGACGCTACCGGGAGCGCCGCCATCCCTGGCGGCAGTTCTTGAACTCATGCCGGCTGGAAGCCGGCGCTCCCAGTCTGCCGCCTGCATCACTTGATGCTCTTGAGCAATTCCTCGAACTCCGGGTCGGTGCATGGCTTGCAGAGCCACACCTCCACGGTTCCTTTCGAGTAATCGGGCGTGAAACAGAGACCGTTGGGGGTCTGGGTGTCGTAGTGGGTTATGGCCGCGTCGAAGGTGGTCAGCCGTCGCTTCTCGAAACTGTCGGACGCCGCGAAGCTGTCGGCGCCCATGCCATAGTTGGCGACGGCGAGAATCTGCCGGTTGTAGATTCCGACCATCTTCAGCGTCAGCAAACGGTCCGCTTCGATTGCCTCTTTGCCATGGTAGAACTGCTCGCGCTGTTCCAAGGCGAGCTTGGTCGCGGCCGCAACCTCATCTTCCGCCTCGGTCAGATGGAGGTTGCCCGCGACAAGCAGGAGGGAGAGCACCTTGTAGCGCAGCCCGCCGAGGGTCGGGGAGCCATCCGGATTGTTGCTGAGTTGCATTCCAGGGCCCGCGCTGAAGGCTTGGCTCCTGCCGCACGCGCACCACGTGGTCCCATTTGGCGGCGAATGCGGTCCGGTACAGGGCGAGCGTGGCATGCAGTTCGTCCCGCACCATAATACCGGCCTCTTTCCGGGGGAGCTTGGCGCATTCGGCCAACACCTTGAGGACCCGGCGATTGCTGAACACGGCCTCCACATCCTGCGTGCCTTCCTCCTTGGCGAAGGGGACACGCGGACCGATCTGGAAGCCATCGCCGTATCCTGCCCCCGGCGAGAGGTACATCTCCACCTCGGAGAGCAGCTTCAGGCTGGTGGCGGTGTCTTCCTGCTGGAGCATGTGGACTTCGCGCGCGATGCGGACCCGCATCGACAGGCTCGCCGGGAACCGTTCCGTGATGGCATCGTGAGCGAGCTGATCCTCGATCATGAGCATTTCCGGGTCGGGTTCCGGCTCGGTCGCCTGGCCAGCCACTGGAATCGATGCTCTCTACCCATCGTTGTCTCCTCGCAGATCTACTGGGAGCGCCGCCATCCTTGGCGGCAGGTTTTGAGTCCATGCCGGCTGGAAGCCGGCGCTCCCGGTGGCTCCCGGTGGCTTCCTACTTCTTGAACATGGGGAAGCAGGTGAAGATCTCGGTCTGTAGCTCGTAGTAGGGACGGAGTTGGTACTCGGGGCTGCCATCAATGGCGAAGGCGAGGGGTTGAGTTCCCGGCTGGAGCCGCTTCAGCAGTTCCTCGCCCGAACCGGGGAGGACGGTGCCGTTCTCGTGGTTGCGGGGACCGACGACGGCCATCAACAGCGGGCCGTAGGTGTAGGCGCAGCGGTCGTAGCCTTCGACCGCGTTGTCGCCCTGGTAGGGATGGGGGGCGAAGCCCATGGGGACGGTGAAGCCGAGCTGGTCACCGTCCTGCCACTGGCGGTAGAGGACCACGTAGGTACCTGGTTGGCCGACCGCGACTTCCTGGCCGTTCAGCAGCACCGGCACCGGGGCGATCGCGTAGCGCGGAATGCGCACGCGCAGGGTGAACTCCTGCGGGGTGGCCAGCGCGAAGCCCAGGCTCACCTGGCCGTTGTAGGGGAAGCCGCTCTCCTGGGTCACCGTGACCACCTGGCGCGCGGTCTCCCAAGCCAGGACCGAGGGCGCGTAGATGTCGCAGCTCAACGTGTCCTTGGTCATGCTGTAGAGGTATTCCGGCAGGGAGCCGAAGATGCGCGTACCCACCCCGGAACAGCAGTGGTTGGGGCGCTGGGGCGTGGCCTTCTGGTCGTCCAGATAGGCGAAGTAGCGGATGTCCTCGTCGCCGTTCTGGTTGGCGATGGCGATGTTGTAGAGGCTCTGCTCGATCTCGAACACGTAGCGCTCCTCGTCCGGGAACAGCCGGTGCAGGCGCTGGTTCAGGTACAGCCAGAAGGAGGAGCAGCACAGTTCGTTGTACTTGAAGTTCTTGTAGAAGTAGTTGCAGCCCGGATGGGCGGTCGGCGAGGCCTCGCACATGACGATGCCGCCGCCGGGGTGTTGCCAGTCCCGGACGTAGAGGTCCCAACAGCCCTTGACGGCGTTGAGCAGGTAGGGCGCACCATAGTAGCGGTAGAGGTCGAGATAGCCTTCGAAGCCTTCCAGTTCGCTGCCGTGCGGATGCGGCTCTTTGCCGGGCTGCCGCCGGATATGGACCGCGTCCCGCTCGTGGGCGATGAACTGGGCCAGCCGCCAGGTTTCCTCGTAGTATTCCCGGCAGATTTCCATGTCCTGGGAGCAGCCGATCTCGGTGACGAAGACGCTGGGCGAGGCGACGACGCCCTGGAAGGCCAGCATGAGGTACTTGATGACGGGCAGGTCCGGGCAGCGGTTGAACCAGTCCTGCCAGCGGCGCAACAGGGCGAAGGCGCGCGGCTCGCCGCCCCGGGCTGCTGCGATGAGGCCGTAGGTGAGCCAGATGCGGACGTAGTGGGGGTATTCCAGGTAGGCGAAGTTCCGCTTGTCGAACGGCATCAGGAACCCGTCGTCCTCGGCGGCCTCGGCGATGAAGTCCACCACCTCGGACATGCCCTTCCGCAGGTCGGCATGCTCCTCCCAGCGCAGGGCATTGCCCGCGCTCATCAGGAACTGCGAAGCCGTCTGGCCCTTGAGGTTGTCCTCGAAATGCCCGCTGTAGCGCTCCGCCTTAGGAGTCCGTCCCTGCTTGATGTCGAACCAGTAGCGCATCCGGTCCATGTCCAGCCGCTTGAGCGTGAACTGGACATTGTCGTCGAAGACCTGGCGGAACAACCCGCCGGTGAGGGTCACGCCATGGAGCGGGGTGAACAACTGATCCGGGACGGCCATGCGGGCGTTGTAGTCGAAATACTGCGACATCGCCGACTCTCCTCTGCGTTGTCCTCCGGCTGGCGAGGGCGCGACCAGCCAGAGCTGGAATCCACCTACCGTTACCACTCACAGGAACAAACGGTTCCCGCGAGTCGGCCAGGAAGATAAAGCATTCCTCCCCAACTGCTAGAGGGTAGCACATATTGGCAGCGAGCCATCCCTGGCGGCGGTCTTCGCAGTTCACGCCGGCTGGCAGCCAGCGCTCCCGGTGGGGGACTACACCCCTTGTCGGTGGAACAGACTGGCGAGCAGCGACCGGGCGAGGGAACGGTGCCTTCCTTCGCCGCTCAGCAGGCGGAGGAACTCCTGAACCAGAGACGGACGCCGCCGGAGTGTCCTCATGGCGACGGGCAGGAGAAACGACGGAAAGAGTAGGGACCGCGCCAGAAGCGAGGTACGCAGGTCGTGGAGTACTGCCTTGTCGACGGCCGAGCAGTAGATCTGGCCGGTCTGGGCGGGTGTCCCGTTGGCAATCGCCGTGCGGATTGCCGCCGCTGCCGCTTTGGCGCTTTCGAATGCGGAACCCAGGCCCTCGCCCGTGAGCGGGTCTGCGAGGCCCGCGGCATCGCCCACCAGGAGCACGTTTCCCCTTCCTGGCACCCTCTCGAAGCTGCCATAGGGAACGAGGTGTCCACTTGGGGAGAGTACGGTCTCTGGAGCGAAATGGGAGTCCACGAAATCCCGGAAGCTCTTCGCCATGGCCGGATTCCGGCGCAGGAGTCCACCTACGCCCACATTCACGGTCTCCCCTTTGGGGAAGATCCACCCATATCCCCAGGACACGACGCCAAAGAAAACATGCGGGGTATTCGTGCAATTGGCCCGGAGGTCGGCATCGAGCATCGCCTCCAGCGGCAGGTCCGCCGCAAAGCCCAAGCCCATGTTCCGGTGTCGCGTGCTGTTCGTGTGCCAGACTGATCGGCTGACTACGCTGTTCACGCCATCGGCACCGACAATGGTGTCGCCCGAGATTTCCTCTCCAGAGAGAAGACGAACCGACGAGCCCTCGGCATCCACCCCAACCACCGGGGAATCCTCGCGGACCG
>QKCY01000381.1 GCA_003245525.1 Victivallales bacterium | reverse complement strand
GAAGCGGCGGGCCTCCGCCGCGCCAGGTTCCGGTATTCTCCGGCGTCTGTCCTGTCTGCTATCCCCTTCGCGCCCGGGGCCGGGCGCTTCTCCAGAGCGTGGGAATGGCACAGAGTTCTGGAGAAGCGGCGGGCCTCCGCCGCGGAGGCGCGATAGCGCCAATCTGGGAGCTCCTGGTCGGGATGGGACCATTGGTTCCGAGGGAAGCTGCAGGCCTTCGCGCCCGAGGCCGGGCGCTTCTCCAGCGCGTGGGAACGGCACCGAGTTCTGGAGAACCGGCGGGCCTCCGCCGCGAGGGGCGTTGGTCGCAAAGCCCCTCAGCCCTGCCTTGGCCCCAAACCAAAACGCCCCCCGCCGGTTGGTGCCGACGGGGGGCGGGGGGAACAATGCCGTTAGGCTTCGAAGGTGGCGAAGCCCCAGGCTTCGCGGCGACGGAAGGGGGACTTGTAGTTGGTCTGGATCTTGCCGCTGTCCTCCAGGCAGGCGATGCAGGCCCGGGCGCAGGCGGCGGTGAGACGGTTGGGGGGCGCGGTGGCGAGGGAGGTGTCGGGGAAGGCACCGTTCACGCAGAAGGAGCACTTCTCGCGGCAGATTTCGCCGACGGTGATGGTCTGGTCGCCCACCTGGCGCTCCACCGGCTTGGCGGCGAGGGCTCCGGCGGGGCAGCCCTGCACGCAGGCCTTGCAGTTCTCGCGGTCGCAGATCTGGCCGCTCGGGAAGGGCTGGTTGGGCTCGATCTCGGCCTCGGTGAAGATCATGCCGAGGGACTGGCGCACGCCGAACTGGGGAGTCAGGAAGAGCCCGTTGAAACCGATCTCGCCGAGTCCGGCGAGCTGGGCGGCGAGCTGGATGTCGGGGGTCACGTTGGGGGCGGGTTTGCCTTCCTTGAAGACCACGCCGTCGGGCCAGCGCTCGGCAGCCATGGGGCTGCACGGCACGGCCAGCCAGCCGTTGTCCTCGAAGATCCGGCAGAGGTAGTAGGCGGGCTGGGGCGGCAAGTAGCGATTCGCCCGCATCCACATGGTGCCTTCTTCGATCCCCCGGAAGTAGCTCCGGGGAATGGACTTGGCATAGACGATGATGGACTTGGCCTTGGGCAGGATGCTGAGCGGGTTCCACTGCGGGGCCACGTGGCGGTAGCCGTCGATGGAGGCCACGCCGATCATGTCGAGCCCGAGGGACTTCGCCCACTTGTCGAGGGTTTCTCTGGTGATGTCCATTATGCCACGTCTCCCTTCACGCCGCCCTTGAGCTTGCCGCGGGCTTCGAGATGCGTGTTGCAGGCCTGCACGCAACCCACCGCGCCGCAGACGGAGCCGGGGCGTCCGCCCTGGCCGTGCTCGGCGGAACCGGTGGCGATGAGTTTGAGATAGTCGATGCGCTCGGAGAGGGCGAACCCGAGCCGGAAGGCCTCGTACCACTTGTAGCTGGTTTCCTCGATCTTCATGTCCATGCCGGGGAGGTCCTTGGTGACGAAGGGCGAGGCCTTGGGGTTCAGTCCCCAGTGGGTGACCTTGCACTTGCCGCAGTCCACCTGGCCCCAGGCGAACTCATGGCCTTCGACCTCGATGGACTCGCGCTCGCCGCCCAGGCACTTGCCGGGGCAGAGCTTCACGCAAGCCATGCACTTGTCGCAGATGCTGTCCGAGACGAGGGGATCGGGCTCCAGTTCGGCATCCGTGAGGATAATGTCGAAGCGCTGGCGCGGGCCGAACTCGGGGGTCAGGAAGACCTTGGACCAGCCCAGTTCGCCGAGACCGGCGAGGGCGGCTGCCACGCGCATATGGAGCATGATGCAGGGGGGCTGCTTGCCCTTGGCGAGGGGTTCACGGGCCGGGGGCGCTTCGTCCAGCAGGGTGTGCCCGCCGGGGGAGACGACGGCCTCGTGGCCGTGCTCTTCAAGCAGGTTGGAGATGGCACCGGTGGCCCCGCCGAGGGAGCTGTAGATGCCGCTGCCGTAGCCGTAGACCCAATAGGCCGACCAGTCGGTGCCTTCCTGGATTCCCTTGTAGCTGCCCTTGAGGATGCGGCTGGCGTAGACGATGACCGACTTGGCCTCGGGGAAGAGGCTGTTGGGGTGCGTCTCGGGCGGACCGCCTGCGAAGCGTTCCACATTGGCGATGCCGCAGATGTCGGCACCTCCGCGGATCGCGGCGTCTTTGACCATCTGTGCGGTAAGCATGGTTACCACCCCCTCGCTTCGTCCGGCCGGAAGCCCCAGGGCTCGCGGACCCGGAATGGAATCTTGTAGCCCGTGTCGTGCGTAGCTTCGAAGTGGGCGATGCAGGCTCGGCCACAGGCGGCGGCGAGACGGTTCGGCAGGCCACCACGGGCCAGGACGCTCTTGTCGCCCTTCACCTGGTTGTTCTCGATCTCGAAATGCAGTTCCTCGGCCCCGGCGAAGTAGCGGGAGTCGCCGGACACGCCATTGGGGCAAGCCCGGCAGGCGGCACCGTTGATGGAGGCCAGAGTCATGCTGCGCCCGTTGGCCACGAGCTGTCCGGAGACGGTGCCGGAGATGGCCTGGAGCGGGCAGGCCTGGACGCAGGCCATGCACTTGTCGCAGATGCCGCTGGCCTTGGTCTCGCTGCTGCCGGGCTCGATCTCCATGTCGGTCACGACCAGACCGATGGACTGGCGGATGCCGAAGCGTTCGGTCATGAACATGCCATGGTAGCCGATCTCGCCCAGACCGGCGGCGACGGCCGCGAAGTCGATGGAGAGCCGCACGCCATTGGGCGCGCAACGGCCGGGGTAGACGGGCTGGCGGGGCATCTTGGGGGCGTCGGCGGGCGAGTAGGGCACGCACTCGTAGCCATCGCGTTCCAGATAGCGCACCAGGCCCTCAAAGCCGGTGAGCCAGCGGCCGGGGGTGCTCCACAGGGATCCCTCCTCCATGGAGCGGAACTGGCCGCGGCGGATGCGGCTGCCCACCACGATCACACTCTTGGCATCGGGGAAGATGCTGCGGGGGTGCTCGTTCGGCGGCAAGCCGTCGAAGCACGCCATCGGGGGCACGCCGACCAGGTCGTACCCCGCTTGTTTTCGGAATTCCGCGAACGGTGTCATCGGTCCTGGGACTCCTTGCTCTTGCCTGCACACAAGTAGCGCCAACCCCGCTCCATGGCGGCGGCCGGCGCGGAAATCACGGGTTCGTCGCGATCATCGAAGCGAGCCGGTCCTCGCCCTCGGCCAGGGCGGCCATCACGGCCTCGGTGCCGTCGTCGGTGGCGGCGGGGGCCACATGCCAGGCCACGCCGAGCACTCCCAGCAAACGCCCGTCCGGGGCGAGATGGGGAATGCCCGCCACCCGATAGCGGGAATTGGTGTTGAAGGGGGGCAGGACCCGGTGGGTCCGCCGTACCTCGGCGAGGTAGTGCTCCAGTTTGTCCTCGCTGCCCCAGCGGGCTACGCCCCCGACTTCGAAGGGATAGCGCAACTGGATGCTGTGCCGGGTCTCGGGGTCGGCATAGGCCAGAAAGGCGAGGCCGGACGCGGTCTGGTAGGGAGCGAGAATCGCGCCGCTGTTACGCTCCAGCATCAGGTGTTCCGGGAACTTGCGGAAGCGGACCACAATCTCGCTGCCCACTGGCTCGGCAAAGCTAACGATGCCCCAGGGCAGCCGTTCCGCCATCAGCCGCACCGCCTCCTCCGCCTGGCCGAGGAACACGCTCGCCGCATCGGCGGCCACCAGCATGTAGACGCCGGGACCGATCCGGTAGACGGTGTCGTCCTTGGTCACGAAGTTCCGGCTGCATAGGGTGCGGAGCAGGTTGTGCAGCGTCGGACGCTTGAGCCCGGTGGCGGCCGCCAGGTCGGCAATGCGCAGACCACCGTTGGACTCTGCCAGCAGGCGGAGCAGGTCAAGACCACGGGCCAGGGATTGGACGAGATCGTTGCCGGGCATTCAATCAACCTAGTGTCATCAATGATGATGTTTTGTATCATCTATATATACCATCATAGGGTTTTCGGTGTTGTCAAGTGGGAGCAGGCCCGTTCCGCTGCTTGTCCTGTTCCCCAACCATGTCATGGTAGAACCCTTTCCTAGAGAGGTACCACCATGTTCATCGACCTGCACAACCACGTCTGCCTGGCCAGCCTTCCCTATGTGGGGTCCAGCGTACGCCTCGTTTCTCCCGAGCAGTTGGTGGAGATGCATCTCCAGGCGGGGATCGACCGCAGTGTGCTGTTGCCCTGCCTGAATCCCGAGGCTATGCACATCGTGCAGTCGAACGAGGACGTGCTCCGGGTCTGCGCCCAGTACCCCGACCGCTTCATCCCCTTCTGCAACGTGGACCCGCGCCAGATGTTCAACCATCCCGAAGCGCCGTTGCGGGCGATCCTGGAGTACTACCGCGAACAGGGCTGCCGCGGTATCGGCGAGGTCTCCGCCAATTTGCCCTTCGGCGATCCGCGCATGCGCAACCTCTTCGCCCACACCGAGGCGGTGGGGTTCCCGCTCACCTTCCACATCGCCCATCGCGAAGGGGGTACCTACGGTATCGTCGACCAACTGGGTCTGCCTGGACTGGAACAGGCCCTGCGCCATTTCCCGAATCTCACGTTCCTTGGGCATTCGCAGTGCTTCTGGTCCCACATCAGCGGTGATGTGACCGGGCAGACCTGGAACGGCTACCCCAAGGGCCCCGTGGTTCCCGGCGGGCGCGTGGTCGAACTGATGCGGCGCTATCCCAACCTCCACGGCGACCTCTCCGC
>QKCY01000176.1 GCA_003245525.1 Victivallales bacterium | reverse complement strand
GTCCCGCTCGAAGACGAAACGGGGCCGGAGCCCGTTCAGAGTCAGCGCCCGCCAGAGAGTGCGCCAGGATGCGTCCACTTGCGGATGCCACTTGCCGCCCGTGTCCCAGAGGATCGGGGACAGGCCCCAGAGAATCCCCACCGGCCGTTCCACCCGTTCCAAGGCATGGACCTCGCGCGACAGCCGGTTGAGGTCCATCGCCGCCTGGCTGATAGCCGCCAGGGCCTGGGGCCGCTCGGTGGCGTTGTTCCGCGGCCAATGGGTCCAGATGTTAGCCATGGCTTGGCCATGGACCGCCTGCTGCCAGACCCCGGCATGGAAGTGGGAAGCCGGAATTGGGCGGTCCCAGTGACCGGGCGGCGGGTCCTTCCATTCGCTCGACATGGGCTTGTAGGAGTCGCCGAAGAGATGGAACTCGGCGTTGGCGGCCGGGGCGTCGGGGCGGGCGCTGGTCAGCAGGTCGTAGAGCATCAGGCTCGACCAGTTCACCGCCTCGCCGCTGCCCTTGTCCCCGCTGGTGCCGGACATCTGATCCGCAGCCGTGGCCCCACCCTCGGCGAGGCCCTGGAAAACCCACCACGAGTCCGAGCCGCTGAGGTCGGTGGTGCGCACGTTCGCCACCACATCGATGCCCATCCGGGCATTGCTGGTCGTGCTCTGGATCATCTTGGTATAGGTGTAGGTGTGCGGCAGGTAGGACCGGGCCAGGGCGTGGACCTTGGCGTACCAATCGTTCACCCGCTCCAGATTGAACCGGCTCCAGTCGCCGTAGACCCGCAGGCCGGCGGGGTCGGTAGGAAAGGACTGCCCCCAGGGAGAACTCCAGGCCGGGTTGACGAAGCCGGGCACCGGAATCTCGTCCCAGTTGGCATAGTGGGTTTCCCAATTGCGGTTCAGCGTGTCGATGGTCCCGTGCCGCCGGGCCAGCCAGCGCCGCCAGTTCGCCTCGGCATCCACGGTCTTGCCGTTGAAGGCTGGCTCGTTGGCCAGATCCAGACCGAGCAGATTGGGGGCGTCGGCCAGATCGGGCAGGGTCTTGCGCAGCGTTGCCTCGTGGATCGCCCAGCCATGCTCGCTCAGGGGGTCGTGGCCCATGAAACCGATCCCGACCTGGAGTTCGGGGTACTTCTTCTTGGCCCAACCGGGGAAGTTGTGCCCGGAGTAGAGGATATCCCACAGCATGCCGTGCCCGGCGGCGCGCGCCGCCCGGCTGGCCTGGTCCTTCCCGCTCTCGCGGAAGACTCCCTCCTTGGGCATGGTCCAGTCCGGCCCGAAGGTGTGGCCGGAGAAACTCAGCCCCAGCCCTTCCATCAGATCGAACCGGGCGTCCTGGAGGCCGACGAAGTAGACCGGACGCCCATCCTGCCAGAAGGCTCCGTCATGCACCAAAACCGTCCGCATGTCCGGCTGGATAGCCGGTACGCTCAGTCCGTTGGCCTGTCCCGCCTCCAGAGCCGCGAGACGCTCCTGCCAGGCCGGAGCCGCCGCCAGCAACCAGTTCGCCTCGTCGTGAAGCAGGGCGTAGAGATCCACGCCTTCCGGGGCCGGTTGATGCTGTTCGAGCAGCGCCTGGTAGAGCAGCAGCGGAGCCGACCGACGGATGACGTTCAGTCGGGCCTGTTCATAGGGCATGGCCCCCAACCTGGCCAGACGCTCCTGCCAGGCAGATCCGTCGCGGGTGACGGCGAAGAGCTCGGTCGCCAGCGGACTCCCCCAGGCCAATTCCGGCGGTGCGGGGGAGGCGGTGACTGCCGAGGCGAGCTTCGCATCGGCAAAGGCCCCGGCCAGTTCCCCGAACCGTAACTGGTAGGGCCAACTCACCGGCTGGGTATCCGCCGCGTTGGCCGCGACCAGCTCGCCGTTGATCCACAGCCGCTGCCCGGCGGGGCCGAACCCGTAGGCGATGTGGGTCCAGACGCCGGTTTGGAGCACGGGATCGGACGACGCCACCCCGCCCAGCCACTGGGACTGCTTGTGCCAACTGAGATGGTTGGCCAGCACCTTCCCCTCCCGCGTCACGGCCACCCGCAGACTCTGCCGCTTGCGTTTCCAGTCGCCACCCCATACCACATCCACCGCATCCGGCCAGCGCGTCTCGCTGCCGACTGCCTGATTCCGGTCCGTGATCCGCACCTGCCCGGTCACCGGAAAGGCGACCGGCAGAAGCCAGAAGGAGACCACCCCCTCCCGCAAATCCTGCACGCCCAATTCCGCACTCACCGCTCCGGACCCAAACCACGCCCCTGCCGTGGCCAGCGGCAGCGCATGGTCGCCCACGGTCACTTGCCCCTTGCCAGGGGCGACCAGAGAGGGATCGACCCGGACCAACTCGGTCGCGAAGGCGGCAGCCACCAGCAACTGGCAGCACAGAACAACACGGCAAAGAGGCATGCGATGGTTCCTATGCAGACAGGGAAGCGGCAACATAGCACCGCAAACCCTACTCTCCGGTCAGATAGGCAGTTTGCGTAACGGGCCCCGTGGCCGGGAATGGCGAGATCACGAGTCGTCGCCCGGCGGCAATGGCGCGTTGCACCGGAGCCGGAAAGACTGCGGGGATTCCTCGTGCCAGAACCTGCACCATCGGCTTCCCGCTGGCGAGGCACCACGCAAAAACCGTGCGCTCCAGCGGGCTCAGGAAGCCACTGACCACGCAAGCCGCATCGCACAGGGCGGTCCCGGCATCGATCTGCCCCATTCCCCGCGAGGCCAGGAACGCCGTCAACGGCAGATCCAGCAACGCCCGATTCCCGACCTGGAAGCGCGGTTCGCCATAGCGCAATACGTCGCCATGCGCGGGGTTGTTGCGGATATAGGCGCGGATATTGGCCAGAGCCGTGCCCGTCCGCACGATGGTTTCGTAGTAGTTGCGCTGCCAGAGCCGTCCAGGGAAGCGTGGCCAGCCGCATCGCGTAACGCCATCCACGTACCGTTTCGTCGTGAGGGTTTTGAGCCAGTGAACAACGTCGGGAAGGGAGATCGTAGGGGCAGGTCCCCGTGCCCGCCCCTCCAACCGAACGATCCCGTGGATATGGTCGGGCATGACGACGAACGCATCGATCCCCACGCCGGGATAATGCGCCGGGAGTTCGTCCCATACGGTTCTCACCATCTGGCCGGCGTCGTTCAAGGCCATCCGCCCGTTGATGAGCGTACCGAATACCCGGCGTCGCTCTTGGGTGCAGGCCGTGACGAAGTAGTAGCCGGGGCGGGTGTAGTCCTACCCCTGCAACCGGGTCGAACGCCGTTGATGAGCCTGTTCCACCGCTCTCCATCCTCTTGGCGGAAGACTGGCAGTATAGTACCGACCGTGAAGGATCGGCGCGAGGGGACTTCCAACCCCAATCCAGAGGGAACCCTCCTACTATGTGTGGCATTGTTGGCTATATCGGCAAGCGTCGGGCCATGGACCCGTTGATCGAGGGGCTGCGCCGTCTGGAGTACCGGGGCTACGATTCGGCGGGACTCGCCCTGTTGCAGGACGGGTCCATCGAGGTCGTGAAGGCGGTGGGCAAGGTCTCGTCCTTGCAAGAAGCCGTTGCCGCCCACTGGCCCGACGAAGCCACCAGCAAAGTGGGGATTGCCCACACCCGCTGGGCCACCCACGGGCCACCGACCGTGGCCAACGCCCATCCCCATGTGGACGGGGACCGGCGTTTCGCTCTGGTTCACAACGGCATCATCGAGAACTACCTGGCCCTGAAGACCCAGCTCCAGCGCCGGGGCCGCACGTTCTACTCCGACACCGACACCGAGGTGCTCGTGCAACTCATCGCGTCCTGCTACGAGGGCGACTTGGTGCAGGCCACGGCTGCCGCGCTCAAGCAGGTCGAGGGCACCTTCGGCATCGCCGTCCTCTGCCGGGACGAGCCCGACCATCTGGTGGTGGCCCGCCGGGGCAGCCCCATCGTCCTCGGCCTGGGCCGCGACGAGACCATCGTCGCCAGCGATGTTTCCGCCCTGGTCGCCTACACCAACCAGGTGATCTACCTGGACGACGACGACATCGCCGTCATCACCGCCAACAACGTGGAACTGCGCACCATCGACAACGTGCCGGTCTCCCGCGAAGTGGCCCATATCGACTGGGACACCACCGCCGCCGAGAAATCGGGCTACGAGCATTTCATGCTCAAGGAGATCTGCGAACAGCCCACCGCCATCGCCAACAGCATCCGCGGACGGCTGGACGACACCCTCGGCACCGCCATCCTCAGCGGGCTGGACCTGAGCCAGCACGACCTGGCCCTGATCAACCGGGTGGTGATCGCCGCCTGCGGCACCAGCCTCCACGCGGGCATGATGGGCGAGTACTTCCTCGAAGACTTGGCCGACATTCCCACCGAGGTCGAACAGGCCGCCGAGTTCCGCTACCGCAACCCCATTATCGGGCCCAACAACCTCATCCTCGCGGTCAGCCAGTCGGGCGAGACCGCCGACACCCTGGCGGCCGTGCGCGAGGCCAAGTACAAGGGCGGCCTGGTGGCCAGCATCTGCAACGTGGTCGGCTCCACCATCGCCCGCGAGACGGGCCGGGGCGTCTACCTGCACGCCGGCCCCGAGATCGGCGTGGCCTCCACCAAGGCCTTCACCTGCCAGGTCACCGTCCTGCTCATGCTCGCCCTGCGTCTGGGGCGAACCCGGCGGCTCTCGCGCGAGATGGGCCTGGAGCTCATCGAGGAGCTGCGCCGATTGCCCGACATGGTGCGCACGGTCACCGAACGGGCTCCCGCCATCGAGCAGGCGGCCAAGCGGTTCCACGACGCCCAGGGGATGTTCTTCATCGGCCGTGGCTACCTCTATCCCGTGGCCCTGGAAGGCGCGCTGAAGCTCAAGGAGATCAGCTACATCCATGCCGAAGGTTACCACGCCGCCGAACTCAAGCACGGCCCCATTGCCCTGCTCGACGAGCACGTTCCCGTGGTCGCCCTGGCCAACGATGTGCCCGGCCGTAGCAAGGTGATCGGCAACATGCAGGAATGCCGCGCCCGCCACGCCCCGGTCATCGCCACCGCCACCGACGGCGATCCGGATGTGGCCCAGCACGCCGACGAGGTGATCTGGATTCCCCGGGCCTCCCGGTTCGTCGCCCCGGTGCTCACGGTCGTGGCCCTCCAGCTCTTCGCCTACTACTTCGCCCGCGAGCGTGGCTGCGCCATCGACCAGCCCCGCAACCTGGCCAAGTCGGTCACCGTCGAGTAGGAGGACCGGTCACCGCGGCTCGCGCACCGTGACCGCGAAGAGGGCGTAGGCCGCCTCCGTGCCGGTGTGGCGCAGTTCGATACGGTCGATCCGGGTGTCCGGCAGGGGATTGACCCATTCGTAGGCATAGGCCACGGCGTCGGTGCTGTCCGGTTGTTGGGCCAGGCACTGCGCCGTGGGGAAACGCAGCAGATAGGGACAGCGGACCAAGTACTCGGCAGCCGCCGTGGGACGCCAGAAGCCCACTTCCATGCCGACGCGCAGCGGCACGGTCCGCTCGACGCCTCCCTCGTAGACAACGCGAAGCTCCGCCACGGGCACCCCTTCGTTGGGAGCGAGGAAGCGCGCCAAATAGGTCTTGCGGGCCTCGGCGGACTCGGGAGGCACCGCCGTATGGAGGAGAAGCAGGGAAGCGGCCGGACGCCCTACGGGAATCCCCGCCGACTCCTGGCCAGCCTCCAGATAGACCGCGCGGGGCTCGGGGACCGTGAAACGGGCGCGCCCCGCCAGGACTTCGCCGGTGGGGAAGTGGCGCAGGTCGAGATCGGGACCGAGATCGGCCCAGCCCTTGCCGTCTCCCGCCTCCTCGTCGCGCAAGTCGCGGTTGGGGGCCTGGCCAAGGGAGACGGGGGTGCAGGTCTCGTCGCCGTTGCCGCGCGCAGGCTGGGCCTGGAGCCGGAGGATGTTCACGTCCGCCCGGCGCGCGAAGGCTTCGGGGCTGATGTCCTCGCGGTTCACATGCCAGGAGTACTCGGCGGCAAAGGCCTGATGCAGCATCTCTCCCCGTTCCCCGGACTGGGTGAGCGGACACCAGGGATGCCGGTACCAGAAACTGGCCAGATTGCCGAAGGTGTAGGGCGCGTCGGCCAGGCTCATCTCCTGGGAATTGGCCTTGACCACCGGGAACCCCCTCTTGGCCAGCAGTTCGCAGGAACCGGCGGAGTGGTTGGCGGACCAGTTGCAGATCACGATGTCTTTGGGAATGAGGTCCAGCGCCTTGCTGCAATCGAAGGGCGGACCGCCGTTGTGGGTGGGGACAAGCATGTCGCCCCACATCCACATCTGGACGCCCTTGGCGGCGAGGAAATCGTGCAGGCGGTTGATGTGGTCGGCGTAGATCTGGTACTTGGAGATACCGCGACACCGGGGGCATTGCTCCGCCTCGGGCAGGTTGAAAGTCTTCCAACGAACCTCGTCCAACCCCACGTGCAACCGTTTCGGATGGTCGAAAAGATCCAGCATCTCCTCCAGCACGTCGAACAGGAGGGGATAGGTCTGGGGATGGTGGGTGCAGAGCTGATGGGGCTTGCCGTCCTCCTGGAGGTCCGGGTATTTCAGGACGATCCAGTTGGCATGGCCGAGGATGTTGGTGTTCGGAATCAGCTCGATGAAATGGTCGCGGGCGAAGCCGATCACGTCCCGCAACTGTTCGCGGCTGAGGGCGCAGCGGTTGGCGAGCCGGGGCCAACTCTCGTACTGGTACCCGGCCTTCATCTGCCAGACGATGGTGTTGAACTTGTAGCCCGCGATCTGGCGGTAGATGTACTCCTTGAGCATGGCCGTATCCAGGGGGTCCTGCGGCCAGCCGCTGGTGAAGATCATCGCCCCCCGGAACGCTTCCTCGGGCCAATCCAGGATACGGCAGGCCGGAGCCCGGGCCGTACCGCCGTCGGGCGTGGCCTGGGCCACCAGTTGCAGGAAGGTCCGGGCGCCATAGTAGGCACCTCGGTCGTCCGCCCCGGCAATGAGCACCTGTTCGGGACGAACCAGCAAGAGATAGCCCTCGGGCTTGAGTTCGGGCACCGCCGTACCGCTTGCCGCCAACGCTGCCGCCAACTCCGGGAAACGGGAAGGAACCCCGACCAGGATGCGGGCGGGTGCCTCCGGCAGGACATGGTCCAGGATACCGACGGTGGCACCATACTGGGTCGCCAATTCGTTCTGGATGACCCCGGCCGTGAACCGGGAACGTTCCTCGGGACCGGGCTGGATGCGCAGTTCGTCTGTCCCCACCGCGAAGGTGCCTTCGGCCAGAGTCAGTTCCTGCGGCGAAGGAACCAGAACGAGCCGGTCGAGGCTCGCCTCGTGGGGCAACCGAACCGCAAAGGTGAAGGACTGGTAGGCCAGCACCTTCCCGTCCCCGTCGAGACAGGTCCAGAGCAGTTTCGCCTCGCCCTCCTCCGTCGGCGTGCAGGCCAGCGGGACGGCCAGCCGGTTGCGGCCCGGCACCAAGCGTTGGTCATGGACCACCCGCACCGGTTCGCTGGCCGGAAGCTGGAGTTCCACGGTGGAATGCGTGGCCAAGTCCCGCTCGGCATCAAGCCGACAGCGGAAGACGTAACCGCCGGTTGCCGCCTCCTCCAACACCAGTTCCGCAACCGCCGGAGGCTGGGGCGCAAAGGGCCCGTAGACCAGATCGGCCAGGCCCGCCACGCGGGTGAACCGGCCGCCCGTGGCCGTCCACATGGACAACTCGCCGGTGCTGGGGGCCTCGCGGCAGACATTGAAGCCCTGCACGGTACCGGGCGCGGGAAAACCGCCCAAGTCGGCGAAGGGGATGCGCAGTTCGGCATTCCAGCCTGTGGCATCGGCGTGGGTCCGCACGGTCCACGTACCGTTCCAGGCGATGCCGCGCCCCTCCTCGCCGCCGGGCAGGAGGGCGTCGAACTGAGTCCCTACCGAATTCACGACGAACTGGTGCCAGGTGGCGTGGTCGTGTTCCGGGTCCGCGAAGACCTCCACACAATCGTCCTGGTAGACCGCGGCATCGCGCGCGGTCTCCTCCGCCTTGAGCTTGCCCATGGCCGCGGAATGGAGTCGGATACCCAGGTACAGGGCCTCCCGGTCGTAGCATACGCGGGCCTCGGTATGGTCCTTCGCTGACTCCGTGCCCGCCGGATAGAGGACAAAGCCGTCCAGCAACGCCGCCGACTGCCACGCGGGATCGTCCAACTGGCCATCAATGGTTGGAGGAGCCTCCGTGACAACCGCGCGCACCACCCGATCCGGGCGCAGGAACACCTGCCGGGCGGCGGAGAGCAGTTCGATCTGGTCGATGGTGAACTCGGCATCGGGCTGGTCGGGATTGACGTAGACACTCCGCAAGCGGCGCGCATCCAGCCTCTGCCCGCCCCGGTTCCAGCACCGGGCAAGGGGGAAGGTCAGCTCCTGCCAGTCGGTCTGCTCGATGACGAAACTGAGATTATAGGTGGGATGGGTCTTCTCGTCGGTGACGAAGACCAGCATGGCCTTGGTCATGGGCTGGGGACTGCGCACCCGGAAACGGACCCGGTCGTAGCGGTCCTGCCGCCAGGGACCGTCGGACAGCTTGGGGCCGATCAGATTGCCCCCGTGCAGGGCCTGGCTGGACACCCGCATGGCCCCCTCGGCAGCAGCGAACGTCAATGCGCCCGAGCCATAGACATTCACCCGCCAGTCCGCCACCCCGTCGTCGAAGGAGAACAACACGTGGTCGCCAGCGACAGCGAGGGATGCCGCGACCAGGAAGGTGGCAAGGCCAGTGCGCATGATCTGTCTCCTTGGGTTCCGCCCCGGCAACATGACGCGGAATGCCGTGGCGCGCAATCCGGAACCCCGACCTGTCCGACGCAGACGCGCCCGGTTCGGATTCGGCAAGCAAGTCGCGGGCAATGGCCTTGGGAGATTGCCTGCGACCTACCATCCGCTATAGTACTGCTCTTCAAGAATAGTGTTCCCATTCCATCCACCGCAACCGCAACCCGGAAGGTCCGACCATGACTGGTATTCTCGACATCACCGCCCGTGAGATCATCGACTCCCGCGGCAATCCTACCCTCGAAGCCGAAGTCACCCTCGAGAGCGGCGTGGTTGGTCGTGCCGCCGTGCCCTCCGGCGCCTCCACCGGCGAGAACGAGGCCCTCGAACTGCGCGACGGCGACAAAGCTCGCTACCTCGGCAAGGGCGTCCTCAAGGCCGTCGAGAACGTGAACGACAAGATCGCTCCCGAGCTGATCGACATGGACGCCGTGGACCAAGTCGCCATCGACAAGACCATGATCGAGCTCGACGGCACCGAGACCAAGAGCAACCTCGGCGCGAACGCCATCCTGGCCGTCTCCCTGGCCACCGCCCACGCCGCGGCCAACGCCCTTGAGCTGCCCCTCTACCGCTACATCGGCGGCACCAACGCCAAGGTCCTGCCCGTTCCGATGATGAACATCATCAACGGCGGCAGCCACTCCGACGCCCCCATCGCCTTCCAGGAATTCATGATCCGCCCCGTCGGTGCCTGCTGCTTCCGCGAAGGCATCCGCATGGGTGCCGAGGTCTTCCACAACCTGAAGAAGGTGCTGAAGGGCAAGGGCCTGAGCACCGCCGTCGGCGACGAAGGCGGCTTCGCCCCCAACTTCAAGGGCGGCACCACCGAGGCCCTGGAGAGCATCATCGCGGCCATCACCGATGCCGGCTACACCGCTGGCAAGGACGTCATGATCGGCCTGGACTGCGCCGCCAGCGAGTTCTTCAAGGACGGCGTCTACAACTACGCCAAGTTCGAAGGCCCCAACGGTGCCAAGCGCACCAGCGCCGAGCAGGCCGACTACCTGGCCGAGCTGGCCGCCAAGTACCCGATCGACTCCATCGAGGACGGCATGAGCGAGAATGACTGGGATGGCTGGAAGCTGCTGACCGACAAGATCGGCAAGAAGATCCAGCTCGTCGGCGACGACCTCTTCGTCACCAACGTCAAGTTCCTCAAGAAGGGCATCGACATGGGTGCCGCCAACTCGATCCTCATCAAGGTCAACCAGATCGGCAGCCTGACCGAGACCCTGGACGCCATCGAGATGGCCCACAAGGCCGGCTACACCGCCGTCGTCAGCCATCGCTCCGGCGAGACCGAGGACACCACCATCGCCGACCTCTCCGTCGCCGTCAACGCCGGCCAGATCAAGACCGGTTCCATGAGCCGCACCGACCGTATCTGCAAGTACAACCAGCTCCTCCGCATCGAGGAAATGCTGGGTGCTGCCGCCCGCTACGGCTGCTAAGTCGGTCGCTCCGCTAGATTCTGCGCCCCGGTCGTCTATGGTGATGGCCGGGGCGCACTCGTTTTTGGGGCGGGGCAAAGGAGTGATGGAACGAATGGAATGATGGCATGGCAAAGCAAGGCGAGGAACCGACCAAGACAGGAATCCGCTTCCTCCCTTCCGGCCTTCCAGCATTCCAGTACTCCCCTAGCAAAGAAAGAGTCCCAACATGCCACCTGGCGGCTTTGGTTTCGGTCGCGCGATGCGCGGCGAAGGCCCCGAGAAGACGAGCCTGAAGGTTGATTTCCGGCGGCTGAAACGCCACTACTGGCCCTTCATGCGTCCCCATCTGAAGGCCATCGCGGTCGGCATGGTCTGCGTGTTCATCACGTCCGGACTGGGCAAGGTCTGGCCCCTGGCCGGACGCTTCCTGGTGGACCAGGTGGCGACGCCGATGGTGAAGAACCAATGGACCAGCGAGGGCTACAGCCATTCGCTACAGCTCCTCGGCGGCGTCGTGGCCATACTGCTCCTGGTCCACCTCCTCAACGGGATCCTCTCCTGGCGGCGTACCACGGTGATCCGCCGGGCGGGGGCGGCCATGGTGCGCGCCCTCCGGGAACACGTGTACCGGCATCTGCAGGGGCTCTCCCTGGGCTTCTTCGAGTCGCGCCAGACCGGCGAGATCATGAGCCGCGTCACCGGGGACGTCAACGCCCTGGAGCGGATCATCACCGAGGTGGGCGACCAAGTGCTCATGGAAGTGCTCAGCCTGGCCATCACGGTGGGCATCCTGTTCTGGCTGGACTGGCGCCTGGCCCTGTGCGCCCTCGTGCCGATCCCCTTCATGGCGGTCCACATGCTGTTCTTCAGCCGCCGCATCCGACCGCTGTTCCGCAAGATCCGCGACCGGCACGGGGCGCTGAACGCGCGGCTCCAGGACAACATCTCCGGCATCCGCGTCATCAAGGCCTTCCACACCGAACAGCAGGAGAACCAGCGCTTCGAGCAGGAGAACGCGGACCTGTTCAAGACCGAGATGGAGGGCGTGCGGGTCTTCTCCTTCGCCTTCCCGTTGGTGGGCTTCATCACCGCCATGGGGGGGCTGCTGGTCACGGGCGTGGGGTTCTACTACCTGGTCCAGCCGAACCCCACGGTGACCCTGGGCGACCTCATGGCCTTCCAGGGCTACGTGATGCAGCTCTACCAGCCGATCGGGCACCTCTTCCACATGTACAACTCCGTGCTTCAGTCCTTCGCCTCGGGCGAGCGCGTGGCCGAGATCCTGGAGAGCGAACCCGAGGTGGCCGACGCGCCGGAGGCCACCGCCCTGCCCCCCATCGCGGGCGAAGTGCGTTTCGCCGGGGTCTCCTTCGGCTACAACGAGACCACGACTGTGCTCGACGGCATCGACCTGCTGGCCAAACCGGGCCAGACGATCGCCCTGGTGGGCCGCAGCGGGGCGGGCAAGACCAGCCTCGTCAACCTCATTCCCCGCTTCTACGACCCCACCAAGGGCCACATCCTGATCGACGGCAAGGACCTGCGCACCGTCACCCAGACCTCGCTGCGCGCGCAGATCGGCGTGGTGCTGCAGGACCCCTTCCTGTTCAACGGCACGGTCGCCGATAACATCCGCTATGCCCGGCCGGAGGCCACCGACGAGCAGGTCCACGCCGCCGCCGAGGTGGCCAACGCCCACGAGTTCATCGCCGAACTGCCCAGCGTCTACGACACCCACATCGGCGAACGGGGCGTCAAGCTGTCCGGCGGCCAGAAGCAGCGCATCTCCATCGCCCGCGCCGTCCTCGCCGACCGCCGTATCCTGATCCTCGACGAGGCGACCAGCATGATCGATTCCCATTCGGAAATCCTCATCCAGCGGGCCCTCGAGCGGTTGATGCAGGGACGCACCACCTTTGTCATCGCCCATCGCCTCTCCACCGTCCGGCGGGCCGACCAGATCCTGGTCCTCGAACATGGCACCGTCTGCGAACGGGGCACGCACGCCGAACTGATGGAGAAGGGAGGCGCGTACGCAGAGATGTACCGCGCCCAGTTCCCCATCGAGGAGGAGCAACCCAAGCCCATGGGCATTCCAGTGGCAACCGGTATGCCGTTGGGGGATGCCTCCTCCCTTCTCACCAACCTCGGGTAGGCGTTCGCCAGGCGGCGCTGATAGTGATCGTCGGTGCAGGCCAGATCAGACTGGGTTCCTGTCCCGTCGATTCGAAGCGCCAGGAGGACCGGCAACCAGGCTGGCGCTTGAGGCAGGGCCGTAGAAAGATTACATTGGGTCGTTCTCACCCCAACCTTCCAACTCCTACAGGGAGATGATCCATTCCATGGCTGCCCAAACCCTTGTCCAGAAGATTCTCGCCAACCACCTAGTCAGCGGCGCACTTGTCGCTGGCGAGGAAATCGAGATCAGGATCGACCAGACCCTCTGCCAGGACGCCACCGGCACCATGGCCTTCCTTGAACTGGAGGCGATGGGCGTGGACCGGGTCAAGACCGAGCTGTCCGTCCAGTACGTGGACCACAACACCAGCCAGCTCGGTCCCGAAAACCAGAACGACCATCTCTACCTGCAAAGCATCTGCTCCTCCAAGGGCGTGCTCTTCAGCCGCCCCGGCAACGGCATCTGCCACCAGGTGCATCTGGAACGCTTCGGGATTCCGGGCAAGACCCTCCTCGGCTCCGACTCCCACACGCCCACTGGCGGCGGCATCGGCATGCTCGCCATCGGCGCGGGCGGTCTCGACGTGGCGGTGGCCATGGCCGGGCAGCCCTTCAAGCTTACCTGCCCCCGGATCGTGGGCGTGAAGCTCACCGGCAAGTTCCAGCCTTGGGTGGCGGCGAAGGACGTGATCCTGCATGTTCTCTCCATCCTCGGCTCCAAGGGCAACGTGGGCACCGTGGTCGAGTACTTCGGTCCCGGCGTCGCCAGCCTGAGCGTGCCCGAGCGTGCCACCATCACCAACATGGGCGCGGAGCTGGGCGTCACCGGTAGCGTCTTCCCCTCCGACGAGGCGACCCGCGCCTTCCTCGCCGCCCAGCAGCGCGGCGGCGACTGGCAGCCTCTGGCCGCCGACGAGGGCGCGGCCTACGACCGGGTCATCGAGATCGATCTGGACAAGCTGGTCCCGCTCGCCGCCTGCCCCTCGAACCCGGCCAACATCAAGACGGTGGCCGAAGTGGGTCCCATCGTGGTCAACCAAGTCGTGATCGGCTCCTGCACCAACAGCTCCTACAAGGACATGTGCATGGTGGCGCAGGTCCTGAAGGGCAAGCAGGTGCATCCGAGCGTGTCTCTGGGCGTGGCCCCGGGCAGTCGCCAAGTGATGGAGATGCTCATCCGCGAGGGTTACCTGGGCGACATGATCGCCGCCGGTGCCCGGTTGCTCGAATCCGCCTGCGGTCCCTGCATCGGCCAGGGCTTCAGCCCGGCCAGCGATTCGGTCAGCGTCCGCACGTTCAACCGCAACTTCGCGGGGCGCACCGGCACCAAGGGCGACCAGTGCTATCTGGTCAGCCCCGAGACCGCCGTCGCCACGGCCCTTACCGGGGTGCTCACCGATCCCCGGACTCTGGATGTAGCCTACCCGGCCTGCGAGATGCCGAGCCAGTTCCTCGTCGACGACCGGCTCGTGCTCCGTCCCGCCCCGGCTGGCGAAGCCCCGGAGATCATCCGCAAGGAGACCATCGGCGAGCCCCCGCATTGCACCGCGGTGCCGGATGATATCGCGGGCGAGGTGGTTATCACCGTCGGCGACAAGATCACCACCGACCACATCATGCCGGCTGGTGTCCACCTCAAGCTGCGCAGCAACATCCCGCAGTACGCCAAGGTCGTCTTCGAGTGCTTCAGCGAGGCGGGCAAGCCCACCTTCGCCGAGCGCGCCATGGCGGTGAAGCAGGCGGGCAAGGCGGGCGTCATCGTGGCCGGCGAGAGCTATGGCCAGGGGTCAAGCCGCGAACACGCCGCCATCTGTCCCATGCATCTCGGCGTGCGGCTGGTTCTGGCCCGCAGCATCGAACGCATCCACGCCGCGAACCTGATCAACTTCGGCATCGTCCCCCTCCAGTTCCTCGACGTGGCCGACTACGAGGCCATCGGGGCGGGCGATTCCATCCAGATCAAGGGGTTGCGGGCCCAGCTCGTACCGGGTGGCACTGTGCAGGCCACGCTCGTCAAGGCCGACGGCAGCAGCCGGGAATTCGCCCTTGGCAACACCATGACCGACCGCGATATCGCCATGGTGCTCAAAGGCGGCCGTCTGGCCTAGAGCGGACCCCACGGAGCCCGGGAGAGCCATGCCCAAAGCGAAGATATCCTTCATACCCCACGAGGAGCTCTACCGTGGCGGTATGGCTCGTCTGCGGCTTGCCACCGGCGAGGACGGCAAGCGCTACGTGCTGCGCGAAATGCTGCCCACCACCGCCCTGAACTGGGGCAAGCGGCGCGGCTTCGTGCGCGGTTGCACCGTCCGCGCCAAGCTCTCCCCCCATCCCTGCATCGTGGCCTCCATCGACTTCGGCACCCGGCTCTGCATGCCCTACGAGCTGATCGAGTACGTGCCCGGACCCAGCCTCCGCCAGATGATGAACGACGAGCCGGACTTCGTCCTCGCCCACGGCTACGAGTTGGTCCGGCAGACCGCCGAGGCCCTGGCCCACGTCCACGACCTCGGCTGGATGCACCTGGATGTGAAGCCCGAAAACTTCCTGGTCATCAAGGACAAGGGCCGCCTGCAGACCAAGCTCACCGACTTCGATCTGACCATGGAGGCCCGCGAGATGCGTATGGGCAAGCCCCCGGGCACCTTCGCCTACGCCTCGCCCGAACTGCTCAAGGACGGCGTGGTCAGCCCCGCCGCCGACATCTTCGCCTTCGGGGTGATGGCCTACCGCCTGCTCACTGGCCGCATGCCCTTCGAGGGCCATAGCGAGAAGAAGGCGCGCTGGCGGCAGATGACCGAGCACTACAATCCCAAGCCTCCCGCCGAGCTCGTGCCCGGGCTCGCCACCCGCCTCTCCACCCTGGTCATGCAGTGCCTGGCCAAGGACCCGCACGACCGCTTCCCCAGCATGGTCCTCCTCAAACAGCAGCTCGGCGGCGCGTAGCCAGGAATCCGCCCAGCGTGAGTTGGTGTGTTTTGGGTGAGAACGGGAACGACTCGGCTCCCGGGCGTGTATATACTCGGAAGAGGGACGCATGCACGTCGGAGTGGCAGCGGGCGATCCAGCCCCTATTCCCGGCGGCAGCCCCAACGAAGGTACCACCATGAGTACGGACCCGAGCAGACCTGCCGAGATAGCCGATACCCCCCCAACCGGCGAGCAGACGGTTGGCACCCCTCCCGCCGGCGAGGGGCAACCGCCCCCCTCCCCCAAGCGCAAGCGCCGATGGTTGCGGATTCTGCTCTGGCTCGCCGTGGCGGGTTTGGCCGGGCTGGTTGCACTGGTCGCCCTCCTGCCGACGATCATCTCGTCCGATCCGGTCACCCAGCGCATTGCGGCCACTGCCTCGGCCCAGCTCAACCGGGACGTGCGCATCGGTGACCTGGACTTCGGCTGGCGCAGCGGCATGAAGCTGACGGACGTGGCGGTGGTGGAACGGGATGGCAGCCCCTTCGCCTCCCTCGCCTCCCTGTCCTGCGATCTGGACATCATGGCCCTCGCGGGACAGCGGATCGTCGTCCGGGATCTGCGCGTCGTGGAACCCAAGCTCGTGATCCGGCGCGACCAGGAGGGACGGCTCAACATCGACGACTTGCTCGCTCCCAAGGAGACGAAGACCGCCGAAGAGAAGCCGGAGACCCCCAAGGAGCAAGGGCCGGTCAAGCTGCCGGACACGTCGGTCCGGGCGGAAGTGGTCAACGGCACCTTCGAGTTCGTGGACCAGAAAAGCGGGGAGACCGTGGCGGTCCGCGACTTCAACACAGCCCTCGAGATGCCATCCATCAACGAACCGGTCACTCTCTCGCTCGACTTCAATCTGGTGCAAGGCGGGAAGACGGAGCCGATCTCCCTCAAGGCGGAGGCGCGCGTCGCCGAGAACAACCAACTGCTGATGGACCGAGCGACCGCCTCCCTCGCTTTCACCTCCGTCCCGGTCCAGGCGACCGTGAAGCTGGACATGAGCCAGTTCAACGGTGCCGCCGACGCCAAGGGCGCCGATCTCGCGTTCGACTGCAATCTGGCGGAACTGATGGCGCGGATCGGCCCCATCGTCGGTCTCCCCGAAGGTCTGGAGGTTGCCGGGACGATCCACTCGGCCATGACTGCGACAGGGAATCTCGGCGACAGCATCAGCCTGAAGGGCTCCACCCTGGTGTCGGGCCTCGCCGTCACCGGGGGGCCGCTGGCGGACCTGCCGGTACACCAGGACACGATCCGCGCCACCCTCGATCTCGGGGTCGCGTTGAAGAACCAGCAGCCGGATGCAGTGGTGCTCCATTCCCTCAACGTGGATGCTCCCGCCCTGAAAGCCGACCTCTCCGGCAACGTGTCCGATCTGGGCGGACAGGGAGACGTGCAAGGCACCGTGACCGTAGACGCCAACCTGACCGAAATCGCCGCCATCGTGGCCAAGCTGCTCCCGCCGGAACTCCGCCTCGACGGGCGCGCCCAAATGACCATGGCCGCCAAGGCTAGCCTCGCCGCACTCGCCGCCGCCGGGCAGACACCGGCGGGCGAGACCGCCAACCCCTTTGCTGCTCTGGGCGCACTCACGGCGGACGGCAGCGCGACGGTGGATCGCGTGGAATACACCACGAACGACACGCCGGTCGTCCTCTCCGACCTGCGCCTCCAGCCGATCAAGCTGGCGGAGGGTATCCTGACGGCCACGGGCCAGTTTGCGGCCAACGGGGGCCCGGGCACGCTCCAAGCACATATCGACTTCAATGATCCCGAGCCGACCTTCGACACCACGGTCCAGGCGCAGGACGTCGCCCTCAACCAGCCTGTGTCGGTGCTGGGGTACATCATCCCCCTGCTGATCCTGCCCAAGGACGGCACGCTCCAGTCCTCCGCCAGCTTCACGGCGACCGCCCAAGGCCAAGGCCTGGCGTGGG
>QKCY01000295.1 GCA_003245525.1 Victivallales bacterium | reverse complement strand
CCGCCATGGGCGATTCCGTCTGCCCCGGCGAAGTGGTCGGCCAGTATGGTCTCGGCACGGGCGGTGCGGCTGGTTTCGTCGAGGGTGAAGTGCAGGTGCAGACCGGTGGGATGATCCGGTCCGCAGGCGAAGCAACCGGTAGAGGCAGGGGAGGGGGGCATGGCAAGCTCCGGGTTTGCCACACCATAGCACGCTTCGGGACCTTTGGGGGAACGACTTGCAGCCGTCTGGCGGCTGGCTAGTTTGTAGGTCTGCGAAGCGTGTGATGGGTGTTTGCGCTGACTCCGAAGGAGTTGCCGATGAGCGAGCGAAACTACGAGTTCCGGCGGCGTCTGAACCGAGTCCACGAAGCCGACCGGCACGATCCGGCCCAGCGCCCCACCCGGGCCGAGATGGCAGTTGGTGCCGGGTGGCGGCTGACGGTGTCGCCGGCTGCCAGCCCGTACCTGATCCGCGTGGCCCAGGACCTCCAGGACTACTTCCTCGTCAGCATGGGGGTCTCCCTGCTGCTGGAGCGGCAGGACCCGTCCAGCGCCCTCGCCGGATCGGCCCCCAAGACGGTCGTCCTGGCCACGGCGGCCGATCTGCCGGACCTGGGCGAGGGAGCCGATGTGCCCCGGTCCTACCGGTTGGTGGTGAAACGCGACGCGGTGGTGGTCTGCGGCCACGACGAACGGGGCGTGGGCCAGGGCTGCTACTACCTCGAGGACCTGATGAATCTGCGCGAAGCCCCCTTCCTGCAACTGGGCGACCAGGTCAGGAAGCCGGTCTTCCAGCCGCGCATGATCCATTCGGGCTGGGGCATCGACCAGTTCCCCGATGCCCACCTCAACGCCATCGCCCATGCGGGGATGGACGCCATCCTGGTCTTCGTCAAAGGGCCCAACACGACCACCATGGGGCACCTCGACATCAACGATCTCATCGACCGGGCCGCCGGCTATGGCCTCGATGTCTATCTCTACAGTTACCTGCACAGCACCAAACACCCCGACGAATACGAGGCCCCGGCCTTCTACGAGAGCACCTACGGGGCGCTCATGCGGGCCCATCCGCGCGCCAAGGGCATCGTCTTCGTGGGCGAGTCCTGCGAGTTCCCCAGCAAGGACGAGCGGACCAAGGGCCGTACCCGCCACTGCCCGGTGCCCGAGGGAGCCGCAAACGATACCCGCCCGTTCCCCGGCTGGTGGCCGTGCCGCGACTATCCCCAGTGGCTGAACCTGCTCAAGGGCATCATCCGCCGCTACAATCCGAAGGCGGACATCGTGTTCTGGACCTACAACTGGGGCTGGGCACCGGAGGCCGATCGCTTGGCGCTGATCCGGTCCCTGCCGCAGGACATCTCTCTGGAAGTCACCTTCGAGATGTTCGAGAACATCGAGAAGGAAGGGATCGTCACCCGCTGTGTAGACTACACCGCCTCCTTCGCCGGCCCCGGCGGGTATTTCAGCAGCGAGGCGAAGACCGCCAAGGAGTGCGGGATTCCACTCTATGCCATGGCCAATACGGGCGGCGTCACCTGGGATATCGGGGTCATCCCCTACCAGCCCATTCCCTACCAGTGGAAGCGGCGCTACGACGCCCTGCTCAAGGCCCATGCGGATTGGGGGCTGTGCGGGTTGATGGAGTCGCACCATTTCGGCTTCTGGCCCTCCTTTGTCAGCGAACTGGCCAAATGGAGCTACTGGCATCCCCGGCGCAACTTCGACGAGACCATCCGCCAGATCGCCGTCCGGGACTTCGGCGAGGGCGCGGACTTCGCCTTGCAGGCGTGGCAGCACTGGAGCGAGGCCTTCCTGGACTATGTGCCCACCAACGAGGACCAGTACGGCCCCTTCCGGGTTGGTCCCTCCTACCCGCTCGTCTTCCTCGACCATGACGTCGTGTTCCCGAGTGCCGACTATGCCCATTTCGGCAGTCGGATTCTGAAGACCCTCTATCGTTCGCACAAACCTGCGGATGTGCCCGTGGAGATCCGCCTGTTGCGGCGTTTGAGCGCCCGCTGGGACCAGGGCCTTTCCTGTCTGCGGAAGGCGGTGGAGCAGACTCCCGAGCGCAAGCAGGGCAAGGTCCGCGACCTGCTGCGGCTGGGCGAGTTCGTCCGCAACAGCGTGGTCACCACGATCCACGTGAAACGTTGGTTCCTCCAGCAGGAGATCCTACGGGCGGCCGCCAGCGATGGTGCCGCCAAGCGGGCCGCCCTGGCCGAAATGCGGCAGATCGCCGAGGAGGAACTGCGCAACGCTGCCGCCACGATCCCCCTCGTGGAGGCCGATTCCCGGCTTGGCTGGGAGCCCAGTATGGAGTACATGACCGACCGCTCTCATCTCGAATGGAAGCTGGCCCAGGTTCGCCAGGTGCTCGACGAGACCATGCCGGAGTACGAGCGGAGCCTCGGCACCGGTTCCTGACGCTCCCCGGTTGTCGTGCAATATCGTGCTTGAGTGCTGCACGCTGTCTCCCTCGCGCATCCTGGTCTTCCCCTGGGGATCGGCGTGAACCGTTGCGTCTATCCCGGGGGGTATTACCTTTCGCGTCGGCTGATTTCCCCCATTTACCCCCACAACGGAGACGCATATGAGCCGCCTCGACTGGAACACCTACGTCAACAAGACCCTCGGCTGCTGGATGGGCAAGAATGCCGGCGGCACCCTCGGCGGCCCCATGGAAGGCCGTCGGGAGATCCTGACTCTCGACTGGTACCCCGTGGTCCAGGAGGGCGGTATCCCGAACGACGACCTGGAAGTGCAGCTCGTCTGGCTGCACGCGTTGGAGACCCGCGGCCTCCACCTGAGCGCCGAGGATTTCGCCGCCGAGTGGCTCGATCACTACCTGCCCAACTGGGACGAGTACGGCTTCGGCAAGACCAACGTCCGCAAGGGTCTGCTGCCGCCGCTCTCCGGTGCCTTCAACAACAAGTTCTCCACTAGCATGGGCTGCCCGATCCGCTCCGAGATCTGGGCCTGCATCGCTCCCGGCCTGCCGGTGGAAGCTGCTCGTCTGGCCCGGCTCGACGCCATGGTGGACCACACCGACGAGTCCATCTACGCCGAAATGCTCTTCGCCGTCATCGAAAGCGCGGCCTACGTCGAAGAGGATCGCGACAAGTTGATGGAACTGGGTCTGGCCTCCATCCCGGACGACTGCCGCACCGCCCGCGCGGTCCGCATCATGGTCGATACCTGGAACGCCACCAAGGACTGGAAGGCCAGCCGCCAGGCGGTCCTCGATCTGGTCGGCGACTACGCCAACTTCACCGATGCCCCCCAGAATATCGCCTTCACTCTGCTGGGCTGGTACAGCGCCCCCGACGACTTCGGCAAGGCCATCTGCGACGCCGTGAACTGCGGCTACGACACGGATTGCACCGGGGCTACTCTCGGCTCCATCATTGGCATCGCCTGGGGAGGCGACCGGCTGCCCAAACGCTGGCTGGACCCCCTCGGCAACGGTATCGCCATCATCGAGGCGCGCACCCGCCTGTTCGGCCAGCAGCCGAAGACTCTCCAGGAACTGACCGAGCGCACCGGCGCGGTGGCCATCGCCGCCCTGGCCCAGCATGGCCACGTCTTCGGTCCCGGCCGCGAGATCGAGCTGTCCCTGCCCACTCCGGCCGAACTGCGTCAGCAGATGCAGGCCGCCGGACTCTGGAGCACTGCCCGCAACGTGATCGAGCGCCAGTTCCACCACGGTATCGCCCGCGTCGAGTACCCTGCTGGACCCGTGCTCGCCCCCGGTGCCAAGGGCGTGGCGCGGGTCGCGCTGACCAACACCACCGAGCGCCGCATGGAAGGCCCGGTTGCCGCCGCCTCCATCACCCCCGGCTTGGGCGATGTGACTATCGCGCCCGCCAGCATCGACCTCGAACCCGGCCAGACCGCCACGCTGGAAGTGGCCGCGACCCTGGCGACGGATGCCGCGCCGCGCTGCCATGCCGATCTGGTGGTGGCCGTGCAGGCGGAGGGGATCGCCCCCTGGTCCTTCCCCATTTCCTTCGTCCGGCCCATGTTCTGGCGCATGGCCTCGCGCGATGCCGCCGCCTTTGCCGCCCTGACCGAGACCGAGCCCGCCGTAAAGGGCGAGATGGTGGCCGTCGAGGGCAACCGGATTCCCCTGCCGGGCAGCGGCACGCTGCTGGGCACCACCCGCGTCTTCAACCCCTCCGCCCATGAGCGGCCCGTGCGCATCTGCTCGCCGTCGGTCCATCCGGTCAAGATCTGGCTCAACGGTGAACGGGTGGTCGACAACCCCGGTGCCGACCGCATTCGGCCCAGCTACCACTCCAATGGTCCTGCCCACTATGGCGCGGGCGTGCTGAAGCCTGGCTGGAACACCATGAGCGCGGCCTGGCTGCGGTCGGAGAAGGACGGCGAGAGCCACTTCTTCCTCACCGATCCCGGCGGCAAGGGCTGGGGCGACTTGGCCTTCCAAGCCTAGCGAAAGGCGGACGGGTATGAACGAGCGCGAGCGGTTCCTGGCCTGCCAGGCCTACGAGTCGGCGGATCGGCGTCCCAACCACGAGTTGGGAGTCTGGGGCCAGACCCGCAAGCGCTGGGAGGACGAGGCCCCGGAGGCGGTCCGGGGCTTCACCTGGGATTGGTTCGTCGGCGAGCCGTCCCTGGGCTTCGACCACCGCGAGTTCATCCCCGTCAACTACGGCTTCGTCCCCCCGTTCTCCACCGAGGTCATCGAGGACACGCCCGAGTGCGTCATCGCCCGCAACGCCAAGGGCATCGTCACCAAGGCGCTCAAGGA
>QKCY01000360.1 GCA_003245525.1 Victivallales bacterium | reverse complement strand
CAAGGCCTGTCGGTTGCTGGTGGAGACCGAACTCTCCGTGGGAGAGATTGCCGCCGCGCTGGGCTTCGGCGATCCCTTCTACTTCTCGCGGCTCTTCGCCAAACTCATCGGCATGTCCGCGACGGAGTACCGGAACCGCTACCGGGTGCCGTTGGAGGAATAGTTGAGAACGAATGTTGCGGCTCTTTCTTCGGGCGTCTGTTTCCTGTTCTCGGCGGCAAGGCCGCCATGCCCCAAAGGGGCGGGGGAACAGAGCCTGGGGCAACGCCCCAGGAAGACGTTCCTCCCTGATCAGCAGGCTGGATGCCTGCGGCAGGGTCCACGCGGTACCAGCGTCTCCGGAAGCCGCAGGCCGCTGGCCTGCCCACCGAGGCGACCGTAACCCGGGGCGGCGATTCGCTTTGCCCCGGGCTTTGCTGCCATGGCCTTTCAGGCCGAAGGAAAGTCCTGGTTGCGACTAGCGAGGCTAGTCCAGGCCTTCTCTCAAGGCTTCACGAGTTGGACGCTGGTGGCGGCGGCGAGTTGGCTCTTGAGCGCGGGCCAGTCGGCGTCCTTGGCTCCGTAGATCAGGACAAAAGGAGCATCCGCTGGCGGCAGGTACTCCTGGCCGGGTTCCACCTCGACGCCGGGCTTCAGTTCGACCCGGGCATCCGGGTGAGCCTGGCCGCCCTTGTCGAGCCAGAAGTACGCCGTCAGGCCTTCGCCGAGGGCGCTCACGCCGTAGCGCGCCTGGACCGCCTCGTCGTACCAGGACGTGCCGGTGAGACGCTGGTAGTAGTTCGGCACGTTGGCCCCGGCGCCCTTGGGCTCGTCGCCTGCCTGGTCGCCGCCGATGGCCGAGGGCAGGTAGTAGAAGTAGCCGTTGATCTTGAGCGGCCGCTTGGTCTCGATATTCCGGATGCGGACCAGCCGGGCGGCGATGTAGGGCGATTGGGGCCAGACCACGAACCGATGGGTGATCTGGAAACGGACGGCCGCACTGTCTGCCTCGGGCATCTTGCCGGCGTCGTCCACGGCGGTGATGGCCGCGCCGCCGCGGTATTCGGCGGTGACGTCCACGACCAGGGCGTTGCCGGAGGCGACGAACTCGCTCTTCACGAGGGCGTCGGTCCGGGTCCACTGGTTGTCCTTGGGCTGTTGCCAGATCAGGGGATTGTAGGAGCCGAGGAGCAGTTCGCCCAACTGGAACCGGTCGAAGACATTGCCGCTGGTCCCGTCGTTCTCGATCCGGAGCACCCCGTTGTCGATCCGGAAACCGCCGTTGGGCAGACGTTCCCAGGCGATGGTGCCGGTCGGCTGGCCTCCCCCGGCGAGTTGTGCCACCAGGGTCTGTCCTGCCGTGAACGCGGGCAGGGCGGTCGCCAGCGCCTGCGGGCCGACCCACTGGGCGGGCAACTTGGTCTGGTCGGGGAGCAGCAGGCTCTGCAATTGGCCAACGGTGCCTTGCTCGGCGGTGGGCGAGAGGATGGTCCAGGCAGCGGGAAACTCGCCAGCAGTGGGGTTGTAGAGGGGCAGCATGCCTTCGCCGTTCGCTCCCGGTCCGGGGATCAGGGCGCAGGTGGTCATTTCGGTCCGGCCCCGGCAACCGCGCGGGTTCCAGCCAGCCGCGGGTTTCAGCCGGGCACTGAAGACGTGGACGCCTGGGCCAAAGTCCCGTCCGGCCGGGCAGACCGAAAAGGTGCTGACATCCCCAACCACCGGCTTCAGCTTGGCGACGTGGGCGAGCGCACCGGCCGCCCCACCAGCCGTTATGACGATGCCGGTACCGGGTATGCAGACGCAGAGGCCGGTGCTGTCCGCCCCGATCTTGAGCTCCTGAGTCGCCAGGACATCCTGCCCGTCCCGGATCTCCACCTTGAAACTAGCCGCAGTGCTGCCGGCGTTGCGGACGGTGAGGTAGAGGAGTCCGTCCTGAAAGCCCAGTTTCTCGATGTAGCCCTCCGGGATTTCGCCCGCGTGGATGGCGGTGGCCATGGGGTTGAGCTTGGTGAACATGCCGGTGAGGAGCTGGTAGGGATCGTCGTTGACGTCGTTCAGGCCGTAGTTCGAGTCTTCGGGGAAGGTGTCGCTGATCCCTTCCTTGGGCTCGTCGGCCCACATGAAGTAGTCGCTGCCAACCATGAAGGGCAGACGGAAGTTGAGGTGCTGCATCATCTCGACGCAGTGGGTTTTCTGCTCCTGGGTGTCCACCCGCATGCCCGCGCCGTGGGTGCACGGCAGGCCGGCGTCGAGGGCCGGGAAGGACCATTCGGTGATCATCATCGGCTTCTCGACCAGGTCGTAGTAGTCGGTGAAGGTGTCGGCGATGGGGGTGAGGTCTTCGCTGACCATGTCCACGCGCGGGTAGTTGTTGAAGGTCACCACGTCGCAGTACTTGGCGCAGGCCTTCCAGGCCCATTCGGGGGCGTTGCCCGCGAACCGGGAGCCGATGATGAGGTGGTTCGGATCAGCCTGGCGGATGGCGGCGGTGGTGTAGTGGAAATAGCGGTCGGCCACCTCGGCCAGGAAGTCGAGCTGGATCTCCTTGGCCCGGTCGGTGGGGGCGGGCAGGGCGTCGAGTTTGGCCAGATCGTCCCAGGAGGCCAGTTTCTGCTCCCAGACCGTGTTGAACTGGGCGAGATCGCCATGGTGGGCTTGGCGGACCCGGTCGATGAGGGCCTGCTTGCCGGTGTGCCCGGCGGGCCATTTCATGGTCTCGACCCAGATGCCGTCCTCGCGGTGGGTCTTGCCGTACCACTCCAACTCGTTGTCGAGGAAATAGCCGAGGAGCCAGGAATCCTTCTGGTTGTCGGTGCATTTGCTGGCGGCGAGCTTGGTGCAGTAGGCCTCCCAGCGGGGATCGAAGACGTTCGGGAAGCCGGTCCAGGTGGTCTTTTCGACCAGAGCGGAGGAGCTGGAGAAGCTACTGCCGAAGGCGACGAAGAGGGTGTGGGCCAGGCCTTGGTAGCGGACGGCCTCGATGTTGCCCGCGCCAAGGAAGTTGAAGCCCCAGGCCCGCAGCCGCGAAGTGGCGCTCTCGGCCCATTTCTCGATGCTGCCGTAGCGCTTCTCGGCGTTCTTGTGATAGGGGGCGTAGCCGAGGGTCTGGCACCAGTGGGAGTAGTAGTTCACATGGTCGGTGCCGACCGCGTAGAACAGCTCGCCGCGCGGGTCCACCAGCCACCAGCGGTCCCCGTCCTTCGCCACCTGGAAGAAACCGTTGGCGGCGAGCGGCGCCTTGCGTCCGCTGCCGGGCACGGCGTAGGCGGGGAAGGTCTTCTCGGCGGGAGGAGGCGGCACGATGGCGGTATCGCCATCGCCCACGGCCAGGAAATCGTCGAAGTCGGCGACGACCTGGGACGAGCGCAGGCAGGGACGCCCCTCGGTGACTGCCGGAGCGCTGAAGGCATAGCCCAGATGGGCCTTCACCTGGCCATCCAGGGTCAGCACCTGGCCGTCGATGCCTTGGGGATTCAGGGTCAGGCGCAGACGGTAGGGCGTGTCGAGGGCCCAGTTGAACTTGGTGCCCTCGCTGGCGGTCACCTTCAGATTGCTCTGGGACAGCCACTGTCCGTCGCGCATCTCCGTGAGCTCGACGAAGTGGTCCTTGTTGTTTGCCTCCGGGGCCTCGACCAGAGCCACATGCCAGAAGTTGCGCGCATCCACCTTGAGCCCCACGCCCACGGTCTTCCAGTTCGTCCCCGTGGTGGCACGGGGGGTGATCACCGCCTCTACCGTCACGGTCCGGAACACGTGGGGATCGCGCGGGAAGGCTTCGACCGATCCCGGCCAGTCGCAGCGGAGCTTCCCGTCCTGCACCTGCCAGGAGACGGCATCGGTGTCCCAGCCCTCGGCGGCGGTCGATCCCGCTGCATACTTCGCGAAATCGTCGGCGATCCGGATCTCGGCGGCGGTGGTCCAGACGGCGGCGAGCAGAGCGACGGCGGCAGCAACAGATTGGCGCATGGTTTGTCTCCAGGCAAGGGGAATGGGGAATCCCTAGACCATACATCGCCTGTCGGTTGCGGCAATCGGTCTGTTTGCAGCCTGGAGCGGCGCGTCTACCTTGTTGAGTCGTTCGGATAGATCAGCGAGGAGTGTTGCCATGAAGCGATCCAAGCGTCTTGCGGTTGGGGTGTTGGCCATTGTGGCCGTGGTTGCGGCCGGGATGGGGACCGCCCATCTCCTGAAGGCACCGCGCGGCGGCAACGCGCTGATGATCATCGCTCCCTACCGCTATGCGGGGACGTGGGTCTTCGACGATCCCGGCGCGGGGCTGAAACGGGAACCTTTCGTCTCCGGCATCCCCGAGATGATCGACGACATGGTCAAGGACATTCCCGACGCGGAGAAGGGGTTCCGTCTGCTGTTCTCGGCCCAGCCGTTCCCCGGCTACACCCACAAGCTGGTCTGGCAGCGGGGCGACAAGACGGGGAACTGGTACTACTGCGAGCAGTTCGGCAAGGAAGGTTGGCTCTGTCCCGGGCTTTTCCGCTACTACCGGGAGGCCCCCAAGGAGATCTACGCCAAGGCCGAAAGGCTGCCGGGCCGGGAGGAAAAGGAAGCAGCCCCGGCTCCCGGTCTGTCCACGAACTGAGCGGGTCGTCCGTGATAACCCAGGCGTCTGCCTGGTGCCGACAGGAAGCCGCTGCCCCTGGCTCTGGTACGCGAGGGGGGACTCGAACCCCCACGGGTTACCCCACTGGAACCTAAATCCAGCGCGTCTGCCAATTCCGCCACTCGCGCCTGAGCAAACAACCCTGGAAATGTAGCCTCGCGGAGGGTC
>QKCY01000567.1 GCA_003245525.1 Victivallales bacterium | reverse complement strand
GACGGATGTTCTACTTCCAGGCCGGCCACGAGACCAACCCCGTGTTCTTCGATCCGAACGTGCGCACGATTGTGGCAAATGCCGTCCGCTGGGCGAAAGCATAGCCCGGTCCCATTCCGCAAGGGCTTGCCCCAAAGAACATAACTGAGCCGATCGGCGATCTGCGGGAAGTTGGCAGGAAAGACGCCCATCACGTCATTCAAGACGCAGCCGTGCGAGATGTTCCCGGCTGCGACACGAATGCTGCCGAGCGCCGCATCAGCCACAAGGCCATGCGAAAGAGCGGGCGAGTGCGTACTTCCTGAGACGGGGAGGACGATGGAAACGCATTAGTCGCGCCATGGTCGGGCGATACATGCGTCGTTCTCCCGCAATCTCCTGCTTCGCGGGCACCTTGCCCCAAGGGGCAACGTCCGCTGCCCTGGGCTAGAAGACTCAATCCCGCGGGATTGGGGCCAGGAGCAAAAGAATCCAAGGGCATACTGCAATCTGCTGCATCCACGTACGCCGTTGCCGGAAGCCCCCCTTTTTCGGCGCGACGGGTCCCCGCTCTCCCGGCAAGAAGATATACTGTCCCCCATCCCCACATATGGCAGGGGAACTTGCTGGATCGGATCCAGGCCTCGCAGTTTCTTCATGATGGGAATCTCAACATGACCGCTCTGGGAACGAACATTCCGCTGTATGATCTGCACGTCCATCTCCGCGGAGGGATGACGGTGGAGAAGGCCGTTGCCCGGCAAGAGGAATCGGGGATCATGCGGGGTGTTCTCCGCAACATCGGCACAGGGTGGCCGATCGAGACGGACGAGCAACTGGCCGAGTTCCTTGATGGTGTCGCCGGTTTTCCCGTTCTGGTCGGACTTCAGGTCAATGACCGGGACTGGCATCTGAAGCACTCACCGGAGCTTCTCGGTCGCCTCGATTTCGTCCTGGCCGACACCATGATCATGGCGATGCCGGACGACGATGCCCCACCCACCAAGCTCTGGATGCCCGAACTCTACACGATCGACGACCCGGAGGCGTGGATGAGACGCTACATGCAGCATAATCTCCGGATCCTGGCCGAACCGATCTCCATCTTCGCGAATCCCACCTATCTGCCGGAAGCGGTCAAGCATCTGTACGACGAGCTCTGGACGGACCAACGCATGGCGGAGATCATCCAGAGAGCCGTCGCAGAGGGGATTGCTCTGGAGATTCAGGCCACGAGCGAGTATCCGCACGACCGGTTCATCGGCATGGCGAAGGACATGGGAGCTGTCTTCTCGCTCGGCACGAACAACTTCGACGACATCCCGATTGACATGAAGCGATGCCACGATGTCGTGGCGCGGTTCGGACTGAGAGCCGGCGATCTCTACAGACCAAGCCGAGGCCCCCTTGGCAGAGGAAAGGCCCTTTCCTAGATGAGCAAGGCCTCTTCCGCAATCCCGTCGCTCTGCGCGGCTACGGCGAGCGACTGGATCAAGTCGCGTTCCTCTTGATCTTCGAGGATACTGGGAGACAGTTGCTCTTCTACTACAAGGGGGCCGACAGGGCCCGACCTCATGGTCATCGATCAAGCCGTTCTGGAGTGGACTATGAAGAGAATCCTCTATGTGGTGTTGGGGCTGGCGGGCCTGATTGCCTTGTCCGCCGAAACCTGGACGGCCACGGCACCGAAGGAATGGGCACCGGTGCCGGAAACGATCTCCCTCACCAAGGAAGATGGAGGCGGATTTACCTTCGATCACACGGGCGACAAGAACTGGTGCGTGGATGCGATCGAGCCCGTGCAGACGCGGTTGGGGGAGCGGTTCACGATCACCTGCGCATCCGAGGCCCTGCCGGGGGGGACGACCGAGAATCCCTTTCTGTTGGGCGTGGTGCTCTATGGCGAGGGAGACACGGTGCTGTCCTGGGCATATGCCGAACGGGCGATGAAGCCTGGTGAATCCGCGCAGTTGTCGTTCATCGTGCCGCGGGGCGGCACGCGGTTCTACGTGCGGTTGCGGGGACGGAAGGCATGTGCCGCCCGGATCCGCGAACTGCGTTTGGAGCGGAATGGCAGCGTGGTGCCGGAAGGGTATGTGGAGCCAACGGACGTGCAGGTGGCGTCGGACGTGCTGGCGCTGACCGTGTATGGCACCGGGGCGGAATTCTCCGTGACCGACCGGCGGACGGGGCGGACGTGGACATCGGCGGCCTCGGCGGGCGGGTGCTGGCTCGTGACGGGACTCGTTGGCGACAGCGCGGCAAACCGGGTGAACGCCAAGCTCCTGGACCTTGAGACGCAGGCGCCCTTTGCGGCCACGTTTACCTTGTCGGAAGCGCATCCGGAAGTGGTCGTGGAGATCGATGCGGCACCGGAGACCAAGCCGTCACTCGATTTCCCGCCCCCCCTCGCGGTGCGGGCAGGAGAGGACCTCTTCCTGCCGTGTGAACCGGCGGAGGCTGCGAAGCCGGGACGGTTCTCGGCATGGCACGGCGGCAAACTCGCGCAACCGTTCTTCGGCGCGGCGGAAGGCGACGCCGGGCCGGGGTGGGTGGGTCTCTTCGAAACCCCCGACGCGGCGGCGGTGCGCGTGTCTGCGGTGCCGGACGGCAGCGGGCTGGCGGCGGGTCCGAGTTGGGATCCCGTGAAACACGTCGCCCGCGTGCCCCGGCGCGTCCGGTACGTATTCTTTGAGCAGGGCGGTGTGGCAGCGATGCGCGCCGCCTATGACGCCGGGGTGTTCGACGGCGATCCGGGACGCGCAACGAAGATGCCCGCGCAGGCGGGATTCCTGGTGCGCGACGTGGCGGCGGACGGAGACTACGCAAGCATGGTGCCGGGGAGTGTCAGAGACGGTCTGCGGCTCGATGTGAAGACGCAGACCGTCGACGGGTGCGAAACCTACGATGTGACCGTGACGGAGACGACGGGGGCGGACCGGGCGCTGACGCTGGTCTTCGCGATGCCGTTGCCATCGGGCGAGATCACGTGGTACGGGAACCTGCGGGCGGGCGAGGCGGTCGCCGCAGGCGAGCGTTCCTGCACGGTGGCGCAGGGAACGGCGGGGCGCGGCTGGATGACGCGTTGGCCGTTCGGCGCAGTGTCCCTGGACGGCAAGGAGGGGCAGGCGCTGGGCGTCGATCCCGAAGCACCCGCTTTCTACCGCATCGCGGTGAACGCAACCACCCGCCAGTTGTACATCGCGTTCGACCTGGGGCTCGCGCGGGAGAAGAACACGGCGCAGGTCCGCTTCCTCCGCTTCCCGTTCCCGGCGGCAGACGGTCTGCGCGGCGCGTTGGTCCAGTACCGCGCCCTCTTCCCCGAGGCGTTCCGCGTACGGTGCACCGACCAGGGGGTGTGGACGGTGGCGTCCAAGATCCGCGACATTCCGCAGGTGGAGGACTTCGGGTTCAAGGTCCGCGGACGCATGTCCGAAACGGACTGGGACGACGCGCACAACATCCTCACGCTCCGCTACACGGAGCCCTGCACGTGGTGGGTGAACGTGCCGAAGGCCAAGACGGGCGCCTACACGCTCGCGGACGGTCTCGCGGAATCCGAGCGGCTGGCCGCGGCGGGGAAGGAGCCGAAGGCGCTCGGGTGGAAGGCGAGCGTGATGCACGACGAGGACGGGGAGCCCGTGGGACGGTGTTGCGCGCAGTCGTGGTGCAAGGGCGTGCTGTGGAGCCTCAACTCGGCCCCGGGCATCGCGGGAGGCACCACGAACGACTTCACGGCGAAAATCGGCCCCGATGCGATCGCCGCCCGCTATGCCAAGCCGTTCCCCCAGGGCATCGACGGAGAGTACATGGACTCGGCGGAACTCTACTGTACGCCGTGGTGCGACTACAATCGCGCGCATTTCGCCGGCATGGCGACGCCGCTCTGCTTCGCGCGCGATTCGAAGCGTCCCGCCATCTTCAAGGGACTGATCGCCTACGAGTACATTCGCGCGGTGGCGCAGTTGGCGCATGGGAAGGGACGTCTCACGCTCACGAACAACACCCCGGACAAGTGGTGGTGGTTGACGCCGTTCCTGGACATCCTCGGGTCCGAGACCTGGTGGGTGAAGAGCGACGGGAAGGGCGGCTGGCTGTGGCAGCCGATGAGCGACGAGGAGCTCATGTTCCGGCGGGCGATGTGCGGCAGCAAGCCGTTCTGCTTCCTGATGGATGCGCCGTTCGACCATTTCACCTACGCGATGACGGAGAAGTTCATGCAGCGTTCGCTCGCGTACGGGGTGTTTCCCGGGTTCTTCACCTGGCACGGGGTGTCGTCCTTCCAAACGAACCTCTACTTCTCGCGTCCTGACCTCTACGAACGGGATCGGCCGCTCTTCAAGAAGTACATCCCGCTCTGCAAGGCGGTGGCGGAGGCCGGGTGGCAGCCCGTCAACCGCGTGACAGCGAGCGACAACGCGGCCGTGGTGACGGAGCAGTTCGGCGAATTCGGAGAGGGCACATGCTACGCGACGGTCTTCAACACTACGGAACAGGAACAGCGGGTTCGGCTCGCGATTCGTCCACAAGGCATCGACCAACTCGACGAACTCGTCACCTCCACGCCCCAGAAGGTCGAGAGCGGTTCAATTGAGCTCACCCTTCCGCCTGAGACCGTGCGTGTCCTTCGCTTCAATCCCGTCCCCTGATGGGAATGACTCCGCGCCAACCGTGCGCCAGGTGCGGCTTGGGGTTCAGAGGTGCTTCTTGGCGAACGCGCGCCCCTGGTCGAGGTCCGTGAACATCACGACCGTCCTGATCCGCCAGGGACGGAAGGGGCGGGTGTCGTAGGGGCACCCCTCGC
>QKCY01000559.1 GCA_003245525.1 Victivallales bacterium | reverse complement strand
GGTCTACTACATTTACGTCAAGTATCTCCGGGGGTAGGATCATGCGTGGAGCGGTGCTGGCCATGAGTGTGTGCGCGTTGGTTTCGGCTCAGGTCGAGGTGACGGGTCCCTGGCAGGTGACGGTGAAGGGGGGCGGAACGCTGGCCGTGCCGCCGCAGACTGCCGTCGAGATCCGGGGCGAAGCCCACAAGCTGCCGGTGTTCCGTCCCACGGGTGGCGGTTGGACCAAGGGCGCGAAGTTGAGCCGCCTCGTCACCCAGGAATGCACCGCCGCCGGGGCGTTGGTTCCCGCCTCCCTGAAGGTGAAGGCCCCGGATGGCACCGAGTACGCGCGCGGCACCGACTGGGAAGCCGACGATCTGTGGGGCACAGTCGGGCGCGTGGAAGGCGGCAAGATCCCCGCCGATCAGGCGGTATCAGTCGACTACGACTACTATCCCAACCGCATGTGTCTGGTGGCCGTCGATGCCGCCGGGAAGGCGCGGCTGGTGGTGGGCGAACCCGGCGTCGGCATCCAGTTGCCCCCCGCGTTGGCGGCAGGCGAGCAGCACGTGGCCACGGTCTGGCTATCCGGCGAGGTGAAGGAACTCACCGAGGCCAATGTCCTGCCCGTGGACGGCACGCCGGAACCTCCCTCCGAATGGATCGGTTCGGCGGAGACGCTGTGTCCCAAGACCCTGGCCAAACTGCGGGCGGGCGAGCCGGTCACCATCGTGGCCTGGGGCGACAGTGTCACCAACGGTGGCGGCGTACGGAGTGGCCAGGACAACTGGTACCAATACGTCTTCCTCAAGCGTCTGCGCGAGCGTTTCCCCAAGTCCGAGATCACGCTGCACACGGCTTCCTGGCCCGGCGGCAACAGCCGAGGCTACATGAGCGCTCCGGCGGGCGGCAAGTACGACTTCCAGCGCGACGTGCTCGATCCCAAACCCGACCTGGTCACCATCGAGTTCGTCAACGACGCCGGGTGGAAGGGCGACGGCCTGAAGCAACACTACACCAAGATCCGCGAGATCCTCCAGGGCAACGGCTCCGAAATCATCCTCATCACCCCCCATTTCGTGCGTCCCGACTGGATGGGCGTGACCGGCACCAAGTTCGACGACGATCCCCGCCCCTATGTCCAGGACCTCCGCGAATTCGCCCGCGAGAACCAGTTGCCGGTGGCCGACGCCTCCCGGTTCTGGGGCCATCTCTGGCGCGAAGGCACTCCCTACATGACCCTCGAAGGCAACTCCATCAACCACCCCGACGAGCGCGGCCACCGCCTCTTTGCCGACGCCCTGATGGAAGTGTTCCCGGCGAAGTAGCGCTGTCTAGCCGGACAGCTTCCGGATGAGGTCCAGGAGGCCGTAGACCACCTGGCCGTGCCCTTCCTGGATGTAGAGCCCGATCTGGGCGATCAGCGAGTAGGCCACGGCGAACTGGGCCAGGGCATAGCCGGCAATGGTGAACTGGCTGATGCTCACCAGCCCCACGCCGAACTGGGAGAGAGTGAAGATGCCGCAGGCGAACTGCCCGATGGCGATCACTCCCTTGGCGGGGACGGGCACGCGGTTGGGACGGTACTTGAAGGAGACGTGCAGCAGCGGCAGGCCGAAGAGGGTCGCCTTCGACTTGTACTCGAAACCCCACCCGTCCCACTTCTCCTTCGCGGGGTAGGGAGCGCCACACTGCGGGCACATCATCGCCTGTTCGGAGACCTCATGTTGACAGTCGCGGCATGGTTTCATGGGAGTTACTCCAGGCACTGGGCAGACCGGCAACCAGAAGTGTTTCCTGATCAAGCTTTGCCCTTCCCGCTAAAGAAGATATCCGGATCCCGGCGTTACGGCAATTACACCGTCACGGCCCGTTTCCACTCGTCTATCGGCGACCGCTGTCCAGCCGGTCGGTGCGCAGCAGGCAGGGATTCCGTTGTACCGGGGATGGGGTCGGCGCATGGCGTGCCGCCGATCCATTGACGCCGCGCCAGATGGCCAGTATCAGTACAGTCCGAAGACTTCCGCCCGGATGCGCCTCGGCGGGTACGTCGGGATCATGGCACGACCCATATTGGAGGTGGAGATGGCGGACAAACTGATGCTGTGCTACTCGATTCTCCTGCACATTGGCGGGATTGTCGCCGTGATCGTGTTTCTCGTCGCGGTGTGGCGTCTGGCCAAGGCTCACCAGCGGATCGCCCGGATTCTGGGGGAGCATTTCCTGGGTGAGAAGCCTGAGTATCCACTGCCCTCCCGTCCCTTCAAGGACTGTGTCGCCCCGTGCCTGAGTTGTGGCAACAGGATTCCGGCGGGCACCACCCGCTGTTCCAAGTGTGGCTGGTCCTATGAGGACAGACCCAGCGAAGTCGTCCAGCGGCTCAAGGACGAAGGCAAGCTCTGAGGGAGCCTGGGAGGTCCAGTGGTCGCCGACTGGCGGCTAGCAATGCCGATGAGAATCACCACGTACCTTTTCCTGCTCGCCCTGTTCCTCCTGCCGGGATGCGTTGTTCTCCCGCTACCGCATACGCGAACCGCGATACCGGAGATCACGGGGCGACTCGTTCCACCACCACCGTCGGGTACCGTGGTCCAGTACAGGCTCGTGCCACACATTGGCCGGAGTAGGTACGGAACCACCACCGCCACAGCCGATGGCTCATTCCAGATTCCTGAGGAGCGCCGGTGGGCGTTCCTGTTCATCGTCAACGTCCTTCCCCTCGACGCCGTATGGGATGCGGAACTGGAGTTGAGCGCGTCGCCATATGGGAAATGCAGTCAACGCCTGTTCCGCTTCCCCGCCCAACTGAACCGGGTCCATCTCGGCACATTCGAACTGGGTGAGATCAGGCTGGAGTGACCTCATCGGCATTTTGCCGGTGAGGCGGAAATGAAGAGACAAGGGGCTGATACCAATTGGACAACAGCCATGGAGTATTCGGGAAACCCTATGGGGTTCGTGCGGTTATACTCTTGAGCCTGGGAACCGACACCGGACCGGGGTCCCGCGGGGAGCGGTCGCGGCCCCGCGACCACGGCGCGCAGCGCCGGGACCGCGTTGCCCGTCCCGGAATGCCTGCCGTGTGGAACCCACCCATCTCCAGGCCGTCGTTGGGCAGGATCTGGGAGAGGTGGTCGCGGGGCCGCGACCGCTCCCCGCCTGGGACATGCAGGGGTTCCGGCTGGGAATCCCCGACCATGGATGGAGTGTCGGGGGAGCGTGGGAGGGAAGTGCCCAATCCTCTCCGTATGATAGAGAATTGGTATGAGACAGGCAGAGCAGGGCACGACGGAAACCTGCCGCGGGTGTTGCCAGAGCGGATCGCGGCTTCGGACGTCGTTCGACCCTCGCGTGGACGGCAATCCGCCTACAGTTCCGCCAGCACGCGCCCGGCGATCTCGGCGTTCTCGCGGATCTGGTCCTTGTCGCGCTGGAAGAAGCCGACGCAGGCCAGGTCGGTGGGCTTGATGTTGGTGAAGGTTTCGCGGAAGGCGGCTTCGACCACGCCGGGGATCTCCGCCGGGGTCTTGTCGTAGAACATCTGCCCGCCCGCGAGGACCTTGAAGGCGATGCAGGGCTTCTGGACCTGCTGGATCACCTTGAACATCTCGGCCCGGTCTTCCATGAAGAACTTGATGTGCTTGGTCTTGCCGGTGATGAAGGAGCTGGGTTCGCCGCCCCGTTTGCGGGTGTTGTGCAGGCAGGCCATGTAGAAGTCCACGCCCCAGTCCTCGTCCTCGGAGCGGAGGATAGTCTCGGGGACGTGCGTGCCGAGGCCGATGGGCTTGCCGAGCTGGCGGAGCCGCTTGATGTTGTCGCGCAGGACGTCCACCTTGCCCGCTTCGACCAGGCCATCGGTGGTGGTCCCCTGGTGGTAGGTGGCGAGGGGGTTGCAGGCCATCATCTCGCGGACGTTGATGTCGATGGCCATGGCCGGATAGGGCTGGAAGATCCAATTGATCTTGCCGCCCTCGTTGCGGTATTGGCGGATGACGCGGAGCATGAACCCGTTGGCCAGGGGCAGGCAGGCGGTGTAGCCCAGTTCCTCCGCCTCGAAGAGGGCCTTCACGACATTCTGGGCCGTGAAGTAGTCCATCATCTCGCTGCCAGAGTGAATCTCCGGGATGTAGCTGTGGCCGTTGACCGGGTTGTCGCCCAGGAACAGGCGGCTGACTGGCGTACCGAAGAAATCGACGGTGGGCAGACTCATTCCGGGATCTCCCAAACAACCATGGAGGTGCCGACGAGGCGGGGTAGTCAACTGGGCGGACGATAGTTGTCGTTGCCGGGCAGTCAAGCGGGGAGGGCGGTTTCATGGGAGGGAAGGCAGGACTAATGGGGAAGACACGGACGCGCATGGACTGGCACGGACGAACACGGACAGCGTCGACCTGCAACCTGGGACAGCGGGCTGCCATACCAGAACGACTGCCTTGGCCGCCACGCCTAGTAGCCTCCCCAGCCTTGTCGGGCTTGTCTGTGTTCCCTTTGTGTTACCATGGTTCCGTTTCTTTTTGGTAGCGTTACTTATTGAAACTAGTACCCCTCTCCAAGCACGAACCCGCCTTGGCACGTGGCCTGCAATAGTCCTGGCAGGTCATCAATCCCAACCAAGGAGTTTCCGATCATGGCCAGCAAGAACGTACAGGAAGTGAATGCGACGAATTTCGCGAGTGTGGTGGGCAAGGGCGTCGTCCTGGTGGACTTCTGGGCTCCCTGGTGCGGCCCGTGCCGGATGCAGGGGCCGATCCTGGAGGAAATGGCCGGGCGGGTTCCCGCCGGGACTGTGGTCGCCAAGTTGAACGTGGACGAGGCGGGGGCCGTGGCCGCCCGTTTCGGCGTCCAGTCCATCCCGACCCTGATCGTCTTCCGCGATGGCAAGATCGTCCAGCACTTCGTCGGGGTGCAGACGGCGAGCACTCTGCTCCGTGCGCTGGAAGACGCGGTAGCGACCGTGTAATCCTGGCTCTCGTCTTCGGGAGCAAGACCGCGAACCCCTCCGTCCGGCCTGTCCGTGCAGGTTGACGGGGGGGCTTCGGTAGAGGATGGTATCTTGTTGCCGAGGAATCGAAGGATCTCCAACATGAAGAAGCTCTGGCTCACCCAGTTCTCGTTGCGGCACCCCAAGGCGGTCATGGCAGTCACGCTGATCGTGGCCCTGGTCATGGCGGCGCAGTTCCCGAAGGTCCGGTTCGACAACGACCCGGAGAACATGCTGGCCAAGGACGAGCCGGTGCGGGTGTTCCACAACCGCGTGAAAGAGCAGTTCGCGCTCTACGACTTCGTGATCGCGGGAGTGGTCAACGAGCAGGACCCCGATGGGATCTTCAACCCGGAGACCCTCCAGCGAGTCCACACGCTCACCGAGCAGTTGTTGAGCCTGCGCCGCAGTCCCGACGGTCTGCCGCAAGTGCAGGCGGGCGGCGAGTCCCGGACGGTGGACCTCCGGCCCAAGAGCCTGTACCGCCGGGTGCTGAACTTCGTCTTCCGGCACGACGCGAACCGGCTGTTCACGAGCGACGGGGATAGTGCCATCATCGCCCGCGAGGTGATCGCGCCGAGCGTGGTGGACAACCTGAAACAGGCGGAATTGGGGTCCCTGAAGCAGGAGTACCTGATGCCGGTGCCCCCCACGACGCGGGCCGAGGCGCTGGTGATCCGGGACGACGCCATGGGCAACCCGCTCTACAAGGGCACGTTGGTGTCGGAGGACGGCAAGGCGGTCTGTCTCTACATCCCGATCAAGGACAAGACCTTCAGCTACAACGTGGCGGCGCTCGTCCAGGAACTGACCAAGGACTGGCCCGCCCAGGACCGGCTCTTCATCACCGGCCTGCCGGTGGCGGAGGACACCTTCGGGGTCGAGATGCTGGTCCAGATGGCCACTTCGGCCCCCATCGCCGGGCTGGCGGTGTTCCTGCTGCTGCTGCTCTTCTTCCGGCGGCTGTCGCTGATCGTGGCCCCGATGGTCCTGGCGGTGACCACCATCGTCTGCACCATGGGGCTGCTGATCGGGTTGGGCTTCGATGTACACATCATGAGCTCCATGATCGCCATTTTCCTGATGCCCATTTCGGTGGCGGACTCGGTGCATATCCTGAGCGAGTTCTTCGATGTCTACCATCGGTTCGACGACAAACGCAAAGCGGTCGAGCATGTCATCGGGCACCTCTTCATGCCCATGCTCTACACCAGCCTGACCACGGTGGCGGGTTTCGCTTCGCTGGCGACCACGCCCATCCCGCCGGTGACGGTGTTCGGCCTGCACGTGGCTTTCGGTGTGGCCCTGGCCTGGGTGCTCACCATGACCTTCGTGCCAGCCTATATCATGCTCTTCGTGCCGAAACGCACGCTGGACCGCATCACCGCCACCCGCAACGAGGCGGAGGGCGAGCATTCCACGGCGATGACGCGCTCCCTGGAATGGCTGGGGCGCTTCAGCTATCTGCGCTGGCGGGCCATTCTGCTGGTGACCCTGGGCGTCGTGGCCATCTCGGTCTACGGCATCACCCGGATCAACGTGAACGACAATCCGGTGCGCTGGTTCACCTCCAACCACCCGATCCGGGTTGCCGACCGGGTACTGAACGAGCACTTTGGCGGCACCTACACGGCCTACCTCACCCTGGAGGCCGCCCAGGTGGGCGGCAACGACTGCGCGACCAAGGCCGCCCATCTGGCCGCCGCCGCCCAGGCCCGCTTCGGCGAGGCCATGCCCGAGGCGACGCGCGAGTTCCTGGCCGAACTGGATAGTCTCAAGCAGCTCTACTGCAACGTGCGCACCTGCGACACCAAGGACTGCCTGGTCCGCCTGGCCGCCGCCGCCGAGCGGATCGACGGCAAGGCCACCAAGGCCTGGAACGCCCTGGCCGACGGGATCAACTACCTCGATCCCGACGGGCTGACCATGGCCAAGCTGACCGACGCCGTTGGCAAGCTCGACGGCGTGGGGCAGGCCGAGAAGCAGACCCTGTTCGCCCGTCTGGCCAAGACGCCGAACCTGGCGGGCAGCGACCTCCAGGACAAGGCCCTCGCCATCTGCGACGAGTTCACCTCGCTCTCCTTCCGCCAGTTCGTTTCCGAGCAGGAGGCGGAACTGACCGCGCCGCTCTTCAAGCAGCCCGCCATGCTGCGCTGGGTGAACGAGTTCCAGGCCTATCTCGCCCAGGATTCCCTGGTCGGCAAGACCTCGTCGGCGGTGGATGCCCTGAAGAAGGCCAGCTACGAGCTGAACTACGTGGCCCCGCCCGCCGATGCCAGTCCCGCCGAGATCCAGGAGTACGAGACCCGCAACCGGAGCCACTACAGCGTGCCCGACACGGCCCGCGCCTGCGGTCAGGTCTTCACCCAGCTCGAAGGCATGAAGAAGAAGGACAGCCTCTTCCATCTCGTCACCCGCGACTACCAGCAGCTCAATGTCTGGTTCCAGCTCAAGAGCGGCGACAACCGCAACATGGAGCAGGTGGTCCAGACGGTCGCGGACTACGTCAAGGCCAACCCGCCGCCGGTCAAGCTGGTGGATGGCTGGGCCGGTCTGACCTACATCAATGTGGTCTGGCAGAAGAAGATGGTCTGGGGCATGCTGCGGTCCCTGAGCAGCAGTGCGGCCATCGTGTTCGTCATGATGCTGGTGCTCTTCCGCTCCTTCCTGTTCGGCTTGCTCTCCATGATTCCGCTGAGCGTGACCATCGCCTTCATCTACGGCCTGATCGGCATCGGCGGCAAGGACTACGACATGCCGGTGGCCGTGCTCTCCTCCCTCACCCTGGGCTTGAGCGTGGACTTCGCCATCCACTTCCTGGAGCGGGCCCGCGAGTACCAGAAGCGGTTCGGGTCCTGGGCGGCGGCGGCAGCCCAGATGTTCAAGGAACCCGCCACCGCCATCAGCCGCAATGCCATTACCATCGCCGTCGGGTTCACGCCCCTGTTGGTGGCGCCGTTGGTGCCCTACAAGACGGTGGGCTTTTTCCTCGCCAGTATCATGGCCGTATCCTGGCTGGGCACGCTCTTCATCCTGCCCGCCCTGATCACCGGTCTCGAACGGTATGTGTTTTCCCGTCAGCCGAAGGAATCCGAAGATGAATAGCAGACTTGCTTTCCTACTACCGTTGCTCGCCCTGGCCCTGCCAGCCGCCGAGCCTACCGTGGACGAAATCGTCCAGAAGGCCAACCAGGTGTCCTACTACGCCGGCAAGGACGGCCGGGCCGAAGTGGAGATGACCATCAAGGACGACAAGGGCGGCACCCGCGTCCGCAAGTTCGTCATCCTCCGCCTGAATGGCGAGGACGGCGCCCAGAAGTTCTACGTGTACTTCAAGGAACCCGCCGACGTGCGCAGCATGGCCTATCTGGTCTGGAAGTACGCTGGCGACAAGGACGACGACCGCTGGCTCTGGCTGCCTGCCCTCAACCTCAAGAAGCGGATCGCCCCCGGCGACAAGCGGACCAGTTTCGTGGGGTCCGACTTCCTCTACGAGGACGTCTCCGGCCGCAACCTGGCCGAGGACACGCACGAACTGAAAGAGACCACCGACCAGTTCTACGTCATCCGCAACACGCCCAAGAAGCCCGACACGGTGGAGTTCAGCTACTTCCTGGTCTGGATCGACCGGGAGACCTTCCTGCCGCGCAAGGCGGAGTACTACGACAAGAACGACAAGCTCTACCGTACGGTCGAGGCCACCAAGGTGGAGACCATCCAGGGCTATCCCACGGTGGTGGAATCGGTGGCCAGCGACCTGCGCGCCGGAACCAGCACCACCAATGCCTTTTCCGGGGTAGAGTACGACCTCGGTCTGAACGACAACATCTTCACCGAGCGCTTCCTGCGCCGTCCCCCGCGCGAGATTCGCTAGACTCACCTCCCAGCGAGAGGAAGAGACCATGATTCGCCGCATCGCTTGCTGTCTGGCCATCCTGGGACTGGTTGCCGGAGCCGGGGAGGAATCCCTGCTGGACCGGCTGGGCATCTCCCTCCACGGCTTCGCCGACGTGCGGGGCGGGGTGCGCACCAGCGGCACCGATCTGGTCAGCGACGGCAGCGTGCTCGAAGGTCGCCTCCAGTTGGAGGCGAACCATCAGGGGGACATCTTCACCCTCCAGTTGCGCACCGATTTCCTCTACGACGCCCTGGCCGAGGACCACAACTTCGACCTGGAGACCGGCTCTGGCGTGATGGATCTGCGCGAGGCCTACGTCCTTTTCTCGCCCCTGGACTTCATGGATGTGAAGGTGGGCCGCCAGATTCTCACTTGGGGGACCGGCGATCTGGTCTTCCTGAACGACCTCTTCCCCAAGGACTGGCAGGCCTTTTTCCTCGGGCGCGACCAGGAGTACCTGAAGGCGCCCTCCGACGCCCTGCTGGTCAGCCTCTTTCCCGAGTTCGCCAACATCGACTTGGTTTTCGTGCCCCAGTTCGACCCCGACCGCTATGTGCGCGGCGAACGGCTGGCCTTCTGGAATCCCGGCCTGCAGCGAGTGGTCGGCCGGGACGACGCCATCGACGTGGAGACGCCCGACGCCTGGTTCCGTGACGTGGAGGTGGCCCTGCGGGTGTCCCGGACGGTCGGCGGCGTCGAACTGGCCGCCTATGGCTACAGCGGCTACTGGAAGAGCCCCGAAGGCTCTGATCCGCTGACCGGCAAGGCCGTCTTTCCCCGGCTGAATGTCTGGGGCGGCAGTGCCCGCGGGGCCGTGGCCGGCGGTATCGCCAATGCGGAGTTCGCCTACTATGACAGCCGGGACGATGCCAATGGTGACGATCCTTTTACCCCCAATTCCCAGTGGCGCTTCCTCCTCGGGTACGAGCGGGAACTGGCCCGCGATTTCACCTTCGCCTGCCAGTACTACGCCGAGTGGATGCAGGACTATGCCGCCTACGAGCGCGCTCTGCCCATGGGCATTGCCCAGGACGAACTGCGGCACTACGTCACCGTCCGCCTCACCAAGCTGCTCATGAACCAGAACCTGACCCTCTCCTTCTTCGCCCGCTACTCCCCCAACGACGACGACGCCTACCTGCGCCCCACCGTCAGCTACAAGATCAGCGACAACTGGCTGGCCACCGCCGGGGCCAATGTCTTCCTCGGCAGCCAGGACTACACCTTCCTCGGCCAGTTCCAGGACAACACCAACGTCTACGCCGCCCTCCGCTACAGCTTCTAGGCAGGGCTTCGATCCGGAAGGTGGGAGCCGCTTCCATGCGGCGACGGAGACTGCTGCCGCCGGTTCCACCGCCTCTTTGTCGGAGCGGATCGCCGCCGGGAGGCGGCTCCCTCATTCGGCTGGGTAGTGTATTACCAGTTGGACGTTATCCATCAGAGTATTGGCCGGGCTTCCCTGGGACCTTGGCGGCAGGTCCCTCCGGGGTTGGGGCCGGTACTGGATCGGGGTCACGCGACCGCTCCATGTCTGGGATATGCCGCAGTTCCGGCTCGGAACTCCCGACCATGGATGAATTGGCCATGATCGCGTGGGAAGGCAGCCAGTCCCCTCCGAATGACGGCAGATTGGTGTAACGGAGCCCGGCGGACAGGCCGGAAGCACTGTGTCTTCCTTGTCCATTCGGTCCCTTTCGTCCTTTTCGTCCCTCTCGTCACCATTGCACGCGGCCCGGCATGGGCTATCGTGCCGGAGGTGTGTGGTTGCTGTCGGAAAGGTCTGGCCATGGAATGGCGACGGGTCGCGGACTATGACGAAATGAGTCGTCTGGCGGCGGAGCGGATCTACGCCGCCGTGGTTGCTGCCAAGGGTCGGCGGTTCAATCTGGGACTGGCGACGGGCAACACCATGCTCGGGCTCTACCGCCTGCTGGCGGCGAAGCTCAACGCCAGCCGGACCGATCTGCGGAATCTGCACACGTACAACCTCGACGAGTACGTGGGCGCGGATGGCCAGGCGGTGCCGGAAAGCCATCCGCTGAGCTACCGCCGGTACATGCGGCAGAACCTGTTTTCGGTGCTCGATCCCGCGTTGGGTTTCCAGGAGGAGACCCAGGCCCATTTCCCCGATCCGGTCGATCCCGCCGGTTTCGACTACGATCTGGCGGCCACCGGCGGACTCGATTTCCAGTTGCTGGGGATCGGGTTCAACGGGCACATCGCCTTCAATGAGCCGATTCCCGCCACCAGGATTTCGGTCGATGGCTACGCCAACCTGCCGACGCGGGTGGTGGCGCTGGAAGCCCTCACCATCCAGACCAATTCCCGCCTGACCGCCGGGGACGACGACGCCCTGGTACCGCGCCACGCGGCCACCATGGGTATGGCCCAGATCCTCGCCGCCCGCGAGATTCTGCTGCTGGCCTGCTTCGCCGAGCAACTGGCCCCCCTGACCAAGATGCTGCATGGGGAGCCGACCCCGGAGTTGCCCGCCTCCTATCTGCTCGGGCATCCCCAGACGGCCATCGTCTACACGGCGGACCTCATCCCGCTGGCCATCCCGTGAGCACGCTGCTGACCAACTGTCATGTCGTCTCGCCGGACGTGGATCTGTCGGGGGCTGCCCTGGTCCTGGCTGATGGCCTGGTCCAGAACGTGCTTCCCGCTGGCCAGACTCTGCCGAGCGCCGACGCGGTCCACGACCTGGGTGGAAAGCTGGTCATGCCGGGCTTTCTCGACATCCATTGCCACGGCCGTGGCGGGGCCGACTTCTGCGATGGGACCTACGAGGCCTTTGCCACCATCGGGCGCGGCAAACTGGCGGAAGGGGTGACGGGATTCCTGGCCACGACCCTGACCGTGGGCATCGCCCAACTGGAAGCCACCTTTGCGGCGGCGGCGGAATACCAGCGGCGGCCCACCGGGGCGCGGTTGCTCGGGGTTCATCTCGAAGGTCCCTTCATCAATCCCGCTTGCGCGGGAGCGCAGAATCCGGCCTTCCTCCGCTTGCCCGACCTGGAGTTGGTGGACCGGCTGCACGCCATCTGCCCCATCCGCAAGGTTTCCTTCTCGCCGGAACTGCCGGGCGGTCTGGAGTTCGCGCGCGGATTGGTGGAGCGGGGGATTATGCCCTCGGGTGCGCACAGTGCCGCCGACTACAGCCAATTCCTGGCCGCCCGCGCGGCGGGCATGCGGCATCTGACCCATTTCTGCAACGTCATGACCCCCTTGCATCACCTGCGCTTCGGCATGGTGGGCGGTGGGCTTCGCTACCCGGACGTGCTGGTGGAGATCATCACCGACGGTATCCACCTCTGCCCCGAGATGATCGAACTGATCTTCGCGGTGAAGCCCTGCGACAGCATCATGCTCATCACCGACGCCATGCGTGGCGCGGCCATGCCCGACGGCGATTACGAGTTGGGCGGTCTGCCGGTGAACGTGGTCGGCGGCAAGGCCCAACTCGCGGATGGCACTGTGGCTGGCAGCACCCTGCAGCTCCATCGTGGCCTGCAACGGGTCCGCGACCTGACCGGTCTGCCCCTGTCGGAACTGGTCAAGACCACCGGCTGGAACCAAGCCCGGTCCCTGGGTCTGGCTGGATTCGGCCAGATCGAAGCGGGAGCCAAAGCCGATCTCGTCGTCCTGGACGAGACCCTGGAGCCAGTCCAAGTCTGGCTCGACGGTACGCGGTATCTGGGCTAGACAGCGCCCCAGGATGGCGTACAGTCTGGTAGGTGATTGGTACCCACTGGATTCCGCCGTTCCGTTAGGAGGAATTGGCCATGCAATTCCGTCGCTGTCTCGCCGCCGCCGTCGTGGGAGTCTCCGCCATGTCGCTCTGGGGCCAGGAACCGTCGGGCAAGTACGCCGACCGTTGGGTCTATGTGTCGCGGAATCTGACCAAGCCGGAGAGTGTGGACGAAATCCGGCAGATCGCGACCACGGCTCATGAGCACGGGCTGAACGGCATGCTCCTGGCTGCCAACCTGGAAACCGTCGGCAAATGGGACGCCGACCGACTGGCCCGGTTGGATGCGGTCAAGGACATCTGCCGCGAGCAGCAGATCGAGATCATTCCCATCATCTGGTCGGTGGGCTATGGCACCGGACTTTCGGTGGACCGCAATCTGGCGGCGGGGCTGCCCTGTACGGACATCCCATTCCGTGTGACGGGCAAGGAAGCCCATTTTGTGCCCGATCCGGGCACGGCATTCGCGAATGCCGGGTTCGAGGAACACACGGGCGACAAGGTGGCGGGGTATAACTTCCACGACCGCCCCGGCGAGGTTTCCTTTGCCGACACCGAGGTGTTCCACACTGGGGCTGCGTCGCTGCGTTTCGAGAACTTCGGCCAGTTCGAGCACGGGCATGGTCGGGTGATGCAGCAGATCACGGTCCTGCCCCACCGGCAGTACCGGATTTCGTGCTGGGCGAAGAGCGAGAATCTGGCCCCTGCCGGGGCGTTTCGGGTCCAGGTGTACGGTCCGAAGAACCCCATTGCCCCGGTCGAGGTGCGGCTGCCTGCCACTAGCGATTGGCAGGAGGTGACGCTGATCTTCAACAGCGGCGAGTTCTCCCAAGTGAAGGTCTACGCGGGCGTCTGGGGCGGCAAAATCGGGACGTTCTGGCTGGACGATTTCGCCATCGAGGAGATGGCCTTGGTCAACGTGCTTCGGCGACCCGGGACGCCGGTGACCGTGACCAGCGCCGACGGCCAGACCGTCTACGCGGAAGGCAAGGACTACGAGACGGTCGAGGACACCAAGTTCAACCTGCGTCGTCCCCGGCCCGACTCCCCGCCGCTGAAGCTCACGGCGGAGAGCCGCATCCAGGACGGCGCGGAACTGCGGGTCAGCTACTACCACGGCACGGCCATCAACAACGGCCAGGTCAGCGTCTGCATGTCGGAGCCGGAACTCTACGATTTCTGGCGCGAATCGGCAGCCGCGATCCAGCAGCATCTTGGTCCCGACAAGTGGTTCCTCAGCATGGACGAAATCCGGGCCGGGGGTTCCTGCGCCGCCTGCAAGGCGCGCCACCTAACCATGGGCGAGATGTTGGGCGACTGCATCACTCGGCAGACGGAGATCATCCGCGCGGCCAAGCCGGGGGTCAAGGTCTACATCTGGTCCGACATGCTCGACCCCAACCACAACGCCCACGGCAACTACTACTTGGTCGACGGCGACTACGCCGGCTCCTGGGAACATATCCCGAAGGACATCGTGATCTGCTGCTGGTACTTCACGAAACGGGCCGAGAGCATGCGCTTCTTCTCTGGTCTCGGTTTCGAGACCCTGGCCGGGGCCTACTACGACGGCGATGATCTGGAGAACATCAAGGGCTGGCTGGAAACGGTCAACCAGACCCCGAAATGCCGGGGCATCATGTACACCTCCTGGCGGAACAAGTACCAGTTGTTGCCCGCGTTCGGGGACCTGTTGAAGTAGGGGCACGCGAAGGCGCGAAGGCGCGAAGGAAGACAAAAAGACGGTAGGAGAACGGGTGATGCGGATTGCGCTGATGGTCGGGTTGATGGTGTCGGGAGTGGCCGTGGCTGAGCCGGGAGCGTGGCGGATCGGGGTGTTCGACACGCGGGAGGCGGGCGGCGAGGGGGTGGGGCCGCGCTTTGCGGTGGAGGCGTTGACCAAGGCGGGCTACCAGGTCGGGACCTTTGCCGATTTCTCGCCACTGACCTTGGCCCAGTTCGATATCCTCTGGCTGGCCGATATGCATTCGGCAGGACCGCAACCGGGGGATTGGCGGCAGCACCTGACGACCTTCGTCCAGGCCGGTGGTGGGGTGTTGCAGAGTTGGCACCACCATATTCTGGGCGAGGTGGGGATGGGTATCCGGCGGGTCTTCGGCAGTCGTCAGATGAGCATCGCTTCCGATCAGCCGGTGCTGGCGGGCATGGCTGATTTTGCGGCGTCCTACGGGGACCACATTGTCGAGCAAGTGGGTCCGCAGGGGACGGTGTTGGTGAAGAACGAGTTCGGCGATCCGGTCGTGGTGGCGGGCAGCATAGGCAAGGGGCGGGTGGTGAGCACCGGTCTGGCGCTCGCGATTGCCCCGAAGCGTCCGCGCGACGCGGAACTGGACTTGGTCCAGCGCCTGCTGGCCTGGGTGGCCCCCACCGTGCCTCTGGCTGATCGTTTGGCTGGCTTGGGTGACCAACCGCAACTGGCGGTGCGTCCCGCAACCCGGTTCGTGGCGGCGGGCTTTCCGGCCAAGTTCACCGCGACGCTGGCGGTACTGGGGGACGCCGTTCCCCAGCTTTTGCTTGATGGGACGAAGGTGGAGGCGGTTCCCGAACGTCAGGCGCGGGGAGCCGGGGTGGCTTTCGCAACCTACGCGGTGGCGGTGCCGACCGCGCCCGGTCAGAATGGCGAGACGACCCACCAGTTGCGCGTGCAGGTGGGCGAAAAGGTCTACGAGCAGACGGTGACCGTGAAGGCCCTCTATGTGCCACCGGTGCCGAACGAGCGCCGGGCGGTGTGGCTGCATGTGGGGAATGACCGCGCTCCGGCTGTCGTCATGCCCGAGCTGAAGTCTCTCGGCCTCAACATGGCGGTGCTCCGCATCGCGGGTGGCACGGCGGCCTTCTACGCCTCGAAGGTGCAGCCCGATGTGCAGGACCCTCTGGCGGCGACCGGCGGCGACTGGTTGGCCGAGGCAGTACGCTGTGCCCACGCGAATGGCATCGAGATTCATCCCTACGTGAACAACTGCGTGGTGGAGGGGCGCACCTCGCCCGCCTCGCTCCAGAAGCTGCGCGACGAGCATCGCCTCCAGCAGACTGCCGAAGGCCACGAGATCGCCTGGTTCTGTCCGTCGTCCGAGGAGAATGTGGCGGCCATCGAGCGGCCCATGGTGGAGATCGCCACCAACTACGCGGTGGACGGCATCCAGTACGACTTCATCCGCTACCCCAGCGCGCAGGGCTGCTTCTGCCCCCGCTGCCGGGCACTGTTCGAACAAGAAACCGGGACGGTGGTCAAGGACTGGCCCAAGGACGTGCAGAAGGGCGGAGAGCGTTACGACGCCTGGGTCGAGTTCCGCTGTCGGCGCATCTCGGCCATCGTGCAGCGCGTCTCCACGGCGGTCCGTAAGGCCAATCCCAAGATCAAGATCAGCGCCGCCGTCTTCCGCGACTGGCCGACCTGCCGCGAGAACAACGGACAGGACTGGGCCCGTTGGTGCCGCGAGGGCTGGCTCGACTTCGTTTGCCCGATGAACTACACCAACAGCGACGAGCTCTTCCAGTCCAACTGTGCCGATCACCGCGCCGCTCTGCCGGAGGGATTCCCGGTCGCCCAGGGAATCGGGATCAACTCCGGCAACAGCCGCATGGCCGATCCCGGCCAGGTGCTGCTCCAGATCATGCTGGCCCGCCAGCAGGGCGCGATCGGCTTCGTGGGCTTCTGCTACACCCCCGAACATACCGCCCAGCTCTTCCGTCCGCTGGAGCATCTGCTGGCGGAGTAGCGCAGGCGTCTCGCCTGCTGGGTTCGGTCCGACGAGTCGGACATGATGGAGAAAAGACTATGCCAACTACGTTCCGTTACGACCCCTCGGGTCGCTGGTTCAAGGGCAACACCCATCTGCACAGCACCGCTTCGGATGGGGGGAAGACGTTCGCCGAAATCGCGGCGCTCTATCATTCCGCCAACTACGACTTCCTGTTCCGCACCGACCATTGGGTGGCGTCCGCCGCGGCAGACGATCCGCAGGAATACCCCTTGCTCTGGATCGATGGCATCGAGCTCGACGGCAAGGACGCCACGGGGGCGTATTTCCATGTGGTCTGTCTGGGGAAGGTGGCGGGAATCCGTCGCGAGGATGGATTCGGTGCTGCCTTGATCTCCGCGCGGGAACAGGGGGCACTGGCCATTCTGGCCCACCCGCATTGGTGCGGCAACACACTGGACGACGCCGTCCGCTGGCGGTTTGACGGGGTGGAGGTCTACAATCACGTCTGCCATTGGCTGAACGGCAAGAGCGGCGGGCTGATCCACTGGGACGCCGCCCTCATGGCCAATCCCAATACCCTCGGCTTCGCCGTGGACGATGCCCACCTGCGGCCCGAGCATCCCGGCTGGAACGGCGGCTGGATCATGGCCAACGCCGCCGAGTGCACGGCACCCGCCATCCTGGCTGCCATCCGCTCCGGCAACTACTACTCCACCTGCGGTCCGGAGATCCACTCCATCGCCTTCGCCGACGGCGAGGTCCGGCTGGAGACTTCTCCGATCCAGTTCGCCCGTCTGGTCGGTCCCGCCAGCAATGGCAAGCGGCTCGGCTCCTTCGGCGGCGAGCTCCTCACCAGCGTCAGCTTCACGGTGCCCGAGAACTGGCGCTATGCCTACATCGAGATCGAGGATACGCAGGGACGTCGCGCCTGGACGAATCCGTTATTTGCGCCCACTTCCTCCAGCGCAGTCTGAGTAATCCCCGCGTAGCGCAATCGCTTGCGAGGACGCAACTTTGTCACCGGGCCGCGATCCAACGCAGGGGACGCTTGCGGGCAGTGAAACCAGTACACGAGGCGGCAATGACTGGTACCTATCTCTTCCTGGGTCTTGTCTTCAGTTCCATGGGGTTGGGCTATTTCATCTACGGCAAGAAACAGGCGCTGTTCATGCC
>QKCY01000557.1 GCA_003245525.1 Victivallales bacterium | reverse complement strand
GCCCGGGCGGCGGGCAAGTCGTCGGGGTGCATCAGGCGGCAGAGGTTGCTGTAGTTCGAGGGGATTTCGCCCGGCTCCATGCCGACCATCCGGTACCAGTTGTCCGACCAATGGGCTTCGCCGGTCTGGGGATTGCGGGTCCAGACACCATCGCCCACGCTGTCGAGGGCCAGACGCCAGTACTCCTCCGCCTCCTTGAGCTCGGTGATGTCCAGAACGGCACCTCGCAGGCCGATGGTCTTTCCGCCGCCGTCCAGCAGCGGATGCTGGGTCTCGCGGATGCAGCGGATACCGCCATCCGCCGGCAGGAGGCGGTAGGTGACCTCGCGGGACTCGCCGGTGGCGATGGTCTCCCGGTTGGCGGCCGCCACCAGCGCCCGGTCTTCGGGATGGATCATGGCCCAGAAGGTCTCGTCGCTCACCGGTCCTTCGCTGGCTTCCAGGCCGAACACCCGGCGGGCGCCGGCCGAGAACACGGCGTGGCCGCTGCCGTCGCACCACTGCCAGTGCCCCATGCGCGCGGTGTGTTCGGCCTCCAGCAGCCGCTCGTTCTGCTCCCGGCGGCGCTCCTCGGACACATGCCGTTCGGTGACATCGGTGCCCGAGAGGATGAGGCCCACCGGCCGTTCCTCCTCGTCCGTGGCCCGCACCAGGTTCCAGAGACAGGTCCGGGTCTGGCCGTCGCGGAGGGCCACGGTCAGCAGATACCCCTGGACGGGATCGCCGCCCAGGACCCGACCGATGGTGGCGATGAGCTCGGTCCGGGCCTTGGCGTCCCGCAGCAGGAGTTCGGCGAAGTTCCGGCCCAGGGCGTTGGCCCGCGGCAGGTCCAGGAGCTGTTCCGCCTCGCGGTTCAGTTCCTCGATCAGCAGGGTCGGGCCGGTGCGGACGAGGATGGTGTTGGCGTTATCGAACACCTCGCGGTATTGGTGGGCGACCCGCTCGCGCTCGCGCTCGGCCTGGTGCTGCTGGGTGATCTCCTCGATCTGGACCAAGTACCCGATGATCCCGGGGGAATCGGCCCCCGGACGCAGGGGGCTCGCGGTCAGGTCGAGCCGGGCCACGTCGTCGCGCGTGGTCCGGTAGAGGCCGTTCGTCCGCGCCTCATGGAACGCGAAATCGAACTGGAAACGCACGGTCTTGCCAGCCCGCACCCGCTCGCTCTGGGGGCCGTTCAGCCGCCAGTGCTCGAATAGGCGGAGACGCTGGAGCTCGGGCAGATTGCCCTCGGTGCCGAACATGGCGAGGCAGGCCGGATTGGCGTGTTCCAGGCTGCCCGACCGGTTGAACACCATGATGGCCAGAGGCGAGGCCTCGTAGATCCCCCGGAAAAGCTGCTCCCGCTCGGCCAGCTCCTGCTTCAGCCGCAGTTCGTCGGTGATATCGCGGTAGTGCTCCACCACGCCGACCAGCTTGCCGTGCTCGTCGCAGACCGGACTCGCGGCCAGCCATATGGTGCGTCCGTTCGGCATCTCGCGGGCCATCCGCTCATGGCTCCGGCCGGTCTGCAGCACCTCCAGTGCCGGGCAGCCGGGACAGACATGGGAAAGACCGAACAACGCCTCGTGGCAGGGGCGTCCGCGAAGATCCTCCACGCGGCAGCCGCCGATCTCGGCGACGGCGGCATTCGCCCACTGGCAGCGGAAATCCGTGGTGAGGTAGAGGACACCCTCCATCAGGTGGTCGAGGATGGCGGTCTTCTCGGCCGCCGCCACGGCCTGGGTTTCGTGGCTCCGTTCGATCTCCTGCTTGGCGGCAGTGAGTTCGCTGACCTTCTCCCGCAATTCCTCGGTGGTGGCCCGCAGCTCCTCGTTGATGCTGAGCTGTTCCTCGTTGGCGGCCCGCAGTTCCTCGTTGGTGGCACGGAGCCGCTCCTCCCCGTCGCTGCGCAGGGCCAACTGCTCCTGCAACTCGGTCTCGAGATGGGTGCAACGCAGTTCGAGATGGCCGAGATAGGCGCGGGTGGTTTCCTCCAGATCCAGACTGCCCGGCGCGACGGGAGGCAGGGCGGTCCCTGGCTCCAGCAGCAGGAGGTAGCCAGGCTCGCCCGAGGGCAGCAGGAAAGGCTCCACCTGCCCGGCAAGGGGAATGGCGACCGAACGGGACGGAACGGCGAAGTGGTAGACCTCGCGCTGTTCGCCCGCCCGGCGCAAGGCGTCGCGCAGACAGATGCGCAGGGCCTCGTCCGGCAGGTCGCGGAGAGAGAAATCCGCCAGCCGCCCCCGGGGCGGCGGCAAGTGCTGCCAGACATCGCCAAAGGCGAAGACCACGCGTTCGCGGTCGTCGAGGAAGAACCCCGCCCCGCCCCGCTGCTGGAACCACGCCTCGACCATTTCGGCGGGTTCCATCTGGGGCCGTCCCGAACCGGCGCGGCCGCTACCGAGCGGCGGTTCCCATTCGGCTGGCAGCCGACTGCCCCGGTTGCGCGCGGCCAGATCCGCCTGCGCCGTCTTCGCCAAGGGCACCTTGCGCAGCAGACCAGGCCCCGTGGGCAGGGGGCGGAAGATGTCGCGGTGCCCGGAGGTGAGTTCGCTCTCGCCCACCGCCAGCACGCCGCCGGACAGGAGGGCGAAATGGAAGAGTTGCAGAGCCCGCTCCTGGCCTTCCTGGTTCAGGTAGATCAGCAGGTTGCGGGCGCAGACCAGATCCATCCGGGGAAAGGCGGGATCGCGGGTGATGTCGTGGGGCGCGAAGGTGATCATCTGGCGCAACTCGTCGCGGACCTGCCAATGGCCGACCCCGTTCGGCGTGAACCAGCGTTCCCGACGAGTCTCGGAGAGCCCTTCGAGCCCCTCCTCGTTGTAGCTGCCGACGGAGGCGGTGCGTAGAGCCTGGCCCGAGATGTCGGTCGCGAAGATATGCAGCCGCAGGGGCTTGCCGAGGTCCTCGGCGGCTTCGGCGAAGAGCATCGCCAGCGAATAGGGTTCCTGGCCGGTGCTACAGGCCGCCGACCAGATGCGGATCTGGGCCTCCTCGCCAGCGCAGAGCAGGGGCTCCGCCACCTGTCTCCGGATCGCGTCGTATACCGATGGATCGCGGAAGAAGGAGGTCACCCCCACCATCAGCGACTCCACCAGCGCGCGCCGCTCCGCCTCCTCGCTGCGCAGCCGCGCCAGATACTCCTCGATGTTCCGGCAACCCAGCGTTTCCAGCCGGGTCAGCAGCCGCCGGTCCAAGGAGTTCGTCTTGTAGTGTCCGAAGATAGGTCCCCCGTCTTCCTCGATGCAACTGAGGATTGCCGTCCTCAGGGCAGGATCCACCACCGGCTCGCCGGCCATATTCTCACTCTCCGCAAAGTTACGCCCGTCCGCGATTCCCGGCCCCATTTACCGGAAGTCGTGTCCTGTCCAGGCGACAATACGACTAAGGGGCAATAGTACCCCTTACAGGCAGCAAGTCAAAGAACGCCAGGCAATTCCCGGCGTTCCATGACTGTTTTTTCAGAGGCGGTTCTCGCCAGCATTTCGCAGGCGATCCGGTCCGCACCACGGTTGTTCGGGGCGGCGCTACCAGGAGATCATCAGCAAGCCAGAGACCGCAGTGGCTTCCAGGTAGTGACCCCAGGCATCCCGTTTCTCGGTCCAGGTCACGCGGGGCGCGCCAAGGCAGGGAACCCCCATGTTCAGGGACATCACCACCTTCTCCGCCGTGCCGGCCTTGGGATAGAAACGGACAGTGGCGTCGGCAAGCCCGTTCACCTCCAGCCGTTCGCGCACGCTGGGGTGCCCCGAATGGCGGGTACGGCAACCCACCGGACCGGGATCGGCCTGCTCGACGAACACGCGGCACTCCGCCACCCACGACTTCGGCGGGGTGTGGCGCGAACGCCCGTCCACGATCCGCGTCTCGGTGTTGTCCAGCACCGGTGCCCCCTGGGGCAGACGCAACTGGATGGCGGCGGTGGTGTCCGCGCTGTAGCCCGCGAAGATGAACCCGTTGTCATGCCGGGACACGCAAACCATGGGCGTGGTGAGGCGGGGCCGCATCTTCTCGATGGCCAGCTCGAAACCGAGGCTGTGCAGGGCCACGCGCACCAGCATTTCCGCCGGGTAGAACTGGGCCGGATCGAGCGGCATCAGGAGATGCCCGCTGGTCCGGTTCGGATCGCAGGCCACGGTGCCGCGCACCCAGGCCACCCGCTCGCCAGTGGCCGCCACCACTCGCTGGACCCCGTCGCGCGTGGCGACAGCCAGCGGCTGGTTGGCAGTGGCCTCGCGGAGACCGCCTGCGGAGAACAGGGGCGTATGGCTGAGGACGGAACCGTAGGCAGCCTGTTCCAGGATGTCCGCGCCGCCGTTCACGGTCAGTTGGAACTCCCCTTCCAGGGGTTCCGCCATGGTGCAGCCCAGATAGGCGGCAAGCTCGGGACTGGCATGGTCGAGGGGACCGTAGAGCAGGACGCGACCGCCCCGTTCCCAATGAGCGAGGAGGGCCTTCTCCCAGGCGGTCCCGGCATCCGGCACCGGCGAGAGCAGGATGGACTCGGCCAGCCGCTCCGGGGCCGTCGCCATGACGCTGGCCAGATTGCCGGTGCTCACCACCGTGTTCAAGGGCAGGCCCTGGTTCACCGCGCCGCGCATGAACCAGTCACCGAAGAAGACCTCCTCGATACGGCTCGGCGTGCCGAAGGTCCAGGCGTGGTACTCGTCGAAGGGATAGACCCAGACAATGGGGCCAGGCTGGTCGGGCGCGTGGTCGCGCATCCACAGGATGTGGGGCGTCACCTCGTTTGGCACCTGGTCGGGCAACTCGCCGTGGGAGTCGTCGGCGCTGAGGAAGTTGAGGTCGGTGGGGATGCGCACCGTACCCGTCTGGTCGAGCCGACCCACGGTCAGGGGCAGGAAGATGTCGTGGGCCTCGCGCTGGTAGCGGTCCAGCCAGGGGCTGTTGAGGAACCACGGATCATGGCTGTAGAAGCGGAACGGGAAGCGGTCGCCGGGCATCTCGGCCACGTGACTCATCCAACCCACGAGCTCCAGGCCGAAGTCGCCGTTGAGCGCCGCCCAGGGTGAGTTCGGCGGAGGCCGCAGATCGGGCACCGAGTCGTAGATCTCGCGCAGCGGGACGGCGTCCGAGGCCAAATCCATGCCGGTGGAGAGGTTCGTGCCCCGGGTTTCCAGAGGCAGCAGCGGGCACTCGCGCCGGAAGGATTCCCAGAAGACCATGCTCTTGCGCCGGACTTCCTCGCAACGATCCGCCGAGAACTCCTTGCCGTCGAAAACCGCCCCTCGCAGTCCCCAGGTTTCCAGCCCGAAGCCGAAACCGTTGGAGAGCCAGAGGAAGTCGAAATCCAGATCCGCCGCGAAATGGCGGGTCTGGCGGCCCAGGAACTCGCCGAAAGGGGTGCCCTCCGGAATTCCGTTCGGGTAGCCCGCATAGACCTCTTGATCCGCGTGGAGCTCGGCGTAGCAGCAGACCATGCTGCCCTTGCCCATGGTGTTGCCCATGCAGATTTCCGGATGGCGCTGGTACTTGAAGGTGGAGACCGAGAACTCCGGGCCAGGATCGAAGGTGGTGCCCACGCGCACCGGCAGACCCGTGACTTGGCGCCCGATCCGCTTCAGGATCGCCACCAACTGCTTCAGCATCCCGTAGGTGTAGGCCGGGGGATCGGGCCGGTAGAGCCGGGGCTTGCGGTGGAAGCTGTCCGCCTCGGGATGGTTCGGATCGATGGGGGGGTAGTGGGGATTGGCCACGCCGACCCATTTCGCCCATTCGAAGGTGTCGTCCAAACTGCCCCGGTAGTCCAGGATTTCCGAGCCGTCGGAGGTCCACATCATGACGGAGACCTGCTCGGCCCCCTTCAGCAGGGCGCTCCATTGGCCGAACAGATGCCGGGCCACGGCCTCCATCCCGGCCGGGGAGGGGTCCCAGAAAGGCTTGAGACTCAGTTCGAGACTGACATTCCGGAAATTCATCGCTCGCCTCGTCGCGCAGGGCTAGTCGTTGGGAGGAACCACACGCCAGTACCATCGTGCCCCCCGCCGCCGGTTCAACCCGGAGCTACCGATGGTGGAGAGGATGCGAGAGCGCTCCTTCACTTGCGTAACGAGCTCCCTTCCATTACGGTTTGCGCTTCGTTTTCCCCATTCCCATAGGATGATTTTGCCATGGCTGCCAGCATTACCTATTCCCGCAGTATCCCGGTCCGGCACGAGGTCGATGTGTTTGTTGCGGGCGGCGGCCCGGGCGGTATCGCGGCGGCGCTGGTGGCCGCACGCCAGGGCAAGAAGGTGTTCCTGGCCGAAGGGCATTCCTGCTTCGGGGGGATGGGCACGGCGGGCATGATCCCGGTCTTCATGACCTTCGGCGACGGGGTGAACTTCCTGGCCGAGGGCATCGGCCGCGAGGTGCTCGACGCCCTCAGCGCCGAGAAGGGACCCGATACGCCTCTCAGCACCAACGCCATTCCGGCCGAACTGATGAAGCGGGTCTACGACCGGCTGCTGGTCGAGGCGGGCATCGAACTGAGCCTGATGACCCAGGTGGTGGACGTGGTCGCCAAGGACGGCCATCTGGAACAGGCCATCTGCCACGGCAAGAGCGGCTTCTTCGCGGTCTCCGCCAAGATGTTCGTGGACGGCACCGGCGACGGCGACCTGGCCGCCTGGGCCGGAGCGCCCTTCGAGATGGGCGACGCCGAGGGCAACATGATGCCCGGCACCCTGTGCAGCCTGTGGGCCGATGTGGACTTCGAGCGCTTCCGGGCCTCTGGGGTCAGCGTCCAAGACACCCTCTTCAAGTCTTTTGAGGATGGCCATTTCACCGTGAAGGACCCCCACCACCCCGGCATGTGGCGGGTGGGCAACCACCTCACCGGCGGCAATATCGGCCATGCGTTCGGGATCAACGCCACGGACGAGCGTTCCCTCACCGAGCATTTCCTCATCGCCCGCCAGCGGATGCCCGAGTTCGAGAGCTTCTACCGCAAGTACATCCCCGGCTACGAGAACCTGGAACTGGTGGCCACCGGTTCCCTCTTCGGCATCCGCGAGACCCGCCGGATCACCGGCGACTACGTCCTGAACGTCGAGGACTTCAAGGCCCGCGCCGTCTTCGCCGACGAGATCGGCCGCTACTGCTACCCCGTGGACATTCATCCCTCGAAGCCTGATGCCAAGTCCTACGCGAAGTTCGAGGAGGAGTTCCGCAAGAGCCTGCGCTACAACCGGGGCGAGAGCTACGGCATCCCCTACCGCATCCTCACCCCGCAGGGCCTGACCAACCTGCTGGTCACGGGTCGCTGCGTCAGCGCCGACCGGCCTATCCAGGGTTCCATCCGGGTGATGCCCGGCTGCTACATCACCGGCCAGGCAGCGGGCATGGCGGCAGCCATCGCCATCGACAAGGGCACCGACACCCGCGGCTTTGCGGTGAGCGAGCTCCAGACCCGCCTCCAGGGGATGGGTGCCTACCTGCCCAACTTCAGCGCCTAGCGCCTACAGCAGGTATTCCTTGCCCACAGTGCCGTCGTTGGCGGCGAGAGCGGCGGTGAGGTCGGCGAAGTCGAGCCGGATGACGGGGACTTCGCCGGCCAACTCGTTGAGCGGGATGCCGCTGATGCGGAGGTAGGGGCCTGCCTGCCAGAAGGTGGGCACCAGCTCGACGGCGGCGCGGAGCTCGCGGCCGTCGTTGAGCAGGACAGCCCGCTCAGGCTGGATGCGCAGGGGATTAAGCATAATCCCAGTGCTGGCGGGCGGCTTGGGGAAATGCACGTAGAGGCTGTTGCCCTTGCGGGTCAGCATGGCCTCGCCGCCCGCGATCAGATGGGAAGCTGGCTCGGCTCCGTAGTACGATTCGCGGACCCGGCCGAACCAGTCGCCGAGGCGCTGGAGGATGCGGATGGCCTCGGCAGGGAGAGTGCCGTCGGGCTTCGGACCCACGTTCAGCAGGTAGTTGCCGTCCATGGCCAGGATCTTGTCGATGGACTGCATGAGGAGGAGGTCGGAGTAGTAGTCCTCGTCCTCGCGCCAGCCCCAGCTCTGGCGACCGATGGACTGGCAGGCCTCGGTGGGACGGGAGAAGCCCTTGCCGTCGGGCACGTGGCGTTCGGGAGTGCTGTAGTCGCCGGGGCCGAACCCGCGGTCGTTGATCATGATGCCGGGCTGAAGACGGCGGAGGGTGTCGTTCAGTTCGGGAATGTTGATCTTCGGGGGAATGTCCCAGAAGAAGGCCGAGATCTGGCCGTAGTTGGTGCAGAGCTCGGTGATCTGGGCCTGCACGTAGGCCACGTACTTCAGCAGGTCGGGCTGGTCGCCGGGATTGGGGGCCTTGAGCTGGTGGTCGCCGCCGAAATTGATGGAGTTCGGCTGGTGCCAGTCGGGACAGGAGTAGTACAGACAGAGGCGGACACCGCGCCGGTGGCAGGCCTCGGCCAACATGGCCAGCACGTCCTTGCCGTAGGGCGTGTGCATGATGCTGTAGTCGGTCTGGGCCGTATCCCACATGCAGAAGCCGTCGTGGTGCTTGGTGGTGAAGCAGATGTACTCCATGCCCGCGGCCTGGATGGCGTCCAGCCACTGGTCCGGGTTGAACAGCACGGGATTGAACTGGTCCACCAGCTTGACGTACTCGGCCTTGGGCACGTCGCCCCGCCACTGGAGCTGCTCATGCCAGCCGGGCACGGCGTAGACGCCCCAGTGAACGAACATGCCGAAGCGTTTCTCGAAGAACCAGTCGCGACCGTCGTTGAACCGTTGCATAGGGGAAATCCTCGGGCTCAGTCGAGCTGCATGAGTTGGGAAATGCCGTACCGCTCGCGCACGAAGCGGTCGGCCAAGTCCATGGTGCCCGCCGGTATGACGAGGTCCGGAGCATCCGATTCGGCGAAATGCACCACATGGTACTGCACGGGACCGGCGTTCTGGATGGCATCGGCCACGTCGCGGACACTCTTCACTGCCTTGCCGTTGACCGTCTCCACCGCCAGGAAGGCCAGATTCTCGTAGCCGATGTTCTCGGGGGTGGGCAGGGCGCGAGTCAGGACCACCGCGTGCTCGCCGGGTTGGAGCAGATCCCACTGGTGGCGGGCGATGCGGGTCAGCCGCCGGGGCGCCTTGGTCTCCCAGTCGTCGCCCCACATCTGGAGCAGCGAATCGCTGAGCTGCTGGAAGACGAAGCCGCCCGCGATCAGGAAACGCGGCGGACGGTCGCTCACATAGGCCGCCGGCACTGGGTAGTCGTCCCTCGCCATGTAGTCGAGGGTCATGGTCAGTTCCAGGACCTCCTCGCCCCGGCGCACGGTGCAGATCACCTTCTCGCCCGCCTGCCGCCGGGTGCTGAAGAGGTAGGACAGAGAGAGGGGCCCGTAGTTCGGGTCCTCGTATTGGCCATGGCGATCGATGGTGTAGTGGTCCACGCTCACCAGAATGTCGGCCTTCTGCAAGCCCGCTTTGGCCGCCGGGTTGCCGGGGACGACACCGGTCACGTAGACGCCGGGCTCACCGTTCTCCATACCCAGGTAGCGACGGAACTGGGGATCGCGGATGGCGACGGTGGTGAAGCCTGCCAGAGGGAAACCATCGTAGGAACCATCCTCCAGATCGGTCAGGAAGTGCTGGATCACGGGGCTGGGAATCAGCGTTGCCGTGCTCCCGGACTTGTCGTAGCCGACCATGAGTCCGATCAGCTTGCCCCGCCGGAAGAAGGGGGTGATGCCAGTGTTGCCCAGTTCGAGATCGATGGCGACCCGATAGACGAGGAAGGAGGAGTGCGCACCCGGCGGCACGGCCACTTCCGCCCCCTTGATGGTCCCCTCGCTGATGCTGGGCGTCCCGTTGCCCTCGAACTGCACGGCAGTCACCCGGTCGCCCCGCTTTGCCATGTCGCGGATCTTCAGCGGCTTCAGGGCCTGGGCGAAATCCGCATCCTTGGGCCGGATCAGACCCAGGTTGGCGGTGTAGTCGACGCATTCGACCGTGGCCTCGCACCGGCTGCCGTCGCCGATCCGTTCCACCTCGACGAGGGTGGCATCGGCCAACAGCCAACCGGGAACCAGAATCCGGTCGGGACCAAGCACGACCCCAAGCCCGCCGACCTGCTCGGGAGACTCCTTCTGCCAGGGACGGATGAAGTCGTAGCTCTGGCGGGTGACCCGCACCCGCAGCACCGAAGGCTCATAGGAACCACCGACGCCGGGTGCCGCCGGGAGGTGGCAGGCCAGCAGGAGAAGAGCGACAGCGAGGGAAAGGGAGGTCTTCATGGCGCTACTCCTCGTTCAGGGCCTTGCCGAGATTCTTGTCTTTGGCGATGCCGTACTGCTGGGCGATGCGGTCGTGGGCCGCCGCCACCTTGTCGGCCTCCAGAACCAGGGGCCAGTCGGCCCCCTGGAAGGTGATGACATAGCGCTCGGCCGGAGCCGAGAGTGCGGCATCGAGCTGGGCCAGCGTGCCGATCGGTTGGCCGTTCACGCTCTCCACCACGCTCATCGTGAACCGGTTGAGCTGGGTATTGATGGGATCGGCGAGAATGCTGCTCAGGACCAGCAGTTCGGGGCGTTCCACGTAGACGCAGTCGTCGATGAAGAACTCGTAGGCGTCCAGCAGATCGGGGTCCTTGGGCTGGTAGGTACGCATGAAATCGAGGTTCAGGGGCTGGAAGACCAGCCCGGCGAAGACCAAGTAGCGGGGCAGCGTGTCATACTCGCGAGCCCGGTAGCGATAGAACCAGGCCCCTTTGAGCGTCACCTTCACCTCCCGCTGCTTGCCATCCCGCAGGACGCCGAAAACCACGGTGTCGCCGATGAACTTGCGCTCCACCACCTCGACCATGAGCAGGCGCTCGCCGCCCAGTTCGATCTGGCCGTCGCTCATGATCGGATGCCCATCGATGCTCAGGAGGACGTCGTCCCGCTGGAGCAAGCCATCGCAGGCACCCTGGGGCTGCACATCGGTGACCAGCAGGCCCAGATTGTCCGCGGGCAGGCCTAGCCGGTCGCGGGCGGGCTTGTTGAGCAGGTTGAAGGTGCTGATGGCCAGCTCGGGATAGCCGTCGTAGCGACCGTCCTTGATGTCGGCCAGAAAGCGCTCGATGACCGGGGTGGGGATCATGTAGCCCGTGTTCTGGGCCATGGCCCCGGGAATGCCCTGGAAGGCGACACCGACCACCTTGCCGTCCTGCACCACGGGGCCGCCGCTGTTGCCGGGATTGATGGCGGCATCGGTCTGGATGGTGAGATGGGCGTCCAGTCCCGAATGGGCGTAGGACTGGAACTCGATGCGGCTGACGATGCCGCGCGTCACCGACATGCGCTGGCCGCCGATGGGGTAGCCGATGGTGGCCACGGCGGAGTCGAGCCGGGGCACCCCACCGAAGGACAGGGGTTGGAGGCCGTCGAAGAAGCTGCCGTCCTCCACCGCGAGAATGGCCAAGTCGCAGTCGTGCGCCACGAAGGCGACGGTAGCCGGGAAGATGCGGGGACTGTCGGGACGCTGCAAGCCCAGGAAGCGGGCATTGCTGACCACATGGGCGTTGGTCATCACCCGTTGCCCCTCGATCACGAAACCGCTGCCGGTCCCGCGCGCCATGCGCCCCACGTTCCAGGGCGCCGTCAGATCGGGCTGCATGGTGGTGGATTGGATGCGCACCACACTGCGCAGGGCCTGGTCCAACGCCTCCGCCCCGCGGAGCGAACCGGCAACCAGGAGAATGGCGAAAAGGGAGCGGAATAGCTTCGGCATGGCGGGTATCCCATTGCTGGACGAAGGGCACCGCTAATGTAGGTCCACCGCGGCTGGTAGCCAGTGCGAGAGTCCTGGATGAGCTGATCCGGCCCGCCCGTGGCGCGCATCATCGCTGTTGCGATGTCACACGAACCTGCCCGCTCTCTCCAGCCATTCGGCCTCCAACGGCTGCTGCCATGCCGCGAGATGCTGTTGCCGACACTGGAGAATGGCGGCTTGGTCGGCTCTGACGGCTTCGCTTCCCCACTCCCTTCCGGTCGGCGGATCACCGTAAAATGGTGCCTGACGAAGCACCACTTGGCCGTTGTCCAGCGCCTGCATTGCCTCTGCCCAATACCCGGCTTCGGCCAGAGACTGGGAAAAAGCAAGCCATGTGGCGGAGGCGAGTACGTCCAGTGGAGTCCTGAAATGGGCACGCACCAGACCCGGCACGCCGTCGGTGGCAGAGAACCGAGCGAGAAGGGGCCCGAGCAGATCATCCGCTTCCTGAACCGGATTCAGGAGACCAAAACGCGGCCGGGTAAACTCCGGGGTGAACCAGAAGGGCTTGAGCAGTTCCAGTTCGGGCGGGGTTCCGCCAAACTGGACCAGCAGTTCGGGAGCATCGCCAGGGGCTGATTCCCGTTGGGGCGAGACCTGCTCTGGAACCATGTCCTCATCCTGTGGGAACAGCAGGTCGTCTTTGGGGATGTCGCCGGAAAGACACCCGCTGAGCAGGGCCTTTCGTGCCATCTCCGAGATCCCCATCGCCGCCGGAACCACGCTCGTCTCGTCTTTCCTCCACCGCATGGCGCTGTCTTTCGCGGTCTCACTGTCATCGGGCCAACCGAACAGGTCTTCCGCGTCCGGTGTGCCTTGTTCTTGAGCATCCGAGGCGCCAGTGCGGCGCCACGGACGGCGGAGCCAGTCGAGGAAACGGCACAGGACACCGCGCTTGGGCGGAAGTACCTTGGGGCCGGGGAACAGGTACGGCTGGCTCGACAGAGCGATGGGACAGGCGAAGAACCGGGGAAGGTCAGCCGTAACCGGCGACAGGCCTTCGGTCTCATGGCTCCATTCCACGATCCACGGACGGGTGCTCAGGCGGGGGAAGTACAGACCCACTTCGTCGCCGTTGCCGTAGAACGCGAGACTCAGATACCGCGGCGGATAGGCACAGGTAGCGACCTCGCCAAACTCCTTTGGCGACACCACCCGGAGATCGCCGCACTCCCGCTCGTTCGGGCTGTTGTAGAACTCGCGCAGTTCCCGAGGCAACGAGATAGCCAGCCGCTCCTCGACGGCGTCGAGGAATGCATCGCAGTGTCCCCACCCGCGATCCTTGGTCTGCTGGTAGTCGAGTGTGTCGGTCGCGGTTCTAGCTTCTTGCCAGAGTTGGTACTTGGTCGCTTCGTCCTGGGGTAGGGAGGAAGTGCCCGCTGTTCCGCGGAGCCCCTGCCACTTCGCTGTCTCCCCGTTCCTCTCCAGGAACTGGGCCCACTCATTCGGAGGCAAAGCCATCTCCAGGCCGAAATCCACCACGGCATAGAGCGTGCCACGGTCCGTCCGCAGCGGACAGATAGGGGCTCCCTCCTGCATGGCATTCCGCGACAGAACCTGCTGCCAGAGCGGTTCCTGGCGATAGGCGAAGAACTCGACGTACGGGTCAAGGACAATATCTGCCAGTTCGACATCTGTATGCTGCACTGTTTCTCCCCAATCGGGTGCCAGTCTCGGAAGGCAACAACAGGAATATACGTCTCTCCTCGCCCGAGGACTTCCAGACCAGCGACCCGTTCACGCCTGCGTGAATGGGCAGCAAACGCCAGCACGAACGATAGAGCAGGACCCAAGGCGGAAGCATCATGGGGTGTCGTCTCATTCCGCGATTCGTTTCCCGGCAGGAGTCAGGCGATACTGCTGGTTGCGGGCCTGTGGGGTATCGGGATGCGTCATCTCGATCAGACCGGCAGCCAAGGCGGGGTGCAGATAGTTCTGGCGAAAAGTCGGCCGGTGGGAGAGACCGAGTTTTTCCATCAACTGGACCGCACTCTGCGGTACCTCCCCCATGACTCGCAGCAAACGGCGAACTTGGTCGGTTACTTGGTCGGTTACTTGGTCGGTCCCTATTGCCAAGGCATGGGTTGCCTGGAGGATTGCGCCGAGCATGAATTCGATAAATACGGTGGAACTCGCTTCCTGGTCCGAACGGGCCAGGGCTGTGTAGTATTCGCCTTGGCGTTCGCGAACTACGCTTTCCACTGGCAGGAGCGCAAAGATGGGTTGCCAGCGGCTGAGGACGAGTGTCTGCCACAGGCGGCCCATGCGTCCGTTGCCGTCCAGAAAGGGATGGATGAACTCAAACTCATAGTGGAAGACACAGCCGGCAACCAGTGGGTGTTCGCCGGTGTTTTCCAGCCAGGCCAGCAGGTCCCCGACCAATTCTGGAACACGGATGGCAGGCGGGGCGATGTGGACGATGCCAGTACCTATTCTGGATACCCACCCCACCAGAGCGGAAATGGCCGGGGTGGTCAACCAGCCCTGCCATGAGCAGGGCGTGGGCAGCCAGAAGATCGGCCCGCGAATAGGGCGACCATGTCGCCATCTGGTCGTAGGCGGCAAAGGCATTACGCACTTCCTGGATTTCGCGCGGGGAACCCAGCACCCGCTTCCCATCGAGCACCGCTGTCACCTGTTCCAGGGTCAAGGTGTTGCCTTCGATGGCCAAGGAAGCCTGAATCGTCCGGATTCGGTTGCCTCGCCGCAGGTATGGAGTGGCGGCGGCTTCGGCGCGTCCGGCCAGCCGCCCTACCGCTTCCCCGATCTCTGCCGCCAGACCGGGCACAGCGGCGGAGATCCGATAGGGAGGTTGGTAGGACTCACGCGCCATGGTAGCAGTTTCCGGTCTACCGCGCCCAGTGGGCGCGCAGGTAGTCCATGTACTTCAGGCAGATGTCGGTGGGGATGTTGGCGGGCATGTGGTTGCCGACGGCCCAGATAAGCCCGGCGCAGCGGTCGGCCAGGGCGAGGGTCTCGTCCATCTCGGCCTTCACTTGCGCCCAGGTGCCGAAGGTCATGGTGCGGCAATCCACCGCGCTGCCCACCAGGCAATGGGTGGCACCGAAGTGCTCCACCACCCAGGCGAAGGGGTTCATGGGCTCGAAGATGAAGCCGTCCGCGCCCTGTTTGGCGAGGTCGTGCATGAACATGTCGAAGCGGCCGTCGCTACAGAAGAGGACCTTCTTGCCCGCCCGGTGGAGCACATCCCAGAACTCGCCGTAGAAGGGGATGATGACCTGGCGGTAGAAGTCGGGGTGGACGAAGGGACCCTCGGTCCAGACGAAGTCGTCGTGCTGGATGAAGACCTCGATGGAAGTCTCGGCCCAGGCCTTGACGTGATGGAGAGTCAGGTCGCGGAAGCTGGCGAGCACCTGAGCAAAGCGTTCCTGGTCCGCCGCCGCCAGGAGCAGCATGTCCCAGCCGAAGGCCTGGATGGCCCCGGAGATGATGGTCTTGTAGTAGCCGCCCGTGCAGAGCTGGTTCGGGTTCGCGGCCAGATTGCGCTGGTAGCTCTCCTCGTAGAAGCGCACCAGTTCGGCGAAGTCCGGTAGGCCGTATTCCTTCACCGCGTTGAAGGCCAATACCTCTTCGGGGTCGGTGAAGGGGCAGGCCGTGTGCTCGCGGCGGTCGGTCCCGTTCTCCGCGTAGTCGGCATGCCCCATGTCGCTGACCCGGCCCCGCTGGCCCCAGCCCACCGGGCCGTCGTTCACGCCAAAGAGGAAGTCGATGTCCCAGGCATCGTGAAACCGCCGGGCATCCTCGCCGGGCGTGGTCCGCGTGCCGAGGACGGCGTTCAGCGCCCCGTGATGGTAGGTAGAGACGGAGTACTCAGTGTGGGCGATACGCGGATTCGGACGCAGAAGGATGGCGTTGCGGGCAATGTCGCGGCTCATGGGCTTCTCCGGCGGGCTGAATCGGTCGGTCGATCCGGTGGCCTCCTAGTATGGCTCTCCGCCGCCGGGGCGTCAACGCCACTGCCAGTCTGGCGCACGGAAGGGGTCAGCAGTCGGCCGAAGCAACCGCCGCAAGGGCAAGCACCTGCGGGATTCCCGTGCTCTGTTTCACCCGCAGACGCAAGGTGCTTGCGGACATGGAGCCGACCGGATGAATGTGCTTGTGCCCGATACAGGTGCCAGTGGCCACGACCTGTTCTCCGGTCGGGGTGGTTGCGACCACCTCGTACTCCCGGATGCGTTCGCCTTGACGGATGTCCTCCTGGAGGACGATGTGGTCGAACCGACGGTCGGGCAGGGCAAGATCCACTTCGCTGCCCTCGCCGCTGGTGGTGGCAACAGTGGCCCGGAAACGGCGGGCGATCTCGTCGCCGAGTTCGGCCAAACGGGCGGCGTCGGCATCGGGCACCAGCCCCCGCCGGTCGGGGGTGACGCCGAGGATGAGGGTGGAGTTCCGCCCCACCGACTGGTAGTACATCTGCACCAGCCGGTCGAGGGGCTCGATCTTCGCCTCGTCGTCCGGCGTCCACAGCCACTCGTGGTTGCGCAACGGCGCATCGCTCATGGCCGGACACCACGCCGTGCCCTCGGGGTCGCCGTGACGGAGGTAGTCGCGGACATCGCCGTGGCGGTCCTCGCCGGTCTCGATCCGTTTCAGGTTGATCGTTGCCCAGCAGGGATCGCCAACGGTACCGGTCTCGGTGCCGCCCCAGCGGGCGTCGCGGCGCTGGTTGCTGTGGTAGAACAGGCAGTTCGGCTGGTGCTTGGCGAAGATGGGCAACACATCCGCCCCACCGTCGGCGGGGGCCAGAATACCGCCATCGAACCATAGTTCGAAGAGGTCGCCGTAGCGCGAGCAGAGCTCCTCGACCTCGGCCTCGATCAGCCGGTTGTACGCGGCCTGGGTCAGGGGACTCCGCTCGGTGACCCGGAAATCCAGCACGCCCAACTGGCCGTTCCAGCGCGCCCCAAAGTAGACGCCCGGCTGAATCCCCGCCCGGCGGCAACTGGCCACGAACTCCCCCACCAGATCCCGCTTGCCGCCACCCCACGTCGTCGCCTTGAGGCAGAAGGGATTGGCGTCGGACTGCCACAGCCGAAACCCGGTCTCGTGGGAAGCCGTAAGAATGGCGAACCGCGCCCCCGCCGCCTTGGCGGTCGCCACCCATTGATCTGTATCCAGCGCCTCCGGGGCGAACCGGCAGGCGTCAGCGTAGGGCGTATTCCGGTTGGTGGCCTGGTGGTAGCGCTCGCTCGCGAAGAGACACATGTCGTAATGGAAAACGATGCCGAGTTCGGCACGTTGCCAGGCGAGTTGGGCAGCGGTTGGGGTAGGCATCGTCATTCTTCAAACTCCTTGGAGGGAGCCACGAATCCCACGAAAACGCATAGAGCAGCCGTTGGTCGCAACCAAATGGGTGGTCTCAGAGGCGCAGAGGCGCAGAGGAAACGCAGGGGAAGGAACTGGCTGGCCGGAGAGTCTTCCGGTCTTGTCTCTGCGTCTCCGCGCCTCTGCGCGAGGCTTTCCTGTCGGAGGACAAGAGCATCGACGAAGGAGTACCGGAACTCACAGGAAAAGAGCCAGCCGTCTTCTCCCTTTCGTGGTTTTCGTGAAGGTTCGTGGCTACCGAAGCATTCCTAGACCTGGGGCTTGGCGTCGGCTGCGGCGAAGATCGCGTTCAGTTCGGCGACCGTTCCCCCGAGTTTTTCCCAGGTGGCGATGGCATCGGCGCGCCATTCGGGTTCGCGGCAGATGTAGGCGGTCTCCTGGCGGAGGCAGTCGCGCATCTCGTCCAGAATGGCCGCGCGGTCGGCGGCGGAATAGCCCACCATCC
>QKCY01000483.1 GCA_003245525.1 Victivallales bacterium | reverse complement strand
CTGCCAGTGGTCGAGGATGACCGGGCCGTCGCCGATCCCGTTGTGGCGGCCCAGGTACTGGTCGGTCTGGTGCTGGAAGGTGGGGGGAGGGCGCTTGTTGATGAGCAACCGGGAAAAGGCGAGGGCGGGATGGGAGAAGATGATCCTCCGGCGCAGGGCCAGGGCTTCTTGGCGCAATGCTTCATCCTCCGTCTTCTCGCCGACGCGTTTCTCCAAGGCGGCCAGTTCGGCGGCCAAATCGGGCCGTGGCGCGGCTTCCTGGACGAAGGCGAGGGTGAGTTGGGCCAGTTCCATTGCCCCGGCCAGGGTCGAGGTATCGGGACCCTGACGCTTGCGCGCCACCGACGCGGCGGACAGGCCGTGGTGGTGGGCGTCCGGCGTAGGCTCCGCACGGAACTGGATGCCGTCGGCCAGCAACTCCAACTCGGCGGCCGAGGACCACTGCCGACCGTTGATCTCCGACAGGGCCTGCCATTGCACGTAGCGGGTCGTGACCGGCTGGGCAAAGAGGACCGTCTCCGCTCCGGCCTTCTGCGCGAAAGTGCCTTGCGCCACCGGTTCTCCCCAGGTCTTCCCATCCGGCGAGACCCGGACCGCGTATTGCTGCACGCAGCCGTTGGCCCCGTCGAGCCGCCGCTGGTAGCGGAACCCGGTCAGGGCATAGGCGGAACCCAGATCAATGGTCAACGCATGGGGCAGTTTGGTCTCGCCCGTTCCCCATGGCGTGTGCCACATGGTGCTGGGATCGCCGTCCAGGGCGTTCGCGGCCCCGTAACCTGCCGCGGCACTGTCCGCCTCGACCGTGACGGTGACGGCACGCGGGGCGGCGCAGAGCGGAAAGACGCAGAGCAGAGCCAGAAGGCCTGAACGCAGGGCAATCATGGAGGGTCCCCCATATGGCACGAGGAATGGACACACCATACCGTTATTGGGCGTTGCGGTCCAGGAACTCACGCGAAGCCGCGAAGATGCGAAGAGGGTGGCACGCGGTGGTATATGCGCCTATCTTGCGGGGCATCCGGGTTTATCCACTTTGAGGAGTACCATCATGCGTTCGGTTTCCTGCGTGTTGCCGTTGTTGGTCGTGGTAGGGAGTCTGGGGGCGGCCCCAGTCCAGTTCGAGCAGTCCGAGGGACGGATCACACTGACCTCCGGGAAACTGGTGGCGGCGTTCGATACGGTCAAAACGGGCGGCCTGGTCCGGCTGGAAACTCCTGGCGGACGCAATCTGCTGGTGCCGTCGGGGAACTGGTTTGGGGTCGGGCTGTGGGCTTCTGGAAAGGGAGAGATCCGCCTCTATAGCCATGATGCGACGGCGTTTGCCTGCACGGTGAAGCAGGAAGGCGACGAAGCGGTGGTCGAGGCCGAGGGAAGCGGCTTCCCGGAACGGAACGGGCTCGATCTTTCGGCGCTGAAGGTGCGGATGAGCGTGCGGCTGGGACCCGACGATGAAGCTCTGCGCTGGCGCTGCTCCGCCGACGTGCCGCCGGGAGTGACGCTGCAACGGTTCGAGGCACCACGGGTGGAACTCGGCGTGCCTTTTGGTGAGTCGGGCACGGACGACGCGGTCGTGGTTGGCCATCCCAAGGGGGGGATTGGCTCCCAGCCCGACCAGTGGAAGAAGGGGGCCTCCATGGGCGGCGTGTTGTCCGCCCAGTTCGGTTGCGCCTACGATCCGGCGGGGGGCGTGATGACCATGGCCTGCGACGGCGAGGGTTACGAGAAGTGGCTCTACGGGCAGCGCAATGACCAAGGGCTCCTGCTGTACTGGCGCCATGCCGTCACTGGGGTTGGCAGTGTGACCATGCCCTATGATACTCTGGTCCGGCCCTTTGTCGGCACGCCCACCGATTGGCGGGACGCGGCGGACATCTACCGGGCTTGGGCGCTAGGCCAGTCCTGGTGCGCGCATCGGTTTGCCGATCGGCCCGATGTCCCCGCCTGGATGAAGACCGGCCCCACGCATGTCCGCTTCAGCCGGAACTGGCTGGCCGATCCCGAGATGATCGACCGCTGGTTTGAACGCTATTGGGACCCCTATTTTGCGGGGATGCCGTTGGCCGTGACCTTCTGGGGCTGGGAGAAGCACGGCTCCTGGGTGGCTCCCGACTACTTCCCGCCGTTTCCTTCTGCCGAGGTCTTCGCCAAGCTGGTGGAGACCGTGCGCAAGCGAAACGGCCATGTCTTCCTGTGGCCCTCGGGCTATCACTGGACCGTGAGCTACCAGAAGGGCGAGGGCGACACCTTCGCTTGGGACGACCGCGAGCACTTCGCCGAGGCGGGGGGGATGGACCACGTTTCCATCGATGCCAACGGCAAGCCCCGAATCGGCTCCCGGAGTTGGCTCCATGGTGGCAGCAATGCCTCCATGTGTCCGGGCGATCCGTGGACGCGCCAGTGGTTCGACGATATCGCCAAGGGCTGCCTGGGCATCGGCGCGGACATGGTGCAGGTGGACCAGGTGGTGCGCGGGGCCTTCCCCGACTGCTTCTCGGAGCAGCATGGGCACATGCCGGGCAATGGGTTGTGGAAGACCCAGGTGGTGGACCAGCAACTGCAGAGCCTGTTGGCCTTGGGGAAGGCAGGTACACCCGATTTCGTGCTCGGGGTCGAGGAGCCGCAGGAGTGGTTCAACCACCGCGTGGGCATTCAGGACTACCGGGACTTCGAGGTCGTCGGTCGTCGGGCTCAGACCCCAGGCGAAGTGCCTGCTTCGGTCTATGGCTATGTCTACCACGATTTCCTGCCGGTTTTCCAGAGCAATCCGCGCGGGAACGATCCGGTCTGCCAGGCCTACTGCCTGGTCAACGGCCAGATACCCCACCTCGTGCCGTCGATGCGGGTTCTGCACAACTCGTTGTTGCTGAACGGCAACTTCGAGGAGTGGACGCAGGATGTCCCCCGGTACTGGGACAGGGTGGGCGGCTGGAAGGGCGAGGTCTGGAAGGGCACTTGCCGCCGCGATACGGAGACGGTGGCGGAAGGAACTGCCAGCCTGCTCCTGGAGAACGGCGATGGCGATGTCGTTCAGGTTGCCCAGAACATTCCCATCGGTCGCAGTGGCTTGGTCCCCGGCCATTCCTATCGGATCACGATCAAGCTGCGGACCGAAGGCGTACAGGAAGGGAACCAGCTCAGTTTCGGCGCGCTGGCTCCTGGCCTCAAGGGGTTGGGTGGCGGCAGTATTCCCTTGCCACCCACCACGAACGGAGTGTGGCAGGAAGGCGCGGTCGAGCTCGCGATCCCGACCGGAGCCAATGTGCTGCGCATCATGCTCAATGTCCGGGGCAAGGGCAAGGTTTGGTTGGACGACATGCAGTTGACTCCCCTGGAGCCGGTGGCCGGGACGGGCAAGCCCTTGCCGAGCGACCACGATCTCATGGTCCAGTGGAGTCAATTGTTCCACGGCGAGGGCCGTCCCTGGCTGCTGCTGGGCCAGATGATCCATCCGCCCCGCCTGGAGACGGCGACCATTGAATACGACAAGATCACCTTGCCTGCCGTGTTCCATAACGCCTTCCGCGCGCGGGACGGTCAAGAGGCGGTGGTTCTTGCGAACGCCACGGATGCGGAGCAGGCGGTTACCCTCCACGGCAAGCAGGTGGAGACGCTGACCCTGCAGCCCTACGAGGTGCGGCTCGTGCGGCAATAGACCGAAAGGCGGTCCCTATGCAACGGACGGCGTTGGTCGAGAAGGCGGCGGGTTTCCTGAACGGTCGCGTGGTGACCCTGGACATCGCGGAGGGGATCGGAGCCGAGGGGTTCCGAATCGAGGATACCTCCGCCGGCGTCCGGATCGTGGGCAACGACGAGCGCGGACTGCTCTACGGCGTCGGCAAGTTCCGGCGCGATCCGGCTTGGCGGGGAGTTTCGGTCCCGGAGAAACCGGTCCGGGCCATCTACTTCGCGACCCATTTCCACAACTTCTACCACGACGCCCCGCTGGCTGAGGTCTGCCAGTACATCGAGGAACTGGCCCTGTGGGGCTGCAATACGCTGACCGTGTGGTTCGACATGCACCACTACACCGGGCTCGACGATCCGGCGGCCCAGGCGATGGTGGAGCGGTTGCGGACCATGTTGCGCACGGCGGCGGGCGTGGGCATGAGTCCCGGCCTGCTGTTCCTGGCCAACGAGGGGTACTCCACCAGCCCGCCCGACCTGCGCGCGGACTGGACGCCGGGGCACGATGGCTATTCCGCCCCGCCCGGCGGCCACTATCACGTCGAGATTTGTCCCAACCAACCCGGTGGCCTGGAGCTGATTTTCCAATCGCGAGCGGAACTGCTGGACGCCTTCCGGGATGTGCCCCTCGATTTCGTCGTCATCTGGCCCTACGATCAGGGCGGCTGCACCTGCTCCCAATGCACGCCATGGGGAGCGAACGGGTTCCTGAAGACTGCCGAACCCCTGGCGCGCATGGTCCGGCAACGCTATCCGGCGGCGAAACTGGTGCTCTCCACGTGGTACTTCGACCATTTCATCAACGGGGAATGGGAGGGGTTGAGCCGGGCCTTTGCCGAGCCCCCGGACTGGATCGACTACCTACTGGCCGACGACTACGGCGGCTTCCCTGCCTACCCGCTGGAGCATGGTATCCCCGGCGGCTTGCCCGCCGTCAACTTCCCCGAGATCAGCATGAAGAACATGTCGCCGTGGGGTGGCTTCGGTGCCAACCCCCGGCCTCGGCATTGGCAGGAATACTGGGATACAGTCGGTGCCCGGCTGGCTGGTGGCTTTCCCTATTCCGAGGGGATCTTCGAGGATCTCAACAAGGTGCTCCATCTCCAGCTCAACTGGGGTGGGCGCAGTACCCGCGAGATCGCCCGCGAGTACGCGGCCAGCGAGTTCTCCCCCGCCGTAGCCGACGCGGTTACCGACGCCGTGTTTGCCCTCGAAGCAGGCATGGCGCACGGATTGGACGGGGCGGGTAGGCGGGACCCGCAGATGCGTCTCTATGTTCTGCCAGGGCTTCCGTCCGGCACGCTGGCTGTCCTCCAGGAGGCCGATGCCCAGTTGCCCGACCCCGTCCGCAAGAGCTGGCGTTGGCGGGTACTCCTCCTTCGCGCTCTGCTCGACGACGAGTTGCAGCGTTCCGGAGGACGCCCCACCGCCGCCAGCGACGGGTACTTCGCCGAACTGGCCCGCATCTACCACGCCGACCAGGCCGAGAGGCCGGTCGCTCCCCCCAGTCGTCCAGCTCTGGACCGGTTGTACCGGTAGGTGCTAAGTGGCGGCTTCCAGGCGGCCAGGGGAGGCGGTATGGTAGCGTGTCGCACCAACCGGGAGTTCTCTCGTGTCTCTTGCCGCCACTTCGGTCGATCTGGAAACCGCCTCGCGCGAATTGCACGCGCTGGGTCTGCGTTTGCCCGAGCCGGTCGAGACGCTGTATGGCCAGGCCCTGGCGGCGGAGCTGGTGGGGTTGCCGGACTGCCTGGCCATCGACGATCTGCTGGCGATCTCGGGGCAGGCTCCGTCGCGGGCGCTCCATGCCCTGCTGCTGCTGGTGTACGGCAGGCGTTCTCAAGGCAGCCTGTGTCTCTCACTCGATCCGGCGGGTTTGGCGGCTGACCTTGCGCCTCTGGCTCCCGACGCGGCCGATCTGGCGACGGCGATCTGGCGGGGACTTGACCAATCGGAGTGGGGCGAACTGGTCGGCGACGGTCTGGAGCCCTTCCGCCCCCTGGTCCGTAGCGAGGATGGCCGGTTCCTCTATCTGCGGAAGTATTTCCTCTGCGAACGGCGGCTGCGGGAGCGGTTGGCGGTACTGACCGGAACGACAGAGCATCTGGTCCAGCCCGATCCGGCGGCGTTGCGGGAACTGGTCCGCGAGGTGGGGCAGTTCCGCGCATTCCGGCTGAATGCGGCCCAGAGTTGGGGAGTGTACCTGGCTTTGCGGCGGAATCTCGTGGTGGTGACCGGCGGGCCGGGAACGGGCAAGACGACGCTGGTCACGGCGCTGTTGCGGGCCTTGGACCGCTGCGGGGTGCGCTCCGACCACATCGCTCTGGTGGCCCCGACCGGGCGGGCGGCCCAGCGGTTGACCGAGGCCCTGCGGCAGGGGTTGAGCCAGGCCGAGGAACCGGCGGACCGGCTGGAACGGTTGGGGACGTTGGAGGGAACGACGATCCATCGGTTGCTCCGGTTCCAGGCCCGCCGGGGTGCCTTTGCCTTCGACGAGGATTTCCCGCTGCCCCAGGAAGCGGTGATTGTGGACGAGGTCTCCATGGTGGACGTGGCCCTCATGGAGCGTCTGCTTGCCGCCGTGCGGCCGGGCACGCTGGTGGTGTTGCTGGGCGACAAGGACCAATTGCCTTCGGTCGAGGCCGGGGCGGTTCTGGCGGAACTAATCCCCCGGACCGGGACCACGGCCTTCTCGCCCGAGTTGGCCAAGGAGTTGGCCGAACTGGCTCCCGGTGTCCCGGTGACCGAAGACGCTTCGGGGGCCCTGGCCGACCGGGTGGTGGTGCTGACCGAGTCGAACCGCGTGGCCGGTGCCGTCTACCAGGTGGCGCAGCGGGTGAATGCAGGCGACCAGATGGTGGTTGGCGAACTGCCGGTTCTTCCCGCCGGTCGTCCCATACCGTGGCCCACGGACCAGGCGCAATGCGTTCGCTTGGCCGGGGCCATCCGTGAGCCTGCGGCGTTGACCGAAGTGCTTGATGATTGGCTGCTGCGGCACTGGCTGGAACCGACCGACGGACCGCCGCTGGCGCGGCTGCTGCACGAGGGGGGGGAGGTCCTGGCGACAACGGAGGAGGGCGATCATCCGGTGTTGGCCGAAGCCCTGAACCGGTTGGCGCGGGCGAGTATCCTCACCGTGCTGCGCCGGGGGCCGTTCGGGGTCGAAGGGCTCAACCAGCGGCTGGCGGAGCGGCTGCGCCGTCGGCTCGATCCGGGGGTGGGCCGGTCCCTGCTCTTCGCGGGCGCTCCGGTGCTGGTCACGCGCAACACGCCCGGACTGGGCCTGTTCAACGGCGATTTGGGACTGACCGTGCGTTTGCCGGACGGCCGGCTAGTGGTGCTTTTCCGGCGCGGGGGGGAGGTGGTCCGGGTACCGGCACCCCTCTTGCCGCCTCACGAGTTGGCTTTTGCCTTGACCGTACACAAGAGTCAGGGATCGGAATATGGCAACGTGCTGCTGGTGGTGCCGCCGGTGACGGGGCATCGGCTGCTGACGCGAGAAATCGTCTACACGGCCATCACCCGTTCGCGGGGTATGGTAGCAATCTGGTCGTCTCCGCAGGTGCTGGCCGAAGCCATTGGCCGCCGGGTGCAGCGGAGCAGCGCCTTGGGACTATGGGACGCCGCTTCGGCGGCAATTGGAGTGCAATCATGAAGTGGACTCGTCTGTTGGTGGTAGGTGCCGTGTCGGCGTGGGCAGCGCGGGGAGCGGACGAGATCGCCGAGAGGGTGCCCATCTATGCCGACGGGGCCGCCGCAGGCTACCATGTGGCTGCCTGGTCCATGGTGAGCGAGGAGCGCAAGGGGGCCGATGGCAGCACCTTCATCTGGGTGAACGGCGACTGCAAGGCCCAGCCTTGGTCGGGCGTGCGGGTGACGGCGGATGACGAAACGAAGTGCGTGGTGGTCACCGACGAGTGGCTAGCCAACGGTTTCATCCGTTTCGCCATGACGGCTGGCTATGACCGTTACGGCAATCCGGGTCCGGCCACCATCCAACTGCGTACCGAGACCAAGGGGATGCGGTTCCAGTTTCTGCGCAGCTCGCAGATCGACCGGGGCCGGGGGCTGGACGAGGACCCCGAATCCTGGCAGACGGTGCTCATCCCGCTGCGCTATTGGACCGAACTGAAGGCGGGCATGGAACTGCGTGGCTTGTCCCTGCAAAGCCGGGGACAGATCGAGCGTCCGGTGGGCTACAATCAGATCGAGTTCGTCCGCTTCCAGGTGATTCCCGACTGGCTGAAGGAGCAGGATGCCGCCAATGTGGCGCAACCGAACGTGACCTGGCCTGCCTATGCCGATCTGCCCGCCGACCTGCGTGGGGAACAGAGCCTGCCGCGCGTGCGGGACGGTGCGTTCGTCGATGGGAACGGCAAGCGGGTGTTTGTGCTCAATCCCTATTGCCGCGAGGACCGGCGGCTGGATGTATGGGGTACGACCGACGAGACGCGCGGGGCCGAAGTGCCCGATCAGGGGTTGTTCGATCCGGCCACGCAGGGCTGGATCTACCAGGATCTCTTCACCGGCGAGAATCTGCGCCGCCTCGGGTTCAACAGCTACTCGGCCACCATGCCGCCGCAACCGATGTGGGAGAGCGTGGGCTATGTGGGCAAGCGGCAGGACCAGGACCCGGCCCGGCTGGGCCCCATGTACCAGCGGCTGGGCGTTCCCTTCTATGTGGATACGGTCTGTTGGCCCTGGACCATCGGGGCCTTGGGCACGGATCGGGAGCATACGCCGCTCGCTGCGGACGTGCTCACCGACGGGCAGAACCACTGGGTTCCCTACCGTATCGACGGGGCGGGGCGTGAGGTGTGGCTGAAGATGTGGCGCATCTACGCGGAACGGTACCGCGCTGCCGGGGTGCCGGTGATCGGGTTCGAGCTGCTGAACGAGCCCGCCTATCTGGGCCGTTCGGCCGACCACCGGCAGGCCTTTGCCGGCTGGCTCCAGCAGCGCTATGGCACCATCGCGAAGCTGAACCAAGTCTGGGGCACCGAACTGGCCGATTGGCAGGCTGCCGCCGATGTCTCCGAGGACCCCAAGGTACGGGATATCACGGGACGGTTCTTCGACTACGACGACTTCCTCTCGGAACTCTTTGTGGCCCTGGTAAAGGACGGCGTGGACGAGGTGCAGAAGGCGCTGCCCGATGCTCCGGTCGGGGTCCAGACCATGGGCGGCTATGTCATGAGTCCCCGTGAGGCGGTGTTCAAGAACCGCTTCGTCCATTACGAGACTCTGGTGCTGACCCCGACTGGCGGCGGGCGCTGGACCAGCGGCGGCACGGCCAGTTCGGCCCCGGCGAACCGGCTGGCTTCGCCCATCGCACCGGCTCCCCTGGAGAACGATCTGCTGCTGGCGATGGCCGACGGCAAGATGATCTTCGACAACGAGACCTATCTGACCGGGCAGACCCGGCGCGAAATCCGCAATCGCCTATGGTCCCACGTGATGTGCGGGCTCGACGGTTTGACCATTTTCAGTTGGAGCAAGCGGGGCTGGATCTGGTGGAAGGACCGCGCTGCGGTCCAGACCGAGGCGGACAAGTACCCCTACGCGAACTTGAATCCCATTGCCCGGCGGACCGACGGCCTGCGGGGCATTCTGGATTTCGCCGAAGAGATCGAGTCGCTGGCGGGCGACGTGCTCCCCAAGGACTGGGGCCCGGCTCCGACGGTGGGGGTGCTCTACAGTTGGCCCCAGGCTCGGCATGTGGTGCTCGATGCCACCACGCCGGACAAGACTGCCGCCTACTACTCCGCCCTGAAGTATGGCCACTGCAACCTCCGGGTGGTCCCCTCCGACCAGGCTGCGAAGGAGCTGGACGGCCTGTCGGTGCTGGTGCTGGGCGGGGTGCGCTATCTGGAGCCGGAACTGATCCCGGTGCTCGATGCCTTTGTCCGCCAGGGCGGGATTCTGGTGTATGGCGAAGCGGTGCCAACCTGGGACCTCTACGGCCAGCCGCTGGCGGCATTGCCAGGGCTCGGCCCGCTCGGGGAGGCGGATACGGTACCGGGACGCTGTGGCGAACTGGCCCTGCGATGCGGCGTGCGCACCGTGCAGCCCGAGGCCGATGCCACGGTCCTGCTGCGCGATGCGGCGAATCGCCCGGTTCTCCTGCGGCGGCAGGTGGGGAAGGGGAAGGTCTACCTGCAAACGGCGGATGTGGTGGGGTACACCCTCGCCACTTTGCTGGAACAGGTTCTCCAGGATGCCCACACCGAGTCCGCCTGGTATCTGGCGGCGGATGTCCGCCTGGACGGTCAGCAGGAACAGGCCCCCAACGTGCTGGTTTCCCGGCGGTCCTATGCCGACCGGCACGTGCTTCTTATGCAGAACCCCGACGGCTACCCGAAGAGCCTGCGGGTGCGTCTGCCGGGCGTCGGCGCGGGCTGGGTGGCGTGGGACGGTCTGGCCAAGCGGCAGCTCGCCATGGCCGCCGACGGCAGCGTTTCCCTGAACGTGGCGGCGGGCGATCCGGGCGTTGTCATCTGGCGGCGGCAGGACGCCGGGCGCTGAGAGGCTACAGTATGGGCTTGCCACGCTAGTTCCCAAGCCAGGAGTTCCCGTTCATGCGCTACGCGGCCGAACGAGCCGAAACCGCCTATTTCATGCGCCGGTTGTACCGCCAGGGGCTGACTACCACGTCGGGGGGGAACCTCTCCCGCCGCGTGTCGGTCAACGAGGTCGTGTTGACCGCGTCGAAGAGCGACAAGGCCGAACTGCAGGCCGAACAGGTGGGCATCGTGAGCCTGGACGGCGAGAACCTCAGCCCGGAGTTGACCCTGAGCATCGAGACCAGCATGCATCTGGCCATCTACCGCGCCCGTCCGGACGTGGACGCCATCGTCCATGCCCATCCGGTGACGGCCTCGGCCTTCTGCGCCTCGGGCGTGTCGCTCTGCACCCATTACACGGCCGAGGGCTACGCGATCCTCGGCGATCCCGTTTTCGTGCCCTACGAACTGATGGGGAGCACGGAGTTGGCGGACCGGGTGGCGGATGGCCTGCGCGCCGGTGCCGCTTGTGCTCTCCTGGAGAACCACGGCGTGTTGGCGGTGGGGAAGACCCTCTTGCAGGCCTTCGACCGGCTGGAGGTGCTGGAAGTGGCGGCGCGGCATACCGTGTTGCTGAGCCAGGTGGGACAGGCGCGGCCGCTACAGCCTGCCCAACTGGAAGAACTGGATCGCTTCATGGGACGCCCGGTGGCGTCCCGTTGCTAGGAGTTCGCGACGATGGAAGATTTGGTTAAACAGATGCTCGTGGCGCTTGGCGAGGACCCGGACCGCGAAGGGTTGGCGCGTACGCCGAACCGGGTCTCGGAGGCCTGGAAGTTCCTTACCCGAGGCTACCAGCAGAAGCCCGAGGACGTGGTGGGCGACGCGATCTTCCATGAAGACTGCAACCACATGGTCATCGTGCGCGACATCGAGGTCTACAGCATGTGCGAGCACCACATGTTGCCCTTCTTCGGCCGCTGCCACATCGGCTATATCCCGCGCGGTTCGGTGTTCGGGGTGAGCAAGCTGGCGCGGCTGGTGGACTGCTTCGCCCGGCGGCTCCAACTCCAGGAGCGCCTGACCCAGCAGATCGCCCGCTTCGTGATGGACCACATCAACGCCGAGGGCGTGGGCGTGGTCATGGAGGCCCGCCACCTGTGCATGATGATGCGCGGCGTGGAGAAGCAGAATTCGCGGATGGTGACCTCGGCCATGCTCGGCAGTTTCCACAACTCGGTGGCCACCCGCAACGAGTTCCTCCAGTTGATCCAGATGAAGTCCGACTAGAGGTCTTCCCATGTCCGACCCGAATGGCGACAAGGTGGCGGCGCGTCCGGCCGAACTGACCGGGACGACTCTCGGTTTGCTGCTGGTGGCGGTATTGCTCGCGCGGGTCGTGGTCTGGATGCAGTCGGACCTGTGGTACGACGAGGTGGTCACCCTGTCCGAGTTCTCCATGGGGGGACCCGACGGGTCGCTGGGCCACGTGTTCCGGCACTATCCCATCGCCAACAATCACGTGCTGTTCTCGGCCATCGGTTGGTTGTGGATTCGGTTGGTCGGCTACTCGCTGATGGAGCCGGTGGTGCGGGCTCCGGCCCTGTTTTTCTCGCTGCTCACGGTGTTGGGAGTGTGGAAGCTGTGGGAACGTTCACTGGGGCGGCGGGTGGCGATCTATGCGGCGCTGCTGGTGGCCGCCAGCCCGGTGCTCAGTCCCTTCTACTACCAGTTCCGCGGCTACTCCCTGTCCTTCCTGCTGGCGGTGCCCGCCATGGCGGGAGCCTGGGAGGTGGTGCAGGGCCGGGTGCGGCAGGGCTTCTGGATGGCCGCGTTCCCGTGTTTCCTGCTACCGTTGGTGATTCCCTCGAACGCCCTGCTCGTGGGGGCGTTGGCCTCGTTCGTGTTGCTGGCAGGGCAGGGGGGCTTGCCGAGGCGGCTGGGATTGGCCGCGGCCTATGCCCTGTCCGGGATCGTCGGCGCGTCCTACTATCTCGCCATCTGGCCGCAGTTCGCCAAGGTCATGCGGCAGACGGCAGGTTGGTCGAGCGGCTGGCTGGTGGCGGGCAACCTGCTGCTGGGTCTGGTCGCCCATTTGGGCCCGGTGGTCGCCGTGCTGCTTGCCGGGATCTTTGTTCGTTCCCATATGGTGGGACAGGCCCGGCAGGAGCGCCGGGAAGCCTTGCTCCTGATGGGAAGCTGTGCATTGGCCATCGCCTTCGGCATCGTCAGTGCCCGGACGGCTCCGTTTCCGCGTGTGTTCGCCGTGTTCCTCGTTCCCCTGACCTGGGGTGCCTTCCGCCTATGTCGTCAAGCGGCATTCTGGCAGGCCCAGAGCATGCTGCGGGTGGCCGGGGTGATTCTGATCTGCGCTTTCGCCTGGGAAAAGGGGGCCTCCCTGCTCACCCAGCGCCAAGTCGCCAAGGGCGAGCATCCCCAGAATCTGCTCCAGCAATACTACCGGGGTGACGGCGATCTGAGCGGGGTCATCGGGGAACTCGTCCGGCGGGAGATGCCCGAGCATGTGGTGGTCCTGACCAACGCCCACGATTTCCGGACCTTCGATTTCTACTGGCGCACGCGGGGGCTACCCACCGAGGCGAGCGGACCCTTCCCCGGTGCCGACATGCGGCGCGTGATCCCCAGCAACGATGAGGACCGCGTGGCCGCGAGCGCCAGCGCCCTGCGCCGCGGACTCGTGCTGATGGCGTTGGCCGTCAACGAGGAGGAGGCGGCCCGGATTCTCGGCCAGTGCGGCCAGACGGGGCAGTTCGAGGCGGTCTTCTCCGTAGGCTCGCGGACTCTCTACGCCCTGCGTCCCAGCGGAGCGGATGCGGCGGCTCCGCCCGATCCCGCCACCCAGTCCTAGCGCGCCGGGCGCAAAAGAAAAGCCTGCCGACAGTGTTGGCGGCAGGCTCCGGGAACCGTCTCCGGGCAAAGAGGATCAGTCGTCCTTCTGGGTCCAGTTGGGGCGCATGTTTTCGTTGACCAGTTCCAGATAGCGGGACCAGGCGATGTGCCCGTCCATGTAGCCGACGTTGGCACCCTCGGCGTGGAGCTTGGGCACGTAAAGGCTGTTGTTGGCGGTGGTGGAGCCGGTGGTCGAGGGCGGACCGAAATAGGAGCCAGCCCCCGAGTCGGTGCGGGCGTCGCCCATGACGATGAAGGAGGAGGGGTTCTTGATGGTGCCGCGGGTGATCGGGCCACCACGGGCGTTGCTGCCGGGATAACTGTAGCCGAGACCGTAGAGGGTGGTGTCGCTGGGGTTCAGCGTCCACCCGCAGTAGTTCCAGCCATACTGGCAGGTGAGGGTGGTGTTGCAGGAGGGGCACTGCATGACCTGGGTGTCCCCGATGTAGGCTTGCAGGAGGTTGTACCAGAGGGCGGGGCCAGTCTGGTAGGCGGGCAGATAGTCGCCGTTGTCCTGGGCATACATCTCGCAGGCGAGCATGATCTGCTTCTCATTGCCCACGCAGGAGATCGTCCGCGCCTTCTCCCGGGCCTTGCTCAATGCCGGCAAGAGCATGGACGCGAGAATGGCAATGATGGCAATGACGACCAGCAACTCGATGAGGGTAAATCGCTTGGTTCTCATGGACGCTCGCTTTCCTTGATTAACAGCCACCTGCAACACCCTGGGAATCTACTATGGCCCTTTCCCGCCGCAGATTCCAGCGAAGAGCCAATTCGCCCGACGGCGAATCCCGGCCCGGAGAGTCTACGGCGCGGGGGCAGGCGGTCCGGGGGACCGAGGGACCCGGCTTTGACACCGGAGGGAGGGCAGGTATGTTTTTCCGTTTGTTCCGTCCGTCCGCAGACAGTCACGGAGGATGATTTCATGCGCGTTCTGGTCACCGGCGGGGCCGGTTTCATCGGCAGCCATATCGTCGAGCATTTCCAGGGCAAGGCCGAAGTCCGGGTGCTCGACAATCTGCGCTCCGGCTACCGCCACAATCTGGCCGGTTTGGCGGTGGAGTTCATCGAGGGCTCGATCCTCGACCGCGACGCGCTGGCGCGGGCCATGGTGGGCGTGGACTACGTGTTCCACTTGGCGGCGATGATCAGCGTGCCCGAGTCGATGCAGAAACCCGTGGAGTGCGTGGAGATCAACACCGTCGGCACCCTGAACGTGTTGCAGGCGGCGGCGGATGCCGGGGCGACGAAGCTCTGCCTGAGCACTTCGGCGGCGGTCTACGGGGACAACCCCGAGGTGCCCAAGCGGGAGACCATGATCCCCGAGCCGAAGAGCCCCTATGCGGTGACCAAGCTGTCCGACGAGTACTACTGCACCATGTTCGCCAAGGAGGGCTGGTTGCAGACGGCTTGCCTACGCTACTTCAACGTCTTCGGTCCCCGTCAGGACCCCAAGAGCCAGTACGCGGCGGCGGTGCCGATCTTCGTGGCCAAGGCGCTCGCCAACGAGCCCATCACCGTCTTCGGCGATGGCGAACAGACCCGGGATTTCATCTACGTGAAGGACATCGTGGCGGCCAACGTCCATTGCGCGCTGGGCGACGCCACCGGCGTCTTCAACGTGGCCTATGGCGGACGGATCACGATCAACGATCTGGCGGCCAAGATCATCCGTCTGACCGGATCGCGGTCCGAGATTGTCCATCTCCCGGAACGACCGGGCGACGTGAAGCATTCGCAGGCGGCCGTGGACAAGCTGGCCGCCACCGGTTTCCGCCCTACCAGCGACTTCGACGCGGGGCTGGCGGCCACCATCGACTTCTTTTCCCAACGGAGGGTCCGGTAATTGGGCGTTTCCTACGAAAGCGATACCCTGCGGGTGCTGTTCGTCTGCACCGGCAACACCTGCCGCAGTCCCATGGCGGCGGCCTACTTCAAGAAGCTGTGCGATGAGCGCGGAGTCACCCATATCCTGGTGGACTCGGCGGGGATCTCGACCAACTCCAAGGATTCGGTGAACGAGAAGGCGCGGGCCGTCCTGGCCGAGAATGGATTGGTCCCTCTGCGCCTGAAGAGCGCCATCCTGAACCAGCGGCACATGCGGATGGCCGGCCTGATCCTGACCATGACGGGACAGCAGCACGAGTTGCTGGTCTCGCGCTTTCCCTTTGCCGAGAAGAGATGCCGCCCGCTGATGGCGACCCTGCACCGGCGGGGCAGCGATGTGTTCGATCCCTACGGCGGCTCGCTGGACGATTACCGCCGTTGCCTCGACATGATGAAGCCCGCCCTCGAAGCCCTGCTTGACCGTCTCCTGTAGACGCAGCGAATAAAGGTTTCCCATGAGCACGACGATTGCCCGTACCGACTGCAATTTCGAGCGCGAGCCCCTGATCCGCCCCTTCGGCTTCAAGGGCGGCTATCTGACCGAGATCTGGCAGACGGTGGCCGGGATCGAGACGGCGCAAGGCACCAAAGCCGCCTGTCTCAACTCCCAGAGCGTCCTGTGGAGCGATGCCAGTGTGTTCGCCGCCCATTCGGAGTCGGCGGGCAACAGCCTGATGTTCGCCATGACCGAGTTCGCCCTGAAGCGCGCCGAGGGGATGAGTTTCGACACGCCGATGGACTTGCTCGACCAACTCCTGCCGGAAACCTACGAGTATGGCAAGACGATTACCGGCAAGGACGATCTGCGCCTGACCTTCGCCCTGAACGCGCTGGTCGGGGTCGATGCCGCCGCCTGGGTGGTCTATGCCCGCGAGCATGGCTTCGCCACCTTCGACGAGATGGTCCCGGCCGCCTACCGGGCCGCCCTGGGCTATCGCCACGAGCAGTTGGCCTGCATTCCGCTCATGGCCTACGCGATCCCCATGGCGGAGATTGTGGACCATGCCGAGCAGGGCTATTTCTTCATGAAGGTCAAGATCGGGTCCGATCCGGATCACGACGGCGACCGCGAGAAGATGCTGCAGTGGGATATGGCCCGCATCGAGTCCATCCACCGCGCCATCGGCCATATCCCCACGCCCTACACCGCCAACGGCAAGATCCCCTACTACTTCGACGCCAATGGCCGCTACGATTCGAAGGAACGCCTCCAGCGCCTGCTCGACCACTGCGCCAAGATCGGTGCCCTCGACCAGATCGCCATCATCGAGGAACCCTTCCCGGAGGAGTACAAGGTGCCGGTGGGCGATCTCGGCGTGCGCATCGCGGCGGACGAAAGCGCCCACTGCGACTACGACGTGGAGGAGCGCATCGCCCTGGGCTACGGGGCCATCGCCCTCAAACCCATCGCCAAGACCCTCAGCATGACCCTGAAGATCGCCGACGTGGCCCATCGCGCGGGTGTGCCCATGTTCTGCGCCGACCTGACCGTCGGGCCGCTCCAGGTGGACTGGAACAAGACCTTTGCCAGCCGCATCGCCCCGTTGCCCGGAGTGAAGGTGGGCGTGGTGGAGACCAACGGTCATCAGAACTACCGGCGCTGGACCGAACTCCAGTCCTTCCACCCGTGCGCGGGCAGCCCGTGGATGCAGGTGCAGAACGGCTGCTTCCCATTGGATGCGGACTTCTATTCCCGCAGCGGCGGCACGCTCATGGACTCCGCTCACTACCTGGGCATGGTTCTCAAGTAGGCATGCACCCTCCGGATCCTCACAAGCACCGTCTACTGTTCCGGATTGGCTGGCTGATTGTGGTCACCAGCTTCCCCGTTGGCTACGGCGGCATTGCTTTGTTCACGATACTGGCCGCAGCCCTAGAGAACCGGACCTGGCTGTGGGGGGGCGTGGTGTGCTATGCCTTCTCGTGGCTCATGCTTGGGGTGGGGTTCTGCCTGGGAGGACGTCCCGCCTACCACTATGCCCGCCGCTTCTGGCGGCTGCGGAAGCGGTGGTGGCGGCTATTCCTCCGGCGGCGGAAGCGGGCGAGGGCTTGAGCCGCTAGCGCTCCGCCTCCCAGACGAGGTCGTAGCCTTCCTTGGCGTTGCCTTGCCGAGGCTGGCCGTGGTGGTCGATGAGATCCGGCCCCACGCTGTAGAGGAGGTAGCCCTTGCCCTGGGTACGGTAGTGGAACGCCTCTCCCGTGAAGGGATCGGTCAACTGCTGGGCAAGGGCAGCGTCGAGGTCCAGATCGGCCAGGGCGGCCGGATAGGCCGCGTGCTCCGTGTGGTACTGGTTGAGCCGGAGAGCCAGCCGGGCCAGCCGGACGGTGGCCTGCGATTCGGCAGCCTTGCGCAGACAGGGCTCCAAGCTGGGAAGAACGGAGCGGACCAGGCCGGCTGGCGTTGGCTTCTCGGCTTCGGCGCGGAGACTGGCCAGTTCGCTCAGGGCCTGGGGGTAGGGCTGGTTCATCAGGGTTGCCATGCGTAGGGTGAGGCGGCGGTAGATCGCCAACTCGGCAGCCACTTGTTCGGCGGTGAGGGAAGACTTGCTACCTGGGGTCTCGAACCCCTGGAGGCGCCGGGCGACTTCCTCGGGGGTGCCGGAGAAGATCCATTCGCCGAGGAGGATGCGCTCGCCGTGCAGGGCCAGCAGCCACGGAGCCCGGTCGTCGGCGCGGAGG
>QKCY01000310.1 GCA_003245525.1 Victivallales bacterium | reverse complement strand
GGCAGGCTTCTCCCAACCCATCGGCTGTAGCTTTCCCTGCGGCAGCCTCTACGCAAAGTACATGAAGAAGGGCATGGGCTCGCACCTCCGGCTGGTGGAGATCCCGCCGCCCGAGTTCTTCGCCGAGCTCACCGAAATGGTCCGCCAGATCGAGACCGAAGCCCGGCGGCGGCAGTGGCCGGAGTTGCTCTACTACCCCGTGGACGAACCCTCCACCAGCGACATCTCGGTCCGTTTCATGACCGAGGTGATGAAGGCCATCAAGCAGGTTCCGAACGTCCGTACCTACATCACCGCCGACCCGGCCCATGCCGAGTTCCAGCCCCTGATGCCCTACGTGGACGTCTGGTGCTGCCAGCCCTTCAGCATTCCCCGGGACGAACTGCTGGCCGACATGGCGAAGCGCCACGTGGAATACTGGTGCTATCCGAACCACATCGCGGGCGAGAACGACCACACCCCCGTGGCCGGAGCCCGGATGACCTACGGCTTCGGCTTCTGGCAGAGCGGGTTCCGCGCCCTCACCCCCTGGATCTACCAGGCTATCGTAGGCGACCAGTGGAACTATCTCGACGGCAGCGCCATGGACTTCTTCAACCGGACCGCCGACGATGCCAGTGCCATCCCGGTCACCCTCTGGGAAGCCTACCGCGAGGGGTACGACGACGGTCGCTACATCACCACCCTCCAGCGCACCATCGCCCGCGCCCGGGAAGCGGGTCTGACCGACCTGGCCACTGCCTCCCAGGCCGATCTCGATCTGGTCTGGAACGCCATCCGGGTCCAGGAGAAGTACAAGACCGACGGACTCTGGGACCCCGCCGCCTTCGATGTCTATCGCTGGCTCATCGCCAGCCGGATCATCGACCTGCAGAGCGCCCTCGGCGACTGATACCGGATAGTCGCTGGCTTGACGAGCCTGCGACAGGGGTGGCCTGCGCCGCCGGGAAACCAGCAGTCGGCAACCAAGACCCGCGCGTTCATCGACCGCGCGGCTACCCGGTCGGCATGGTTCCGAACTCGATGGACTACGGCGCGAACAACGCCCTTCGCGGCGGAGCCCCGCCGCTTCTCCACCGCTTGGTGCCAAACCGACGTGCTGGAGAACCGTCCGGCCTCGGGCGGGGAGCGGGTTGCCTGATACCAGAGCGGCGTCACCCTCCCCGTTCCAGGCTGATCCCAGGATTCCACGTATGATGCCAGATTGGTGCGGCTTTCCGGCAAAACAAAACCGGGCGGCATCGGTGGATGCCGCCCGGTTGGAAGTGCGGGGGGAGTGCTCTACTTGAGAGGCAGGAAGCTCTCTTCGAGGTCTTCCATTTCCAGGACCTGGTAGAAGATCTCCTGGAGCATGGTGAGGAGGACCAGCCGGGCTTCGAGGCTGATGCGAACATCGCCGAAGGCGTCGGTCAGGGCGCGCCAGAACTCCTCGACACCGCCGCTGGCCACTTCGAGCGTGTTGCTCTGGGCGATGCGGTTGATGAGCTCGCGCTCCAGACCCATGAGACCATCCCAGAAGGAGGGCAGCGTGGCCTCGATGGTGAGGGTGTTGTCTTCCTCGTAGTCCAGCTTGCGGATGAGGCTGTTGAACTGGCGCCGCATCATGGGCGTCAGCTTCATCTGGGCACCCACCTTGGGCCAGTCGAGACGGCCCAGGATGAGATCGGCAAAGGAGGTGAGCCGTTCGGAGTCGCCTTCGGCCTGCTCGGTGCGCTTCTCGGCGAAGAGGAGCTCCTTCTTGGCGGTGGCGATGCCCTCGTCAAGGCGGCGGTTGGCCACCACCTGCTCTTCGTACTTCGCCTGCCAGTCGGTCAGTTCCTTCTGCACGCGGGCCAGATCGACCCGCAGGCGGCCAGCCCGCTTCTCCAGTTCGGCCTCGAAGCCGCTCTCGATCTTCTTGCTCTTGGCTTCGAGCTCGTCGTTGAGCAGCCGCAGGCGACGATTGTCGGCCTGGGACACTTCGAGCTTCTTGCTCAGGGCCTCGATCTCGGTCCGGGCTTCGCGGAGGTCGCGGCGGGACTCGTTGGCCTCGGCGGCACGCAGACGGGCGTCCTCGACCGCGCGGTCGGCATCGCCGCGTTGCTGGGAGTCGCGCTTGCGCAGTTCGGCAAGCTCGGCCTCCATCGCGTTCACGCGCTCCAGAAGCTCGGCGCTGCCGTGGTTGTCCTTCAGGATACGGTCGGCCTGGGCCTGGGTGAACTTCAGCGGGCTGAAGCAGAGCAGAGTCCGCCACTTGTCCAGATCCTCGACCCGGAAGAGCTCGTCGAACTTCTCGTCCGCGAGCACATAGTCGTCCTCGCCCAGTTCGTTCTGCTCGCGATAGGCCTTGTACTCGTCGGAGTGGAAGTGGTCTTCCAAGGCCTGGTGCAGACTCTTGTGGGTGGGATACCAGACGGCAAAGACCCCACTGCACATGGACTGGGAATAGCCCGTCTTTTCCGCTTCGCGGGCGACGATTTTCTCGACCCGGGCGCGGCGTTTCGGATCCAGGCGATGCCCACCAGCACTACAGGCCTTGAGAACCTGAGTGTTCGCTTGCACATAGGCCCGGAGACTGTCCCACGGCAGGTCGCTCATCATGCGAGCAAACACATCGCCGAGGTCGACGCCGAGAAGCTCGTCGTTATTCCCCAACATCCAGGAGGTACTCCTTGCTCAGGAACTCTCTGCTTTTCGCCACCAGCGCGGAGGCCATCTGGCGACGCAACGAGTATTCGATTTTACGCAATGCCATCTTCAGACCGAAGGCCAGATCGTCCTTGCCTTCCTTCTCCGCCTTGGCGCTGGTGCGCCGACAGAGCAGGACGGCTTCGCGCCACTGGCCTTCCTGACACAGCAGAGCCACCCGACTCATCGCGTCCTCGGGCTGCACTGTGTTGTCTTTCGGGCTCTTGCCTGATTTATTTTTCGCCATGGAATGCGGAACCACTCCGTGTATTCCAGCGGTACCGCACCTCGCCTGAGGTGCCTCGGTTTGCTGGAATCCGCCCCTTATGGACGGCATTCTCGCTAAGGATACGGAAACTGACAGCTACAAACTCCACTGCCAGCGGAACAAGCTCTTGGAGGCGCGGACCGGATTCGAACCGGTGAATAAAGGTTTTGCAGACCTCTGCCTTACCACTTGGCTACCGCGCCACGTTGCTCGCAGGGCCAGTAATATGCCGGACCAACGTACGGTTTCCACCCCATGCGGCAAGTTTTTGTCCGATTTCGCCTCGGCATGGATTCGCTTGGGGTACGCGGGGATGCCGGTTCCGGCCGCCGCCGCCCGGCACAGGACGTCTGTTCACTCGTTGTACATCTTGAAGCATCCTTTGCACCGCCCTTGCGGTCCGATCCTCCGGGGCCGAGCACTAGCCGTACGGCCAAGGGAACTTGGCATGGGGTGTGTTTATTCTGGCGAGGACGACGGAAGCACCCGCCGTTCATCCCGCCAGGAGTGCCGCACATGGACACCGACCCGCAACCCAATACGACACCCGTACGACCAAACGCCGCTGCCTGTCCAGTCTGCTGAGAAGGGACCCGGCCGCAGGACGCCTAGCTGGGAGGGCGTCCTGCGGCCACCTTCAACCAGGAGCCGAACCTTGCCTACGCATCCTGCCAAATGCCGCGACCTCCCCTGGTTCACGCTCGGCCTCGTCGCCGGCGTGGGCCTGCTCCATTGCCTGCCTGCCGCCGTGGCCCTGCTCGAGTACCGGGCCGATGCCGACGGCCAGCTCTGGCGGCTGTTCACCTGGCATCTGGTCCACTGGAGCAACCGGCATCTCCTCTGGGATGTGCTCGCCTTTGCCATCCTCGGCACCCTCGCCGAACGGCAATCCCGCAAACTGGCCTGCCGAACGTTCCTGCTGGGAGCCGTGGCCGTCTCCGTCACCGTCCGCCTGGCCTACCCGGACCTGCCCGCCTGCCGGGGCCTTTCCGGCGTGGATTGCGCCCTCTTTGGGCTGGTCTGGTGGCAATGCCTCCAAACCGCCAGGCGGCAACACGACCGTCTCCGCCTCGCCACATTCATCGTGGTCGGAGCCAGTTTCCTGCTGAAGACCCTCTACGAGGTCGGGTTCGGCCACGCCGTCTTCGCCGGCAACGGCTTTGTCCCCCTCCCCCTGGCCCACCTGGTCGGCTTTGCGGTCGGCGCCCTGATTGCCTTGATCGCCACCTTCCGAAGCCCCCAACCATGCGTTCCCTCCCCACTGGTTGTCAAAAGTTTGTATCCGCTTTGATTTGGCGGATGGCCCCCTGTAACCTGTTGCCATAGCCTGGGGATGGGACTCCCTGGCTCGCGGGTGAATCGGTACCGAGGGATGGCGACATGATGCATTGCCAGAGCTGTGGTTCGCGGGCGGAGACGAGAAACGTCACCTTCAACCAGAACATCGGCCTGTTGGTCATCCGGTTCCCCAGCGTCGTGCAGGGCTATCTCTGCAAACGCTGCGTGCATCACTACTTCTGGAAGATGACGGGAATCAGCCTGGTGCTGGGCTGGTGGGGCATCATCTCCTTCATCACCAACGTCATCTTCATCGCCGGCAACGTGGGCACCTATCTCGGCTGCATGACCATGTCCAACAGCAGTCGGGGCCGGTAGGCGCGGTACCATGGAACGCCGATCTCCTGATCGGCAGTCTTCCCATGCCAGCAGGAATGCCGATCCCCAATAGGGGCGGAAACCCGGAACGCCGATCTCCTGATCGGCAGTCTTCCCATGCCAGCAGGAATGCCGATCCCCGATAGGGGCGGAAACCCGGAACGCCGATCTCCTGATCGGCAGTCTTCCCATGCCAGCAGGAATGCCGATCCCCGATGGTAGCGGAAACCCGGAACGCC
>QKCY01000411.1 GCA_003245525.1 Victivallales bacterium | reverse complement strand
CATGTGGCGGGGCACTGTCTCTGGCCAAGCCGCCATACCGACTACCACGTGGGCACGAGCGGCAATCCGACCGACGTGGTGGAAGCTTTTGTGACGGCCTGTGCCAAGCGCGGGGTCCTGCCGGGGGTCTACTACTGCTCCTGGGACAACCACCACCGCTTCGGCTCGAAAACCCCGACCGATGTGGGCTGGGGCGAGGGCTTCGTCAGCCGTGAGTATTTGGCTTTCCAGACTGCTCAGATCGAGGAGTTGCTCACCCAGTACGGAACCGTGGCGGAGGTGTGGATCGATATCCCCTCCATTCTCCCACGTTTCTACCGGCAGGAGCTCTACGACCGAATCGCCCAGCTTCAGCCCCAGGCCGTCATCATGATGAACAACGGGATCGGCGACGGGTCTTCCTATCCGGTGGCCAAGGCCTGGCCGGCGGATATCATCGCCATCGAGCGCTTTCTGCCCAACAGCCACCAGGGGCACGTCAAATGGCGCGAGATCGAAGGCAAACGGTACTATCTGCCGGGCGAGGTCTGCGAGCCGATTGGCAAGGAGTGGTTCTTTGTGGATGCCGACCAGCCGCGCGCTGACGCCGAGTTGCTGGGCATGTATCTGGTCTCGGTGAGCCGCGGGACCAATTTCCTGCTTGATGTGGGGCCCGACCGGCACGGATTGCTGCCGGAGAAGTATGTTCATGCGTTGCAGCGCTTGCGCCGTAACCTGGACCGTTTGGATATGCAGCCGTAGGTTCCCCAACCCCCGCTTGCCAACGCGGAGTCTTCCGACCATGATGTCCTATCTCATTTTCATCCTGCCGGCCTTCCTGCTGTCGGCCCTGGCCTCGCTCTACACCCGGACCACGTTCCAGAAGTACGCGCGGATTCCCTCGCAACGGGGGTTCACCGGTGCGCAAGCGGCCTCGGAGATGCTCCGGGCCCAGGGCATTCACGGGGTCCAGATCGAGCAGACCGGCGGTTTCCTGAGCGACCACTACGACCCGCGCACCCGCACCCTGCGCCTGTCGGCCGACGTCTACCGGGGCTCGTCCCTCTCCTCCATCGGGGTGGCCTGCCACGAGGCAGGGCACGCGATCCAGCACGCCCGCAACTACGGTCCCCTGATGCTGCGGTCGAGCCTGGTTCCCGTGGCCAGCTTCGGCAGCAGCTTCTCCTATATCCTGATCTTCCTGGGATTCATCCTGCGCAGTCCGGGCCTGCTGGTGGTGGGCTTGGCTTGCTTCACCCTGGCGGTGATCTTCACCATCGTCACTTTGCCGGTGGAGTGGAACGCCAGCGCGCGGGCCAAGGAAGCCATGGTTTCGGCGGGCATCGTCACCCCCCAGGAACGGGAAGGGGCGGGCGAGGTGCTGAACGCCGCGTTTCTGACCTATGTCGCCGCCGCCGTGAGCGCGGTGATGACCTTGCTCTACTATCTTGCCCGGGCCGGTCTTCTGGGTGGCCGGGACGACTGATCCACATTTCCGAGGAGATTCTGAACGATGGGTAGATTCGCAATCGCTTGGCAAGCCTTCTGGCGCATTCTCGGTTCCCCCGAGGAAGCGAAGCGCTGGCAGCAGGGCGTCCTCCCCGAGGCCAAGCCCGCTCCGGCCAAACCGGAGAAGACCGAGGACGACATCGTGACCGAACAGCTTCCCGCGCCGACTCCGCCTGGGGCTGACGCCGTCTACACGCTGGTCGTGCTACAGCGCGAGGGGCGGCTGATCGATTTCCTTCAGGAGGACATCGCGGGGTATGCCGACGCCCAGGTGGGAGCCGCCGTGCGCCAGGTCCACGCTCGCTGCCGCAAGGCCCTGGCCGACCATTTCAGTATCCAGCCCGTACACGCGGGGAACGAGGAGCAGCAGGTGACCGTTCCTGCCGGCTTCGATCCCCGGCATATCCGGGTGAGCGGCAAGGTGTCCGGGGAACCGCCCTTCACAGGGGTCCTGCGCCATCGTGGCTGGCGGGTCGACAAGGTCGACTTCCCCCAGCGGCACGGGAAGCTGGACCCCATGGTGATTCAACCCGCCGAAGTGGAAGTCTAAGCAAGGAGGCCGAACATGGTTACCGCTTTCGTCCTGATTCACTGCCAGGGGCGCGACCCCCACGAGGTGGGCGAGGAACTGTCCAAGCTGCCCGGAGTGACGGAACTGCATCTGGTGGCTGGCGAGTACGACCTGGTGGTGGTGACGCGGGTCGCCGACAACCAGCAGTTGTCGCAGCTCATCACCAAGCAGATCGTCCGCACCGCCGGGGTCGCCCGTACCAAGACGCTCTTCGCGTTGGAGAGCTTCTCGCAATATGATCTCAACGCCATATTTGGTGCCTGATGGGTAAGAAACCAATGCCGGAAGAAAACCAGTCCTGGCCCTCGGGACGGGTCGGATACGTGGCCCTGCTGGGCCGTCCGAATGCGGGCAAGTCCACCTTGATGAACACGGTGCTGGATTTCCATCTGGCCGCCGTGTCGGCGAAGCCGCAGACCACGCGGCGGAGCTGCCTGGGCATCCTGTCCGACGAGACCTCCCAGATTCTCTTCCTGGACGTTCCCGGCGTGCATGTGCCGCAGGACGAGCTGGACGAAGCCATGGACCGCTCGGTACACCGGGCGCTGGAGGAGGCGGATGTGATCCTCTGCATCGCCGACTCCAGCCGGACCTTCGGCAAGGAGGACCGCATGGTGGCCGAGCGCGCCGCCAGTGCCGGGAAGCCCGTCATCCTGGCCGTCAACAAGGTGGATGCCGCTGGACCGGGCGGGGTGGATGCCATCCAGCAGGCCTATCTCAAGGTCCTCGGGGAGGTGCCCGCCTTCCGGATCTGCGCGAAGAGCCTCCAGTCTCTCACCATGCTCCTTCTGGAACTGCGCCAGACGCTGCCGGAAGGGCCGTTCCTGCACGATCCCGAGATGGTCTCCGACTCCTACGAACGCGAGATCGCCAGCGAGCTGATCCGCGAGGCTCTGATGGAGAGTCTCCGCGAAGAGGTCCCCCATGCGATGGCGGTGACCGTGGACGAGTGGAAGGAGACCGACAAGGCTTGCCGCATCACTGCCACGCTGCATGTGGAGCGCGACAGCCAGAAGGGGATCGTGATCGGGCGCGGGGGCACCATGCTCAACGCCATCCGGGCCCTGGCCGTGCGCAAGCTCCAGGAGGTCCGCGAGGACACGATCCGCCTCAAGCTCTATGTGCGGGTCACCCACGACTGGCGCAACCGCAAGAACCTGCTTCGCGATTTCGGCCTGGACGGCCGCGAGTAGCGGATGTAACCTTCCCCTTCTCCCCATCGCCAATCCGCGATCCGCAATCACCAATCCTTGCATCCCTCGGGGGTCCCGCCGATGAAATCCTGGCTTCTTGGTCTTGTGTTGGCTCTGTCGGTCGTTGCCGATCCGGCGACGGAACGGGTACCCCGGATGTTCCACAAGGGCGACGTGTGGGTGGCGGTTGGCGATAGCATCACCCATAGCCGCCGGTACCATTCCTTCATTTATCTGTACTACCTAACCCGCTTCCCCGACCAGCCTTTCGAGCTGGTCAACTGCGGGGTCTCCGGGGACAGCGCGGGCGGCGCGGTGGAGCGGTTCCCGTGGGACATCGAGCCCCACCATCCCACCATCGCCACGATCATGCTGGGCATGAACGATGTGGGCCGGGGCAACTACGGTGCGGACAAGACCGATCCGGCCCTGGTGGCGCGGCGGCAGGGCTCCATCGACGGCCACATGAAGAACATGGACAAGCTCTCGGACCTGCTGCGCGGGATCAACTGCGACCTCATCTACCTGACGCCCTCGATCTACGACCAGACGGCGGAGATGGCCTGCTACAACAACCTCGGGGTGAACGACGCCCTGGCCACCTGCGGTCAGCGGGTGGCGACGGAACTGGCCCCGAAGTACAACGCGGGCATCGCCGATCTCAACGGCCCCATGACCGCGCTCAATGCCGCCTATCAGAAGGACGACAAGACCAAGACGCTGGTGGGACCCGACCGGGTGCATCCCGGCGATCTGGGCCAGTTCCTGATGGCCTACCTCTTCCTCAAGGCCCAGCAGGTGCCATCCGTGGTGGCTGAGATGGCTCTGGATACCAACGGCCAGGTCCAGGCGAGCACCAATTGCACGGTGAGCGAGGTGCAGACGGGAACGAACACCGTCTCCTTCACCTGTCTGGAGAAGGCCCTGCCGTACCCCGTCCCCATCGTCGCCGGCGAGGCGCTGGAACTGGTTCCCTTCCTCCAGGACATGGACCGCGAGATGCTGACCGTGACCGGGTTGGCCGAGGGTACCTACGTGCTGGTCATCGACGACGAGCCGGTGCTGGCCGCCAGCGCCGGGGACCTGGCCGCCGGCATCAATCTGGCCACCTGCGACCGCACGCCCATGTACCTCCAGGCCAAGGCGGTGGCCGACCTCAACGAGCAGCGCCACGCCATTCCCGCCTCCCGCCTGCGCACCCTGGCCGCCCAGAAACTCTTCATGGGCCGCAACAAGAATCTGGACACCGACAACTTCGAGGCCATGAAGGCCGCGCTGGAGGCCAGGGTCGAGGAACTGCACAAGAGCAACCACCCGCTCTACGGCTACATGAAGGGGCAGGCGGCCACCTACATCAAGTACAAGCCCCTCGAACAGGAGTTGTTGGCCGAACTGGCGAAGATCACCGCCGAACTGTGGCAGATCAACCAGCCCCAGGCCCACCGGTTTGTCGTGCGTCCTGGCAGCGCGGCCGAGATTGCCCAGGCCGAGGGCCGCATTCTGGATAGTTTCGCTTCCTTCCAGGGCTGGAATCCCACCGGTTGGACCAACACCAACGCCCAGGTGGAAGCCAAGGACG
>QKCY01000398.1 GCA_003245525.1 Victivallales bacterium | reverse complement strand
CCCGCCGCCGAGAACGAGCCCTGGCAGAAGGTGTTCATGTACAACTCCTGCCTCAGCGACACGCCCTGCTTCGAACCCGAGTACGGACTCTCCAAGCTGGCCGCCGAATACTACGCCACCACCCCGGACCAGCACTACCTCATCCACACCAAGAGCGCCAATCTCGATTTCCTCCGGGAGATCGACCACCAGGGGCACACCATTGTCCTCTGGAGCGTGACCAGCGAGACCTCCGCCCGGCTGATCGAGCCCGGTTCCGCGCTGCCTCTGGAGCGGATTGAAGCCGCGCGTCGCTGCCAGGAGGCTGGCTACCCCATCCGCTTCAAGCTCAAGCCCATTGTCCCGGTGAAGGGCTGGCGAGAGCAGTACCGGCAGGTGATCGAGCACATGTTCCGCCGCACACGTCCCGAAAGCATCGGCCTCTTCATGATCGCCTGGATGGACGTCGCGGAGTTCAAGTCCTGCATCGACACCGACCTGATCGATCCGCCGTTCCTGAAAGCGTTGGAGGAAAGCGTCGGGACCATGCCCGCTGGCTCGGCCCAGCTCTTTCCCCACGCGGCACGGGCCGAGATCTATCGCTTCCTGCTGGCCGAAATCCGCCGCCATGACGCTTCCATCCCGGTCTTCCTCTGCACCGAGACCATCGAGATGTGGGACGAACTGGGTCCGGAACTGGGCATGGAGCCTGGCAACTACATCTGTGCTTGCGGTCCCCAGTGCCTGCCCGGTTCCACGTGCGTGAGCAAGGTCCTAGAGCCGATGGAAATGCGCTAGCCCTGTTCACACGAAGACACGAAGAACTCAAAGCAGCCGCTGGCCGCAACCAAAGGCAGGTGGGTCCCCGTCGGAGTCCCGCGTTCACGCGGAAGTCGTCTCCGGTGCTTCAGCGCCGGAGGGAGACGGTTGCCACCGTCCCAGTGCGTCCGATGCGCCCCGCGCTCGCTGAAGCTTCGCGCTGGCTGCCGCCTGAAGGCGGGACTCCGACAGCGTTTCCAACATGTCAAACCAGAATCACTTGCGATTCGTTTCCTGCACAGAAAACAGGAAACTGGATGATAGTAGAACGAAGCAAAGGCAATAGGGAAGAACAACTCCACAGAACGCTCGGAGACTCCGGGCGTTCCGTGTGGTATTGCCGTCTTGCTCTTCTGCGTGCCTTCGTGGTGAAGAGCAAGAAGCCTAGCGGGCGAAGGAGGCCAGCCAGTTTACCGTGAAGTACGGGAAGGCGATCAGCGCCAGGATGGTCAGGATGTAGGAGGGCACGTAGTAGAGCGCGCCCCGGAACACCTGTTCCACCCGGACGTTCTTGGCCATGCCCGCGATCACGTAGCAGGAGACACCGATGGGCGGCGTGATGGCCCCCAGCGTGGTGACCACGCAGACGACCACCCCGAACCAGACCGGATCGTAGCCCATCGCCTCCACCAGAGGCAGGAAGATCGGCAGCGAAATGAGCAGGAAGGCCAGGGCGTCCATCAGACAGCCGCCGAGCACGTAGCAGAGGAGCATGAGACCGAGCACCACGGGGCTCGGCAGCCCGGAGTTCCCGACCGCTTGGGCGATCTCGTAGGGCAGGCAACTGCGGCTGAGGAACATGCCGAAGACCTTCGCGCCTGCCATGATGAGGAACACCATGCAGGTGATGCGGAGGGTGTCGCGCAGAGCATCCCGGAACTTGCCCCAGGTGAGCTTGCGGCGGATCAGGCACATGCCGATGGCGAGCACGCAACTCACCCCGGCCACTTCGGTCGGGGCCACCTTGCCGGTCACCAGCGCCGCCATGATCACGCAGAAGAGGACCAGGATGTCGAGCACGCGGGGCACGGCGGCGAGCTTCTCGCGCCAGGAGGAACGGGCGTGGGCGGGTCCCCAGAGTGGGTGCAGGCGGCAGATGCCGACCACGGTGAAGACGATCAGCACGGTCAGGACCAGACTGGGAATCACGCTGCCGAAGAAGAGCTTGCCGATGCTCTGTCCCGTGTAGAGTCCGTAGACCACCAGCACAATGCTGGGGGGCACCATGACGCCCAGAGTCGACCCGGCGGCCACGGCCCCGGTCTTGAGCACGGGATGGTAGTTGTACTCGCGCATGGCCGGGATGGCGACGGCGCTCATGGTGGCGGCGGTGGCGGTGTTGGAGCCGCAGATGGCGGAGAAGCCAGCCGAGGCCAGAACGGTGGTGATGGCGAGCCCCCCACGGCGGTGCCCGAACCACTTCTGGGTGGCGTCGAAAAGCTGGCCGCTGTAGCCCGCGTAGTAGATAATCTCCCCCAGCAGGATAAAGAGGGGGATGACGGTGAAATCGGCCTTCGAGAACTGCTCCCAGAAGGTGCTGGCCACCGTGCTGAGGCAGGGGCCGACCGCGTGCAGGGGCGCGTCCTGGAAGCAGAGCAACCCCAGGAAACCGATCAGCGCCATGGCCGGGCCCGGCGACATGTTCAGCACAAACAGGCCCACCAGCATCACGACGATGCCCAGGACCCCGAGGAGGGGATCGCTCATGGGGCGGTCTCCCCGGCAGCAAGGGCTACCGGCGTCCGGTTGCGGAGGGCCACGACCGAGGTCGCGGCCTCGAGCAGGAGGGTCAGGGAAAGCAGCAGGAAGCCGATGGCCACGGCGAATACGAAGGGATGGAAGGGGAGCTTCAGGGTCTCGGAGAGCTCGCCCTCGGCCCGCAGACGCAAGCCGTAGCGCCAGACCATGCAGCCCAAGGCAGTGTAGAACACGGCAAAGAGCAGGGCGTTGAAGGTGGCCAGGACGGCCTGCACCGTGGCCGGGAAGCGGCGGCTCAGCAGGTCCACGGTCACGTGCATCTTCTCCCGCTGGCTGTCGGCCAGGCCGCAGGCGATGGCCAGGGCACCAAGCAGGCCCGCCACCTCGTAGGCCCCCACCACGGGGTGCCCGCAGGCGCGGAGCAGGACATGGCCGCCCATGACGGCCAACAGGCCGATCAGAGCCAACCCACCCAGGATCATGCTGCCCTGGCTAAGACGGAGTTCCAGTTGCCGGAGTCGCTTCACGGTCGTGCGCTGCAGGGCCTACTGGCCCGCATACTTCTCCTTGAGGGCGAGCACGTCCTTGACGATCTGCTCGCCCGGCAACCCGGCGGTATCCGCGCGCTTGACGTACCCGTCCACCAGCGGCTGGAGCTTGGTCCGGAGTTCGGTCTCCTCGGCGGCGGAGAGGGTGTTCACCTTGAGGCCCTTTTCCGTGGTCGCCCAGGCCAGCGCCTCCGTCACATGGCCGTCCACGTACTTGCCCGTCCATTCGGCCTGCTCGCGAGCCATGCCCTTGAGCAGCTCGCGGGTGGCGGGGGGCAGGGACTCGAACTTGGCCTTGTTCATCACCACGGCGAAGCCGACCACGCTGAGGTCCACCTTCAGGACGTAGGGGCAATAGGCCGCGTAGTTCATGTCCTTCAGCACTTCCATGGAGGAGACGATGCCCTTCACCGTTCCCTTCTGGATGGCGGGAGGCGTGTCGGACTGGGGCAGGCCCACCGGCACGGCCCCGAGGCACTTGGCCAGCTCGCTCATGGTGCCGGGAACGCGCAGGGAAAGGCCCTGCAGATCGGCCAGCGAGGCGACCTCCTGGGAGGTCATGATGGCGGCGGGGGGGCAGGTGAAGACAGTCAGGATCTCCACCTTCTCGAACTCCTTGGGCTGGTACTTCTCGATCAGGTCGTGGAGCACCAGGCTGGCACAGGCGGCCGAGGGGAAGAACAGGGGCTGGTCCACCGCTTCGGAGAGCGGGAACCGGCCGGGATGGTAGCTCATGGCGAAGCAACCGATGTCGGCCGTGCCGTCGATCACCCCGTCCAGCATGTTCTTGGCCCCGAGCAACTGGCCGCCGGGGAAGGTCTTGACCGTCACGCCGCCCTGGGAGCGCGTCTCGACCTCCTCGCGCCAATGCTCCATCTGCACGCAGGGAAAGGTGGAGGCGGGCGGGAAGTTGGCGTAGGTGAGCGTGACGGCAGGCACGGTCGGTGCCGGTCCCTCGGTCGGTGCCGCGGCACTCTCCGCTTGCGGACGGCCACAGCCAGCCACCAGACCCAGCGCGGCGACGGCCGCGAGCGAACTCAGGATACGGATGGATTTCATGATGTTAGCCCCACACTTTCAATCTGTCTCAAAACTGTTTCGGCGCATCGAAACAATACGCCGAAATCCCCGCTCCGCAACTGGGTTGGGAATGTTTCCTGGCAGCGACGGGAAGCGGGGCGCGGAGGGGTCCGCCTATTTGGCGGGGGGCTTGATGGCCGGCCTTGTCCTGCTCATCTTCTCCACCGTGTAGGGGTGGCTCCGTTTGGACAGGATCTCCACGTCGAAACGGATGGTCTTGGTGGGATCGCCCGCCTGGGTGCCGACCGCTTCCAGCTTGTCGAGCACGTCCATTCCCTCGATGACCCGGCCGAAGACCGTGTGCTTGCCGTCGAGATGGGGAGCGGCCTGGAAACAGAGGTAGAACTGGCTGCCAGCGGAATTCGGGGCGTCGGTCTTGGCCATGGCGAGGATGCCGCGCCCCGTGTGGTTGAGATGGGGGTTGACCTCGTCCCTGATGGTGTAGCCGGGCCCGCCGGTGCCGGGGACGCCGGCGGCTCCCTCGCGCGAGTTCGGGCAGCCGCCCTGGGCCATGAAACCGGGCATGATCCGGTGGAAGGCGAGCCCCTTGTAGAAGCCCTTCTCGGCAAGGGTGATGAAGTTGGCGACCGTGTTCGGGGCCTCGTCCTCGTAGAGCACCACCTTGATGTCGCCCACGTCGGTCTTGATGACCGCCACGGGGTCGTCCGTCACCAGGGCCTGCCCGTTCACTTCCTTCACCTCGCGGCGGTAGAACTGGAACAGCTTCTTGCCATCGATCACCGTGTAGATATCACCCCGGACGATCACCTTGCCCTGGTAGGTCGTGCCATCCTGCAGGACCAAGGCGTCCTCCGCCCGGGCGATGCCGACGACACTCAGACAGACGATGGACAGGACCAACAGACAGTGCAGCTTCATTGCGGACTCTCTCCGTGAACGGACGTGCCAGTTGCAGAACCGATACCTACTGTCCCTTCTTGCCCGGCTTGACGATCTCGTTGAAGATCGTGTGGAAACCGGCCCCGTCCTTCATCCGGCCTTCGACTTCCGAGAACAGCATGGCGGTCCGCCCCATCGCCTCGGCATCGCGCCGGTAGACGAAATGGGTCCGTCCCGCGCGGATCTCGTCGCCGTCGACCAGGTCGATGGGTTCGTCGCCCAGGCGCATGCCATTGGCAAAGGTGCCGTTGCTGGCGTTCTCGTCCCGCAACTGGTGCCCGCCCTGGTCGGTCTCCACGATGGTGCAGTGGTGGCGGCTCATCTCGGGGTCCTGCTCGAACTGGATCGTGCAGTCCACCGACCGGCCGATGGTGACGGCGGCCGCTTCGAGATTCAGGCGGGTGTGCTTGCCTTCGTAGGTGTACTCGATGTATGCCATCGCAGGACCTCGCTGTCTGGCCTGGGGAACGTAGGAACGGGATAATGTGCGCAGGTTTCGGACGGATGTCAACGGAAACTGCTCCCTCCGCATCCAGCTCGTGGCCCCGGGGCAGGGCTGGATTCTTCGGAATAGTAAAATAGCATAATCCGGACAATGGGACCAGACTTCCTGCCGATGGGTTGCCCCAGGCTATGAACAGACGCCAAACTGTTGCGATCCTCCTGCCCGCCTACAACGCCGCCGCCACCCTGCCCGCCGCGCTGGCCTCGGTCCGGGCCCAGACCATGGCGGACTGGGAGCTGCTGGCGGTCGACGACGGGTCGGCGGATGCCACGTGGGCGGTTCTGGCCGCCGCCGCCGCGGAGGACCCGCGCATCCGTCCGCTGCGCCATCCGGTCAACCGCGGCATCGTGGCCGCACTGGGCACGGCCCTGGCCGCCACCCGCGCTCCCTTGGTGGCCCGGCTGGACGCCGATGACACCTGTCACCCGGAACGCCTGGCCCGGCAGACCGCTTTCCTGGCGGCGCGGCCGGAGGTCGGCCTGGTTGGTTGCCGCGTCGCCTTTGGCGGCGACCGGGAGCAACAGGCGGGCTATGCCGCCCACGTGGACTGGATCAACGGTTTGCTGAAGCCCGCCGAGATTGCGCTTAACCGGTTCGTGGAAAGCCCCTTCGCCCACCCCTCGGTCATGTTCCGCCGGGAGTTGGTGGAGCGGTTTGGCGGCTACCGCGACGGCCCCTTTCCCGAGGACTACGAACTGTGGCTCCGCTGGCTCGATGCGGGCGTGATGATGGCCAAGGTCCCCGAGACCCTGGTGGTCTGGAACGATCCGCCCCAACGGCTCTCGCGAACCGACCGGCGCTACTCTTTCGCGGCCTTCTACCAAACCAAGGCCGAGTACCTGGCCCGTTGGCTGGCCCGGCACAATCCCTGCCATCCCGACATCGTCCTCTGGGGGGCGGGGCGGGAAAGCCGGAGACGCGCCGAGTTCCTGGCGGAGCATGGCATCCGCATCACCCACTACGTGGACATCGACCCGCGCAAGATCGGCCAGCGGGTACAGGGGCGTCCGGTGCTGGCACCCGCGCAGTTGCCCCCGCCGGGCGAGGCCTTCGTGGTTCCCTACGTCGGCAACCGGGGGGCCAGGGAGGAAATCCGCCGTCGCCTGCTGGACCACGGATACGGGGAGGGACAGCACTTCATTCTGGGGGCCTGATCCCCTGTCTTCCTGCTGCGGCGGAACCCGGCCCGTCCTGCCGTGTCCCCCCACCGGGTGCAACCGGGCGCGACGAAGCCGGTCCGAAGCACTAAAGTACACATTTCATCTTCCCGACCCATGGTAGCCAATGCTTTCTGATCGTCACTACATGCGCGGAGCCCAGCGGATGACCTTCCGGCCGCGGGAATCCGTTATCAAGCACCTGATCGTCGCCAACGTGGTGGTGTTCCTCTTCACCACCTTCGACGGCAGCGGCAGGCTGGCCGAAGCCCTCGGTCTGGACTTCGCCTCGATCGGTCGGTTCCAGCTCTGGCGGCTGGTGACCTACATGTTCGTGCATGGGGGGCTGACCCACATCTTCTTCAACATGTGGGGGCTGTACCTGTTCGGCTCGCCGGTCGAGCAGCGCCTGGGGCCGCAGCGGTTCCTGCGGCTCTACTTCCTGAGCGGCATCGTGGGCAGTGGTCTGTGGCTCCTGGCCAACTGGGGGTCGCCGAATCTGCTGATCGGGGCCAGCGGCGGCGTGTTCGGCGTCATGATGGCCGCTGCCATGAGCTTCCCCGACATGCGGATCATGCTGCTCTTCCCGCCGATTCCGATGCGGTTGCGCACCTTTGTCCTGGTCTACGGCCTCATCGAGGCCTCGCTGGCTTGGCAAGGCGGTGGCGGCATCGCCCACCTGGCCCACCTTGGCGGCCTGCTGGGGGCGTTCTTCTACATGAAGCATCTGGGCTTCCAGAGCCCCTACACATGGTTCACCCAGGCCAAATCCGCCTGGCGCCGCCGCCAGTTCCGGGTGATGCCGCCGGACCAGCCCTCCCCGCCCCCGAGCTACACCATGCCCGGGGATCTGGAGAGCGAGACCGACCGGATTCTGGACAAGATCGGCACCCATGGCATCCAGAGTCTCACGCCCGAAGAGCGCCAGACCCTGGAAGTCGCCCGCGAACGCCTGCGTCGGCGCAACGGCAGGTAGCTACTCGCGCTCCACCGTCCAGCCGTTCTGCCGGAGCAGTTCGAGAATGCTGTCCTCGCCCACCAGGTGTCCGGCCCCAACCACGACGAAGAGGTGCCGGGGGCCGGTGGGTACCGGCGGGGGCTCCGGTTCGCCTTCGGCGGGGGGCGGCGGGACGGGACGGGGCGATACCGCCAGCTTCTCGAGCTTGGGCACCCACTTGGTGTTCCGGTCCGAGATGAGCAGGGCGTAGGCCTTCTCGTCGTCCACCTCCATCTCCCGCAACAGCTTGGCCAGCTCCTTCTCGTCCCCGGTGCGCCAGCTCGCCGCCAGCTTGCCCAGGCTCTCCTTCAGATCGGCCAGCTCCTCGAGCGTCTGGACCAGCACCTTCTCGCCCAAGGGCTCCAGGGCCTGCTGGAGGATGTTCAGTTGCTGGCCGACCGATTCCAGGGCGGCGACCTGCTTCTGGTCCTGCTGGGCCAGCCGGAAGAAGTGCTGGTCGGTCCCGGTCTGCGGGTCGTAGCCCGCCTGGACCACGGCGGCGGCAGTGAGAATCTGCGAACACAGCCAGGGCTTTAGCGGGCCCAGCACGAGCATGGGCACGCCCAGGCGCGCGGCGCAGGCCTGGAGATCGGTCCAGGTCTGCTCGCTAACCACATCCTGCAAGGTCTTGCCGTCCTCCAGCCGTCCGCGCAGCATAAGCCGCCCGGCCTGCCAGAGCGAGGCCGCCTTGGCCAGATTGACCTCGAAGACGCAGAGGTCGGCCTCGGCATAGGCCGCCGCGACCTGGGGCTGGACCGGGTAGAACTCGGGCCGCCCCACATGGAGCGAGCCCAGCAGGTGGATGGTCGGGCTGTTCGCCTCCGCCTTCGTTGCCCGCCAGAGCAGCGGCTGGGCCGGCGGTTCTCCCGCCACCAGGGAGCCCAGTACCAGAGGGAACCAGAGCAGGTTGCGGCTGCGCCCCATGTCCGTGTCCTCGGGATTACTCACCGATGATCTTGACCAGCACCCGCTTGCGGCGCAGGCCATCCAGTTCGTAGTAGAAGATCTGTTCCCACGGGCCGAAGTCGAGCTTGCCGTTGGTGACGGCCACCACCACCTCGCGGCCCATGATCGTCCGCTTGAGGTGGGCGTCGCCGTTGTCCTCGTACCCGTTGTGCCGATACCGCGAGTGGGGCTTCTCGGGGGCCAGGCCCTCCAGCCATTCCTCGAAGTCCTGGTGGAGCCCCGACTCGTTGTCGTTGATGAACACGCTGGCGGTGATATGCATCGCGTTGCAGAGCAGCAGGCCCTCGCGGATGCCCGACTCCCGCAGGCATTCCTCGATCTGCGGCGTGATGTGGATAATCTGGCGGCGCTGGCCGGCCTCGAACCAGAGTTCCTTGCGATAGCTCTTCATGGTTTCCTCCTGGCGAAAGGGTTAGCCAATGGGCGAGAAGTCGATGTCGAACCGGGCCTCGGTCCGGTCCAGAGCCGCCCGCACCTCGGGCTGGTCGGGCAGTTCCTGGCGGATGCCCCGGAACAGATTGCGTTCGCGCATCAAGGCGAAGGTAGGCGCACAATTGATGTCGTACAACCAGCCCACGCTGAGCAGGCGCATGTCGAGCAGGGAGCGGATGTGTTGGTAGGCGGGGGTCTGCCCGGCGGCGACTGCCGCCACGACCGGCGCGGAGAGGGGGCCGTCGGGGTCCACGTGAAGCAGGATCTCGGGGAACTGCTCGTAGCTGCGGGTGCGGAAGGTTTCCACGAAGACCTCCAGGATGTCCAGTTTGTCCGCATCGCGCAGTACCTGGAGCACGGCCCTTTCCCGTTCGGGCAGGTCTGGCGGCAGAGAGAGGCGGTTGTGGAACCGCACCGCGGTCCGGATGCAGGAGGCCAGATCGTCGGGCATGCCGTCCAGGAACCTGTGTTCCGCTAGCAGTTCAGCGCCCCGGTCGCCGTGGTCGAAGGACCGGGGATCGGCAAAGGTCTGGAACCGTTTGTACTGCTCGAAGCGGGCGACATCGTGCCAGAGACCGGCGCATTCGGCCAGGTCGGCCAGCGGCTCGTCCCAGCCCTCCCCGGTCGCGATGGTCCGGCAGTTGGCGGCGACCCGGGCGGTGTGCCCCAGCTTGAGCTGCTGCATGGGATGGAGCCCGCTCCCATCGGCGAAGGACGCCACGTAGGCCCGGAAGCGTTCCCATTGCTCGGCCAGAGTCCCGTTCATCGGGCATGGTCCTTCGTTCCGCCCCCGACCAGCCAACCGGCCCCAAGGATCGCACTGGACACCGCACAGCCCCAGAGTCCGGCCACCGCCGAATCGGTCACCACCCGGCCGGCCAGCAGCCAGACCGGCAGTCCGCCCCCCGCCGCCATGGCCAGCCAGACCACCGGCTGCCGGACGCGCCGGGCGGCGCGGGGGCAACGGAGCAGGAGCAAGGGGGCAAGCAGCCCACCGGAATAGAAGGCATAGGCCAGCAGCAGGTTGGGGATGATCCGGGGGTTCCACCAGGCGACCACCGCCGCCAGGGCTCCGGCGGCCACGACAAAGAGCCGACCGTACTGGCGCTGGCGCGATTCGTCGTGGCGGCGTCCGCAGAGGTCCAGCTCCACCACCGAGGCCACGGTGAGCAGGCAGGTGTCCGCACTGGAAAGGGTGGCGGCCAGCAAGCCGGCATTGATCAGATAGCCCGCCGGTCTGGGCACCGCTCCCGACTGGGCCAGCAGCCAGGGCAGGGCGCCGCCGCTGTTCGGCAGGGCCACGCCAGCCTGGCGGATGGCCACGCCGATGGCGGTGACCAGCACTCCTGCCACGGCCAGGAACAACCCCGCCAGCAACGCTCCCCGCCGGATCGTCGCCGCATCCCGGGCCAGGAGCACCCGGCTGCACAGGTCCGGCCCCACCACGTACATGCCGCCGACCACCACCAGCACCGCCACCACCTGAAGCGGGCTGGTGGGCGCAAAGTCGGGCAGGCCGGCGGCGGGGACGGCGGGCAGACGGCGGAGAAAGAAGACCGGGATCAGCACGGCGGCTCCGATCAGCAGTACCTGTAGACGGTCGGTGCGCAGGACCGAGGCCTGGCCCCCCCAGGCGGTGTAGCCCGAGACGGCAACTGCCGCCAGCACGATTCCCGCCGGAAGGGGCAGGCCGAACAGGGCCTGCAGCACGCCGGCGGCGGCGACCCATTGGGCGGCAATGACGGCCACCCACATGATGGCGATGAGCAGGGCGGCGAGAATCCGCGCCGGGGCACCGTAGGCCGTCTCCGCCCACTCCGGCAGCGTGCGCACCCGCTCGTCCCAGCGCATACTAGGGCCCCAGACGAGTCCCAGCAGGACCAGGCCCAAGGCACCCGCCCCCAGCCACCAGAAGGCGGGCCAGCCCAGTTGGTATGCCCGCCCCACCATGCCGATGGTGGCCGAGGCCCCCAGGCAGGTCGCCGCCAGCGAGGCCGCCAGCGTTGTGGGATTGGCCGAACGCCCGGACAGGAAGAAGCCGGTCCCGGCGGGGTGTCGGGAGAAGCCCGGCACGACAACCGCCAGTACCAAGGCAATAGCCAGAATGGTCCAGATGAGAGCCACGCGGCATCCTACAATAGGGATAGACGAACCCGTAACCTACCGTCTGCCCCGCCCGAGCCCAAATCCCGCGATCCGCACCATCACTCGGCGTCGGGGAGGGGCGCGAACCGGGTCTCGTAGAGTTCCCGCACCTCGCCCTGCTGCTCCTTGGCTCGGGCCCGGATGTTATCCAGGTCGTCGAGCAGGACGCGGGTGGCCTGTCGGTCGAGCTTGCCCTCGGCGGCCATCTGGGCGAGAATCCGGGCAATGCGCTCGTTCTCCATGGCTGGCCGGTAGGGCCGGTCTTCGGCGAGCGCGGTGAAGACATCCGCCACTGCCATGATCCGCGCCCCGGTATCCAGCCGTTCCCGGTTGATCCGGAAGGGGTACCCCTTGCCGTCGAGCCGCTCATGGTGGAAAGCGGCCCACTCGGGGATCTGGCGCAGGCCCCCGATGCTGTTCAGGATGGCGTAGGTGTGGTAGGTGTGCTGCTTCATCACCTGGAATTCCTCGGGCGTCAGGCCGCCGGGTTTGTCGAGGATGGAGTTGGGGACCGCCAGCTTGCCCAGATCATGCACATTGCCGGCGACCTGCATGAGGTGGACCTCCGACTCGGTCATGCCGAAGGCTTCGGCGATGAGCATGGCACCGGTGGCCACCCCCGAGGAGTGGGTGGCCGTGTGCCGGGACCGGAAGTCGATGATGTCCCGGAAGAGCTCCGAGAGCTCCAGGAGCTGCGCGAAGCCGACCGAGGTGCTCGCGAATGGTCCCCGGTGGAGCAGCAGGGAGTACAGCCGGGTGGAGACCAGGTCGAGCCAGAAATCCTCGCGCTCCGAGACTGCCAGGAAAGCGTCCACCACCAGGGGGTGGATCTCCCTCATGGGCAGTTCGGCGATCGTGGCACGCAACGTCCCGTTCTGGTGCAGGATGAAGAGGTCCCGGTCGATCTTGCGCTCCACCGTGTCGGCCAGGAGAAGAATCTGGGAGAGCAGGACTTCCGGGGCGTCCTCCCCCTGGGGCCAATCGCCCCACGGCCGGTGATGGTAGCGCACGACTGGCGCCAGCCCGCTGAGAAAGCTCACGCGCTCGAGCAGGGCGGCTCCGCGGGCACAGTGGGGGGTTGTTCGCGCGGCCGGGTCGTGGACCAGGGAGACCTTCTCTTCCACGGACAGGGCCCCGACATCGTGGAAGAGTCCGGCGGCCAGGAGGGTCCCCAGGGCGGTCTGGCCAATGCCGAGTTCCCTCCCTAGCTCCCAGGCGATGAAGGCGGTACGGAGCCCATGCGAGGCCAGGTCCGGCCTTGCCAAGTCCATGGCGTCCGAAAGGGAAAGCAGCAGGTTCCCGAAATCGATCTGCACGTCTTCATACATACGGGGAACTCCAGCGTCTTCCTCGGGCAAATGGAATGTTCCCGTAAATATACCGCCAAGTGGAGTATGTTCAGCCTGACGGGTAGGGTGGACGGGAAATCCGGCCCGTGTCCACCGGCACCGTGCGCTGGGCTGCTGACTGCCGGGGTGCCTGGTTTTGGGGTGGCCGGCGGCCGCTGCGGTTGCGGCGATGTGGGCCGGGGTCTTGTTCGGACCTGCTCTCCACCCTACATTGCTGCGGTGTCCATTTTCCGATTCATGGGGTCTTGTTCCTATCGTGACCAGTTCCTCCGCCCATACCCGCCTGCTGGCGGCTCTGGATGTGCTCTCCGACCTGAACCCGGATCTGCCGGCCTACCAGATCGAGGAGTTGTACGATTTGGCCCGGACCTGCCCGCCGGAGGGGTTCCCCGAGGTGGCGGCGAGGGTTGGCCGGCTGGTCGATGCCTATCTGGACAGTGCGCAGAAACGGATTGGGGCCCAGATCCTGGAGGAGTACTTCCAGGTGCTGGAACGGTCGGCCCGGTTGCTGGCGGAACGGGGTGAACTGGGCGACGAGCCCCCTCCTGCGTCTTCCCCCGCCCCCTCCGTGGCCCTCGTTCCCCGGGGGCTGTACACCCCGCTGGCCTGGGCGCGCATTCTCCAGCGCGCTCCCCTGCCCGAGGACCTGACCAAGGCCGCCGAGGCCTGTCGTCGCCGCCACGAGCTGGTTGCCGGCGTGCTGGAATACGCCTTTGTCGCCCTGCATCTGGTCGATTCGGCTGCCGCCTTTGCCTGGGAACTCGCCTACCTCGATGCCCATCAGGGCAGCCAGGACCCGGATGTCCTGCGCGACCTGCTGCTCGCCTGGCTGGGACAGGAGCAGATTCCTCCCGCCGCCTTCGTCTGGGCCATGGCCTGGAGCGACGACCAGAAGCTCGTCGACCAGTGGCCCCGGGTGCCCCAGTTGGCCGACCGGCTGCTGGCCCGCAACGCCCTGGGCCGCTGGCAGGAACGGACCCGGCCCCGCAACAGCCGGGCGGCCCAGCTCAAGGTCCAGCTCGCGCGCGGGCTCTGGGAACCGGTCCGGATTCTGGAGTGGGTCCAGGCCGCCCTGGTCGAGATCGGGGACGGGGTGCAGGCCTTCATGGACATCGCCCACGGCGACGAGGAAATGGACCCCGCCGTCCGCAGCCATGCCGTGATGCGCGAGATCCGCCGGATCGAGTCCCTCTTCGTCCCCATGCTCCTGGGGGCCAATCTGCTGCTCGAACTGCCCAATGGCGCCCACACCTTCGCCCTGGCCTTCTTCGGGCTGGTCGGGCGGGGCCGGGAGCTTTGGGACCAGCGCCTGCGCCAGCTGGCCGAGAACGCCGTCCGGCGCATGTTCCTGCGCGCCCTGCGCGACCGGCGCAAGCCCATCGAAGTCATCCACGAACTCACCTTCGGCGACCGCAGCGCGTTCATGAAGATGCTGGCCGAGCTGGACTTCGGCACGGCCAACTTCGACTCCATCAAGCAGCGCGAGCGGGCGGTTCGCTATCTGGGCGTCTTCTACGCCAGCTACCGGGAGACGCAGCTTCTGGCCGCCGAAGTGGCCCGCCGCTACCGTAACCTCATGCGCCTGCTGCACGAGGACAATCTGGCCCGCGTGCTCCTCCCCGAGCACCTGGCGGAAGCCCGCTCCTCGGCCATGGTGCGCGAGCTCTCCAGCATCGCCGCCGAGGCCCGTCGGTATCTGGCCCGCCGCCGGGCCCTGGAACAGGAACTCGAAGAGATGGTGGCCGCCGAGACCACCTTCCTGGCCAATATCCGCCGCCGCCGTCTGGCTGCCGTCCGCCTGCTGCTGGTGGACGACAGCGGCCTTCCCCTGCCTCCCGGAGGTCCCCATGCCTGATTCCCCCCGCCTCACCCAGAAGGAACGGGCCTACGGCTACCTGCGCGAACGGTTCGAGACCGGTTCCCTGCGGCCCGGCGACCGGGTCTCCGACCTGGCGCTGACCCGGGCCATCGGGGTCAGCCGCACGCCCATCCGCGAGGCCCTGAACCAGCTCGCCTCCGAAGGACTGATCGAGTTCATCCCCCACCGCGGGGCCTTCGTCCGCCAGCCGGACCTGCGCGAGATCGAGGAGTTCTACGAGCTGCGCGAACTGCTGGAGGGCCATGCCGCTTCGCGGCTCGCTGCCGCGCCCGACCCCGTGGCCCTGGCCGAACTCGGGAGCCGGGTGGACGAGATGGCCGCCATGGTGGCGGAACTGACCTCGGAAGAGGACTCGCTGAGCGCGGAAGCCACCCGGCGGCAGCGGCGGCTCGACCTGGAGTTCCACCGCATCCTGCTGGAGGCCTGCGGCAACCGCCGCCTGCGCCGGATCGTCGAGGAGTCCCGCATCCTGGCCCGGCCCTTCGAGGCCATGGAGCCCCGCATGTGGCCCGCCAGCCTGCGCAGCGCCCACCGCGAGCACGCCGCCATTCTCCAGGCGATCCGCGACGGCGATTCCCAGGCGGCCCACCATGCCATGACCGCCCACATCCATTCCAGCCTCGGCAACATCCGCCGGGCCCTCTCCGGGCAGGGCCGGAAATAGGGTCGGACCAGTCCGACGAGTCGGACTGGTCCGAGCGAATGCTGCGGGCAGGCGGGACGCCTGCGCTACTTCTTGAGCGCCTTGGCGCGCTGGATCAGTTCGACGAACTCCTGGCGGTAGCCGTGGGGATCGCGCCGGGCACCGGTCCGGGCCAGTTCCTCGGCCAGGGCCAGGCTGGCGCTGCCCTTGTAGGGCGAATCGCGCAGGACTATGCCGAAGGTGGCGACCGCCGTGGCGAACACGTAGTCGTCGGACATCTCCTTGATGCTCCGGGGCAGATCCTTCACCGCCTCCTGGAGGAGGGTGCTGGTGTCGCTGTCCGGCAGCTTGTAGCGCAGCTTCACCGTCATGGCCTCGTCGGCGATTGCCTCGTCGGCCAGGGCGGTGGTCTGGTACTTCAGGGCATCGACGCCGGGAATCTCGATCTTCACCCCGCGCGGGACAAGCTCGTAGAAGGCGGTGACGGTGAGCCCCGCGCCGATCTCGCCCGCGTCCTTGGTGTCGTCGTTGAAGTCCTGGTGGGCCAGTAGCCGGTTCTCGTAGCCGATCAGGCGGTAGGCCGTGATCCGGCCCGGATTGAACTCCACCTGGATCTTCACGTCCTTGGCGATGGTCAGGAGAGTTCCGCCCAGTTGCTGGACCATGACCTTCTGGGCCTCGCGCACGGAATCGATATAGGCGTAGGTGCCGTTGCCCTTGCCGGAGAGCTCCTCCAGCGTGGCGTCCTGTAGGTTGCCCTGGCCGTAGCCAAGTACCGTAAGGAACACGCCGCTCTTGGCCTTCTCCTCGATCAGCCGGGTCAATTCGCCCCGGTTGCTGACACCCACGTTGAAATCCCCGTCCGTGGCCAGGATCACCCGGTTGGTGCCGCCCTTGATGAAGTTCTCCACCGCCGTCTGGTAGGCGAGCTGGATGCCTGCCCCGCCGTTGGTGGAGCCGCCAGCCTGGAGCCGGTCGAGGGCGGCCAGAACGGTCTCTGGATGGTCGCAGGTGGTGCTGGGGAGCACCAGCCCGCTGGCCCCGGCGTAGACCACGATGGCCACGCGGTCGTTCTCGCTCAAGCTGTTCACCAGCAGGCGCAGGGTCTCCTTTACCAGTGGTAGTTTGTTGGGTTGGTTCATGGACCCCGAAACATCGAGCAGGAAGACCAGATTGCTGGGTGGCCGGTGCGCCAGATCGGGCTCGCGGCCCTTCAACGCCACCCGCGCCAACCGGTGTTCGGGCGCCCATGGGCACTGGGCCAGATCGATGCTGACCGAGAAGGGACGCTCGCCCTTGGGCTCCTCGTAGGCGTAGTCGAAGTAGTTGACCAACTCCTCGATCCGCACCGCGTCCGGCGGCGGCAGATGATTGCGTTGCAGGTAGCGCCGGACGTTGGCATAGCTCGCCGTGTCCACATCGATGCTGAAGGTGGAGAGCGGCTCTTGCCGAACGAGCACGAAGGGATTGTCCCGGATACGGTCGTAGGCCTCCCGGTTGGGCTGGTCAGCCTTCTGGTTGGCGTCCACGTTCTCGCGGAGAAGGTTGCCAACCATGGGAGGCTCGCCCAGCACGGGCACCTGCGCTGCCGCTGGGGGTGGTGGGGTCGGTTGGCCGCCAGCCCATTCCTGAACGCTCGTAAGGCCATCGCCATCTATGTCATCCACAGCCATGAATCCACCCACGGTGGCACCCCCACCGGGTGCGTCGGCTGCGTTGGCGAACCTGATTCCCTTGGCCAGTTCGCTCGCGTCCTTTCCGCCGCCAGCCATGCCACCCTCCATGCCGCCAGCCAAGGAAAGCTTGCGGGCGGCATCCGATGCGGGAGCCTGGGCAGGAGCGGGAGGTTCCGGAAAGGCTACGGCTCCCGCAACAGGACTGAATCCGGCGGGAGTCTGGGCAGGAACGGCGGGATTCGCATAGACGCTTGCCCCCACCATACCCGGAGCCGGGGCTGCGGCTCTCTTTGCGGCGCTGTATGCGGGCGCAGGCACAGCCATGCTGTCCCCGTCTGCCGTCGTCCCTTTTCCGCCCATGTCCGCGGCCAGGTGCTGGTTGCCTGGAGCCAGGATCGGAATGGTCGTCGCCTTTCCGCTGATCGTGGTGACCCGCGCCCCAGACGTCACGTCAGGTTTGGCTTTCAAGGCTTCGGCTGGTGCTGCTGCTGGAGCGGGCTCCAGGGGGGCTGCCGTCTCCCACCAGAAGGGGGGCTGTGGGGAATCCCCCCCGGCTTCGATCTTGGTGGCAAGGACTGCCGGCGCTTCTGGTTTGGCTGTGACCGGAGAGGATGGGAGCGCAGCCTTGGCCACGTCTTCCTTCTCTTCCCCGTCTCGGACGCCGTCGTCGTCTGTGTCCATCGCTTTCCGCAGGGAGGAAGTCGCACGCTCGCGGGCATCCTCGTCCGCGCCAGAGTAGTCCACCACTACCGGACTGGTCTCGAGGGCCACGCTGTTCCCTTGACCCATCCGGGGCAGGAGCAGGCCTAGCAGGACCGCGAAGGACGCGGCGGCGGCCAGCCAGACCACCCAGTGGAATCGCCGCCGACGCGGCAGGGGTTGGTCGGCGATCTCGTGGATGGCCACCCGCTGGCTGTCGGTGAGGCTC
>QKCY01000403.1 GCA_003245525.1 Victivallales bacterium | reverse complement strand
ATGCCGCCGAAGCCGGTGCCACCGACGATCTCGTGCCAGTAGTTGTAGCGGAGGATGTTGCCGCGCTGGGTCCAGTCGCGCCCCACGTAGTAGGCGCCGGCGTCGCCGCTCTCGTAGACGGCGTTGTGGATCTCGTTGTACTCCACGATGTGGTCGTTGCCGGGCGCGGAGAGGGCCATGTGGGGACCGTGGTGGATCAGGTTGTGGGCGATACGGTTGCCGCAGCCGCTGACGGTGATCCCGGTCTTGTAGGTGCGGGCCCGGCGGGAGTAGTGGTGGACGTGGTTATTCTCCACGTTGTGATGGGCGGGAGTCAGGGTCTTGCGGTCGCCGCCGGACATGCTGATGCCGCCCTCGCCGGTGTCATAGACATCGCACCCGTAGACCTCGTGGTCGGTGCCGCCGCTCACCGCCACCGCCCGGTGGCCGGTGTTGCGGATGGTGCAACCCACGACCTTGCAGCCAGTGCCTTCCTTGAGGACGATGGCCGTCCCCCGGCAGGCCTCGACCGTGAAGCCCTGGAAGGTGACATAGGAGAGCTGGTCGCCGGTGATGATGCCATTGGCCACCGAGAGCACGGTAGCGGCACCCGGCTGGGGCGGCCAGAAGTAGAGTTTGCCGTTGGCGCGGTCGATGTAATATTCCCCGGGCTCGTCCAGTTCGCTCAGCAGGTTCAGCGCGTACCACCGCGCCCGACCGGGCGTGATCCCGTACTGGGGCTTGATGTCGGGATCGCGCAGGAGCAGATTGCGCGCCGGGTCGATGCCCCGGATCGGCTCGTAGATCTCGGCCCAGTCATGGTGCCAGTAGGCGAAGACCCAGGGATCGCTCTCCTCGGTCCAGCGGGCCACGCGATCCGTATCCACGACCAATTCGGTGATGCTGGGGCGCTCCTTGAGGCCCCGGAAGCCCTCGTTCGGCCAGCGGGCCAGGGTCATGGGCTGGTCCCCGGCAAAGAGTTCCGCCTCGGCCACCGGACCACCGCCCACGTTGAAGCCATGGACGGCCAACTTGCCCAGATCGGTGATGCCCTGGGCCGTCAGATCGGCGACTAGCACCTTGCCCTGCGCCTCGGGTGCCAGACGTTTTACGATGGCCGCATCGGCCACCGGCTGCCAGCCCTTCGCCGTCACGCCGCCAGTGAAGCGAACCTCCGCCCCCGTCGCCGCACGGTAGACGATGGGCGCTGCGGCCGTCCCCGAATCCGCCTCGCTGAAGGCGGTCGCAGCCGCCACCGCATAGGTTCCGGCGGCGAACTCCACCGTCACCGGCCCTTGCGCCTTGACCGTACGGACCCGGTCCCGAGCTCCGGCCAAGGTCTGCAAGGGAGCCTCGCGGGTACCCGGATTGGCGTCCTGGCCCGTCGGGGCCACATAGAGGGTAGTTTGGGCGGCGGCGGCAGTGGCAAGCAGGGAGGCGGTCATGGTGGTAAGCCAACGATTCATCGTATCTTCCTGGCGAGGTATGACGGCAAGACTAGGGGAGATGAAAAGAGTAATGGCCGGGAGCCGGGGTGCAAGTCAGGATTCGCGGTCCAAGCGATAGTGCAGCTTCTCCTCGGCCACCCGCCACACTTCGCGCCGATCAGGCAGGTCGTCGTAGGAGAGGGTTGCCGCCTGCGGCTGCAGTGTGCCCAGGACCTGTTCGAGAATAGCCAGAGGGTCCTTGCGGAGTTCGCATTCCCACACCACCAGCACCTGCCAGCCACGGGCAGCCAGTTCCTCCCGGTTGCGCCGGTCGCGGGCCACGTTGCGGGCGAACTTCTCGTTCCAGAACTCCGGGCGGGTCTTGGGCTCGGAAGCCTGGATGCAGTTGGGATGCCGGTGCCAAAAGCAACCGTGGACGAAGATCACCGTCCGGTACTTGCGCAGCACAATGTCCGGCTTTCCCGGCAAGTCCTTCCGGCGCAGACTGAACCGGTAGCCGCAACGGTGCAACAGGGACCGCAGCACCAGCTCGGGCTTGGTGTTGGCCGACCGGATGCGCCCCATCAGCCAACTGCGCTTTTCGGGAGTGAGAGGATCAGCCATTGAATGCGTCCGTCGGAGCTATCGTCACAACTACCGATGGGCACTATACCCGCGATTGCTGCCCATGGGCAGACAGTTGGGTGCCGCGAGCGTATAGTTCTTAGCCATAGGAGACGTCTATGACATCTGTATTCCGTAGCCTGCTGCTGGGGTTGGCCCTGAGCGCGGGTCTTGCCGCCGCCGAGGACTTGGCCAGCCTCGGCGAACAGATCCGCAGAAGCCCGGTGACCAGTGCCAAGGACGGGCTGTTCCGCCAGCTTGCCGTCGAGAGCATCGTCACCGGCCAGCGGGAGGCGGGGCTCCAGTTCCTCGGCGACTTTATCGGCCTGGGCTTCCGCAAGGACCCGGACCGGAAACCGAACAGCTCGCAGCAGGACCTCCTCGCCTACGCCGCCGATGCCACGGTTTTGCTTGTTCTGGTGGAACGCCATGCCCCGAATGTCGCCTTCCGACGGGACGTGCTGGAATGGCTGACCGAGGACGAGAGCCGCTACCAGTTGGTTCTCAACACGGTTTCGGAGGACGACGACTGGGGAGGCATGATGGCCATCCTCAACCGGCTCTACGATCACGACCCAAAACAGCGGGACGAGTACTTCCGGCTGATCCTGGCCATGGCTGTGGTCTGGGACCAGCCCCGCCCCCCCCTGCACCACCAGATGGGAGGCAAGGCGCTGCCGTACCAACCGGACATCGAAGCGCGCTACGACTACTTCCGCGACCTCTACGACGCAAAGCGCAGCGAGATGCCCTATGGCGACCTCTCCGTCACCGCCCTCACCTTCGTGGTCGATCTGCCGCTGCCGCTCTCTGAACTGGCATGGGTGCGGCAGAACGAAGCCCCCCGCGCCTGGGAGAAGAAGTATACCGAGATCGTCTACTCCGACGCGCGGTTGAACGGCAAGATCTACCAGTGGCCCAACGGTCCCTACACCATGGCCGCGATCCAGGAACAGGGCGGCATCTGCGTGGACCAGGCCTACTACGCCCTGGTCTGCGCCCGTGCCTGGGGACTGCCCTCGTTCATCTTCACGGGCGAGGGACGCCGCGGACCCCATGCCTGGTTCGGGTACATGAAGGACAAGACCAAGTGGGAGATGGACGTGGGCCGCTACACCTACGACAAATACGCCACCGGCCACGCCATCGATCCCCAGAGCAACCAGCCCATGAGCGACCACTATGTGGAGTTCACCTGCGACCGGTCGCTCGGCTACAGCCGCTACCGGGTGGCCGCCCGCTACGGACGCCTCGCCCAGGTGCTGGCCAGTCTCGGCTACGATGCCGCCGCCCGCCAGGCCGCCGAGCGCAGTATCGACGCGGCTCCCCTCTACGAGTTCGCCTGGACCGTGCTCGAAGCCTTGCTCGCCAAGGACAAAGCCACCCGGGAACTCTGCGACCTGCTGGACCGGAAGGCGAACGTCTTCCGCAAGTACGCCGACGTGGTCGCCAGCGTCCGCCAGCGCCAGGCCGAACTCCTCCGTCAGCTTGGCGAGGGCGACAGGGCCGACCGGATGATCGACCGCAATGCCCGCCAGATGGGGCGCGACCGGGACGACCTAGCCCGTTTCCTCAACAACGAGCAGATCAAGGCCGCCTACGAGAAGGGCGACTATGAAGAGGCGATGAAGCGGTTCGAGGATCTGCTCAAGGACCAGCGCGAGGAGGGGCAGAAGATCTTCGGCCTGATGGAGGACTACCTCGCCCTGGCCAAGGAGACCAAACGGAACGAGGAAGCGGTGAGGTTTCTCAAACGCTACGTGGACTCCCTGCGCAACCTCTACGGCACCGCCCCCAGCAACGAGCGCCTTTTCCTGGGCATCCTGGCCAAAGCCTACGAACAGGCCGGCGACCAACGCAACCTCCAGCGCACCCAGAAGAAGCTCGAAGACCTGCGCTGATTCCAGTCGGGAACGCCGCTCCCCCGAGCGGCAATCTGCCACGCTTCGCCCCTCGCCAGACGCCCCGGAGAGCCGCTCGGGAGAGCGGCGTTCCCCTTGCCAGGGCTACGGCTGCGGAGTCTCGTCGCCTGCCTCTTCCAGCAGGGAGAGCACGGGATAGGCGGCGTTGTAGTGCTTGTGGAGGAAGAGCGGATCCCGCTTGGCGTAGAGCGTCTTGCCGATCCGGTCGGCCACTGCCAGGGTCATCTGCTCGTAGCGACACAGGACCGGCGAAACCTCGTGGACACTGCCCGTAGTCTGCCAGTTCAGGCAGCCGCAGGAGTTGTTGCAGCGGTCGACAATGGCGCAGTCGGCACAAGGCGTCTTCACCCGCTCCGACTCGGCATGGATGCGGGCCCGTTTGGCCTCGTCGATGCCGCTCGCCAGATCCCCGATGCACCAGGCGCTGTCCGGCCCGGCCTTGGTGAACTGGACACAGGGGTACAGATACCCCTGGGGATCAACCGAGAGCTGGCGCTGGGCCAACTCGCAACGCTCTTTCCGGTGGCAGTGCCGGTTCACGTGGGAGGAGATCTTCACTTCGAAGGGGCTCAGGTAGAACTTCCGCCCTTCCTGGGTCCACTGCACGTAGAGCTTGCCGAGTTCCGCCAACTGCTCCTTGAGCACCCCCAGGCTGCGTTCGGTCCAGGCCGCCGCGTAATTGAGGGAGACGATGAGGTACCGGCATCCCAGCGCCTGCAGGAAGGCCAGGGAACGGGCAAGGAACGGTGCCGTGTCGGGGTTCACCACCGTGAGCACGGAGGCATAGGGCCGCCGCGCCAACAGAAGCCGGAGCCGGGGCAGGAGCAGGTCGTAGGTCGGACCACCGTCCACCGTCCGGCGATGGCGGTCCTGCGCCTCCTGGACGCCGTCGAAACTCATGGCCACCAGCACATCCTCGCGGATCGCGAAATCCAGGAACTCCTCGTCCAGCAGCAGGCCGTTCGTGGTGATCTTGAAGTGGAACCGGCCACTGCCTTCACGCTCCATGTCCCGGCCACTGCGGACCACGTCCCGGATCAGTCCCTTGTGCAGCAAGGGCTCGCCGCCGAAGAAAACGATCCCGCAGGAACCCTCGGTGAGACGCGAGCCGAACTGCAGGGCTGCGCGGGCCGTCGCCAGACTCATGGCCGACCCTGCAACAGGCGGTGAATAGCAGTAGCTGCACCGCAGATTGCAGGCCGTGGTGAGATGAAGCGTCAGATGCATCGTCAGATCGCGCCCTGCCCCTTCAGCCAGTCGACAAAGTCCTTGACCTGGAGCCGGAGCAAGCGCTTGGACTCGGCCTGGGCTTCGTCACAGGCCTTCTTCCAAGCCGCCATCTGGTCTTTCGGATTCCCGGCATTTCCCAACCAGTCCGGCCCAACTCCGACCATGGGGTCGTAGAAGGTCCCGAACCGGATTCCGGTTGCCTGCTCCTTCACTCGGGCAGCAACACCCGCTGCCACTCGCCGGAAATCATAGCTCTGGACGGAAGAGAGCGACTGTCCTCCACCCAGAACCGCATAGTCAGGCATCGAGACGTACTCCACACCTATCGCGTGCTTGCCGTCGACCAAGTCCATTGCCAACGGCTCAGGTCTGCCGTAGGTGACCTCTTCCTCCTTGTCGTTGATACGGACACGCATAGTCGGCGGGGGAATGACGACTCCCTCCAGGACCACGTTCTTGCCGCTCATCTCCAGCCCGGCTTTCGTAAGCTCCTCGGTGATCACCACCAGGGCTTCCTCTTCGGAAAGGAAGGAAGGGGGGGCAACCGCGACACACCCCGTGGATCCCCGTCCTTCCCCATGCTCGAAAACGGGAGCGACAGCCACCGCCGCCGGATCAAGCTTGACCGCGCCCCCGGTCTTCTCGGCGGGTCTGCACGACTGGGTGGCAAGCAAAGCCGACAGCGCGCCCATCAGCACCGCGTTCCGCGCCCAGTTGCCAGGCACGTTCCGCAACAGCAAGTCGGGATCGGCCAAAACCTCCAGACGGACGGGATACTCCGGTGTCCGGTACCGTTTCACTGGTCGGGGAATCATCGTCTCCTCCTGCCGTTGCGCATCTCTGGTCGAATACACTGACATAAGGACTGTAAGGCCCAACCTGTTCCGCCGCAACCCCCCGGAACGCCGCTCTCCTGAGCGGCACCCGCCACGTATTGCCCTGCTCAGACGCCCCGAGGAGCCGCTCGGGAGAGCGGCGTTCCGGGAGGAGGAAAGACGGTCAGATCGCGCCCTGCCCTTTGAGCCAGTCCACGAAGTCCTTCACCTGGAGCCGGAGCAGACGCTTGGATTCGTCCCGGGCCTTCTGGTTGGCCTTCTGCCAGTCCTTCCCCCAACTCTCCTGGTCGCCAGGACTGGCCGTGGGGTCGTAGAAGGTGGCCAGGTACATCCCCTTTCCGGTGCCCGCCACCTTCTCACCGACCCACCGAGCGGCGCCTTGTAGGTCATAAGCCCGAAGCGTCGAGCCATGGTCAGGCTCACCCGTCAGGGCGTAGTCGTAAGACGCCACGTACTCGACGGCGACGCCATGTTCGCCGTCGACGAGGTCAGCATTCAGCGGCTCCTCCTTGCCGGGGTACTCGCGTATCTCCGTCTTGTACCCGCCAGAGCCGCCAACATACTCCTGATACCTGCGCGGGATCGCGGTTCCCTCGAGAACCACATTCCTGCCGGTCATCTTCACCCCAGCCTTCGAGAGTTCCTCGGTGATCACCACCAAGGCCTCTTCCTCCGAGAGAAAGACGGGTGGGACAGACACCACGCACCCAGTCATGCCGCGGCCTTCCCCATGCACGAAGACCGGGGCAACGACCGCCGTCGCCGGCAGCGGCCTGGTCGGACCTCTGCTCTTCGCGCTGGGAGGTGCACACGATTGGGTGGCGAGCAAGGCTGCCAACGCCCCCATCACTGCCGCGTTCCGCCGCCAACTGCCGGGGACATGCCGCAGGAGCAAGTCGGGATCGTCCAGCACCGCCAGACGGGTGGGGTAGACCGGCTCCCGATGGCGTTTCACTGGTCGAGGAATCATCGCCGCCTCCTGCCGTTGTGCACCCCTGGTCGAACACACTGACATAAGGACTGTAAGGCCCAACCTATTCCGGCGCAAGCCCCAAGAACGCTGCTCTCCCGAGCGGCTCCTGCTGGCCAGCCCCCCCAGAGAGCCGCTCGGGAGAGCGGCGTTCCGGGGGCCGACCTTATCCGACGTGCAGGGACAACTGGGCGGAGGCTAAGCCGGGCGAGGAGACGGTGAGCGTGATGATTCCCGGCTCCTGGCTGGCGCGGAGGATGGCGAGGGCGCGGCCTTGGAAGGCGTGGCGCCGGGGTTGCTGGAAGCTCTCCGCGGAGTCGGGGCGGGCGGAACCGAGGGCAGCAAGAGTGGCGGGACCGGCTAGGCTGACCTCCACCAGATTCTCGGCCAGGGGATGGAGGCGACCGGCGGCATCAAGGAGCTCGATACGGACGAAGGCAAGATCCTGGCCACCACGCTGGAGGGTGGTCCGTTCGGCAATCAGCCGCACTTGGGCGGGTTCACCGACGGTTTCAAGGCTCTGAACTACAGTCGAGCCGTCGGGCATGGTGCCGACGGCTTCGAGGGTGCCGGGGGTGTAAGGGACCTGCCATTCCTGGGAGTAGCCCAGCTCAGGTGAGGATGCCTTTGTACCCAGGGAAGCGCCATTGAGCCGGAGTTCCACCGTGGAGCAACGCGAGTAGACGGCCACGGTCAGGTCCTGCCCTTCCTGTCCCGGCCAGGTCCAACAGGGGTAGACATCGGCGAAATCCCAGGGGCTGGAGTGGGGTTGCCCGAAGGTGGGCTCGGGACGGCGCACGAAGAGGAACAGGGGTTCGGCCTCGTTCCAGACCACGCCCCGGTAGTAGGACTGGGGCCGCCGGTTGCCGATGAGATCGAGATCGCCGCAGTAGGCCACGGTCCAGGGATAGCGGTCCTGGGAACTGATCCAGCCGATGCTCGACTCACCCAGGTAGTCGAAGGAGGTCCAGACGAAATCGCCCACCACGTGGGGCAGGCGTTCCACCAGCTCCCAGAAGGCGTGGGCCTGCTTGGGGAAGGTCTCGGTGCCGCAGATGACCCGTTCCGGGTGGCGGTCGTGGTCGGGCTCGTAGCGCTCGGACCGGTAGTTATAGCCACAGACATCCACGATGGCGTTGACCCCGTCATGGGCCTCCCACGGCACCTTGTAGAGACCGTTGATGTCCTTGTTTCCCTTCGGATGGAGCGCCAGGATGGTGGGGCGAGTGGGGTCGTGCCGCCGGACGCTGGCCACCAGCTTGCGGGCGGTGTCCGAACCCAGCACGGTTTCCTGCTCGGGAATCTCGTTGCCGAGGCTCCAGAGCACCACCGAGGGATGGTTCCGGTCGCGGCGGACCATGCTCGCCATGTCGGTCTCGCCCCAGGCGGCAAAATGCTGGTGGTAGTCCTGGGGGTTCTTGGGCCAGTTCCAGTGATCGAAGGCCTCGTCGATGACCAGCATTCCGAGCCGATCGCAGGCATCCAAGAAGGCGGTGGATGGGGGATTGTGGGCGCAACGGATGGCGTTGAAGCCGGCCTCCTTGAGCAACCGCACCCGCCGCTCCTCGGCCACGGCGAAGGCGGCAGCCCCCAGCGGACCGTTGTCGTGATGAACGCAACCGCCCTTCATCAGCGTGGTTACCCCGTTCAGCCGGAAACCGTTCTCCGCATCGAACTGGATGCTGCGAATGCCAAACGCCGTTTCCACCCGATCCATCAGCGCGCCGTCCCGGTGAATCTCGGTCACGGCCACATACAGGCTCGGCGAATCGGGCGACCAGAGCGCGGGATTGGCCACGGTCAGGCGATGACGCAGAGGATAGGCCTGCCCCGCCTGGATGCGGGTGAGAATGGTCTGGCTGGCAACTGTCTGACCCGCCGCGTCCCGGAGCGTGACGGCCGCGGCAATATCGGCGGTCTCGGCGGCGGTGTTGGCCAACTCGTTCTCCACCACCACGACCGCCCGGTCGGGACCGACCTCGGGCGTGGTCACAAACGTGCCGTCTTCGGTCACGTGGATGGGATCGGTCGCAACCAGCCAGACCGGACGATAGATGCCGGAGCCCGAATACCAGCGGCTGTTCTTGCCGCCGTTCTTCACCTCGACCGCCAGCACATTGGCCTCCTCGCCAAAGCGCAGGCGGGGCGTGAGGTCGTAGGAAAAGGCGGTGTAGCCGTAGGGATGGTTGCCGAGGTGGACGCCGTTGAGCCACACGTCGGCATCGCGGTAGACCCCATCGAAACACAGGCTGAACTGCTTGCCCCGGCTGTCTTCCGACAGGCAAAACCGTTTCCGGTACCAACCGGTTCCCCCGACGGTGAAGCCCTGGGACCGGCTGCCCACCGCCCCGGACCAGAAGGGCCCGGAAAAGGCGTCGTTGCCGGGCTGGATATCCTCGATGCTCCAGTCGTGAGGCAACTGGACCGTGCGCCAGGCCCCGTCGTCGTAACCGGGGGCCTGGGCATTGGCGAAAACCACCGTCGGCGTGGTGGCCGGAGCCTCCCGGTTGACCGCAAAGCGCCAGTCGGTATCCAGACGGATCACGGTACGGGCGGCGGACGATACGACCAGCGGTTCGGTCATCATGGCGGGCACCTCCGAAGGGATGAGGACAAGCGTCGGGCATACTATGGCAGCAAGCCTGCCCGACGCCACGCCATCATCCCCCGGAGCGCCTGCGTTCTCAAACCAATCTGCCGTCATACGAAGAAGATTGAGCGCTTTTCCGCCTATGCGGCTCCTGACCATAGGCCGGGAGTTCCTGGCCAGAACCCCTGCATACGGCAGATGTGGAGCGGTCGCGGCCCCGCGACCATTCTCGCCGATCCTGCACAACAGAAACCGTGGAAGGGGGTTGGTTCGTAAGAAGCAGGCGTTCCGGAACGGGCGGCGCGCTTCCGGCGCTGCGCGCCGTGGTCGCGGGGCCGCGACCGCTCCCCGCGTGACCCCGGTCCGGTGCCAGTCCCCAGCCTCAGAGGCACAATCTCCTGAGCTTCACGGCGTTTTCCCAATGCTCTATAGCTGTTGTCCAATCGGTATCAGTCCGCGGAGGCCTGTTTCCGCCACCAGGGCTGGCGGATGCGGAACTTGGTGTGGAAGGTGTTCGAGAGCTTGCCCTGCTCCTCGAGATGGAGCATGCAGCCCCGCATGCAGCCGCGTCCGCCGCACATGGCCGCGTTGTAGCCGTTGGGCTGGCGGTAGTACTTGCCCAGGATCTTCCAGATCTTCATCACCTCGTGCTTGTCGGGACGCTTCTCGCCACTCATGATCTTGCGGCCGTCGGGGAGTTCGTCGAAGGCATCCTCGGGCAGGAAGGGGTTCAGTTCGCGCAGGCCGCTGGCGTAGGCGAAGGCGCAGTACCAGGGATCGAGCTTGCTCATCTCGATCTCCTTGCCGGCCACGCTCACCTTGATGCTCTCCTTGGCAGTGAGCGCACCGGGGCACTCGGCCACGCAGCGCATGCACTTGTCGCAGAGGGTGCCGGGTTCCATGACCGGATCGGGCTCCAGTTCCGCGTCGGTGAGCAGGAAGGCAAAGCGCTGGCGCGGGCCGAACTCGGGGGTCAGGAAGACGTTGCTGAAACCGATCTCACCCAAGCCGCAGATGTAGGCGGCCATGCGGAAATGCAGATAGACGTCGGGGGCCGGATAGCCCTCGCGCACGGGGCGCGAGCTGGGCAGACTGCGGCCGTATTCCGAATCCGCGCCCGGCTCGCCGTCGAAATCGGACTGCGGCCCCGTGCCGCCGAAGTTGCGGATCGGCACCGCCTCCCAGTGGCGGTCCTCCAGGAAGCAGGCGATCTCGCGGATCACGGCGGGGGCATAGACCTCGTTGATGCTGGCGTAGCCCATCGCCGGATACTGGTAGAACATGGTCCCCTCCTCGATCCCCCGCAGAGCACCGCGAGGAATACGGAAGGCCAGGCCGATGATCGATTTGGCCTCGGGGAAGATGTAGCGGGCATCGTGTTGGAGGGGGGCACCCGCGAAGCGGTCCATGCTCCCGATACCCACCAAGTCTGCACCCGACTCCCGCGCGACCCGTTTCACCTGTTCGGTCAGCGACTCACTCATGTTCCTACCTTTCCACTTGCCTCGAACGATTGCACAGCTTGCTTATATACGACATTGTCGTATCGTATTACGACATAATTACCTTATTCATCGTCAGTCAAGGTGCAAGCCCATGTCGCGTTCCCCGCGTCCCATTCAATCGGTCGAGCGAGCATTCTCCATCCTGGACGTACTGGCGGGGGAGCCTGCCGGGCTCTCGTTGCGCGACCTCGCCATCCGCCTCTTCCTGCCCCCGCAGACCGTGCAGAGTCTCCTGCGCACGCTGGAACTGCGCGAACTGGTGGTGCAGGCGGGACGGGGTGCCCCCTACCGGATCGGGCCGGGACTGCACCGGCTAGCCAGCGACCGACCGTCGCGCGACGAGCGGGGTTCGCTGGCCCGCGTAGCCGTGTCCAACCTGGCCAAGGACATTGGCGAATCGGTCCTGCTGGCCGAACTGAGCGGACGGCGCGCCGCCCCTCTCGCCCAGGCCCGGTTCGAGCAACCCCTGGCGGTGACTCCCGACTCCGAGGGATTCCAGCGGCTGCACACAATGGCCACGGGCAAAGTGCTCATCGCCGCCATGCCTGCGACCGCGCGAACCGTGTTCGTCCACGGCCTGAACCTGTCCCCCCGTACCCCCGTGACCATCACCGATCCCGACCAACTCCTGGCCGAACTCGCCGTCGTCGCCGAACAGGGCTGGGCGGAGACCATCGAGGAAGCCGTCCCCGGCATCGCCGCCCTGGCCGTGCCCATCCCGACTACTGGCGACCAAGTCCCCGCTGCTCTTGGCACCTGCCTGCCCACCGCCCGCTATAGTGCGGAGCGCCGTCCGGAACTCCTGGCCGCCCTCCACCGCTATGCCCGGGAGATCCAGGAGATCTGGCAGGAGTTGGCGTAGCCCGTCCCATTCACGCGATCCGGTGCTGCCTATTCGGCGGCGAGGCGTATGAGCAATCCCGGTTGGCGAGCTACTTGCTCAGGTTCACCGTGACCGTGCTCCCCGCCAACTCGGGCGTGCCCGGCAACGAGACCGAGACGGCGGTGCGTTCCTCTTCGGCCTTCGCTCCCGTTCCCTGCCAGCGACCGGGCAGGGAGACCTTCAGGTTCAGCGCCTGGTGCTCGGGGTTCGCCGCCGACAGGGCCACCCCCTTCGCCGACCAGGCCACCATGAGCGCGCAGGGCTGATCGACGCTCACCACGCCGAAGCCGGGGATATTGCAGAATCCGGGAGCGTAGAACACCAGTTCGGCCCGGCTCAGGCCCATGTGGGCCACTGCCTGCTGTTCGGCCCGGTTGGCCAGGATCACCACCGGCAAGGCGGCGGCATAGCTGGTCACCCGGGCTTGGCTGACCCCCGGTGCCACCACGTAGGCGTAGCTACCGTTCGCGACCTGCTTGCCGTGGTCGATCCAGGCGCTGAAGACATCCATCGAGACGGGGGTATCGTTCAGCGGACTGCTGATGGACTTCCAGGTCCCGGTCTGGGCGTCGCACCGGACGGTCAGGGCACCCGGGGTCGGCAGCACATAGGTGACCCCGCCGTGGTACGCCCAGCAGACCCCGGCCAGCCGGTGTTCGCCCCGGGGCAGACGCCGCACGCCCTTGCTGTCGCTGACCACCACTTCGCTCTGCAACAGGCATTGGTTGAGCGAGGTGGTGACCGGGGTGTTGCTGTCGCAGCGGATGTCGGCCCCCAGGCAGACGTACTCGTCATCGAAGAAGAACCACGCCTTCCGGGCAGTGAGCTTGCCGCGCGCGAAGTCCATGGCCGCCAGGCCGTACCGCCCGTCGGAGACGCCTCCCACGAAGGTGCGCGAGCCCCGGCCACCGCCGGGCCTGGGCGGCTGGGAGAACTGCTCGGCGGTAATGCCGGGCAGCTTGCGCCAGTCCCAGACGGGCATGATGCGCCGGTACTCCTCGCCATTGCAGTAGAGGTAGTTGACCCCGTCGGAGAGGAGCTCCCCGCGCAGGTTCTCCCCATTGCAGGTCTCGGAGAACTGCAGGCGTTTGGAGGCCATCCGCACCGAGGTGAAGAACTCGGGACGGTGGTGGGTCGCATATTCGGCGCGCCAGAAGTACCGGTCGCCCACCAGAGCCGGGGTCTGGTCGCTGACGCCTTGGCGGAGACGGGCGGCGAAGGCCTTCAGTTCTGCCGTCCGCGGATGCCCGAGGGTCGCCGCGTCGTCGCAGGCCCGCTCCAGCCCGGAACTGCTGCCGCCGCCCAGCCGAGCCAACTCGCGGCCGCAGGCGCTGTAGTCGAAGACCCGGTTCCGCACCATCCACTGCTGACCGTCGAGCAGGTAGCGAACAATGATGTCCACCTTGTCCTCGGCGAAAGCGAAGCTGGTGCCTGCGGCCAGGGCGGCGAAATGGGGGCAATCGATGGAGAACCCCTTGCCATAGCCGCCCGAATACAACTGGTCGCCATGCTGGTAGAAGCTGAAATCAGGCTGGACGCCCTCCTTCGTGGTGATCTGGATCTCGTTCGCAATCCGCTCGAAGGCCTCGCCGGCGACCAGCGGTTCGCCTTGCAGGCAGCCGCGCGCCACGGTGCATTCGGCGACCCAGACCAGATTCTGCCCGGTCATGCCCAGCTTGGCCCGCTCGACGATCCGGCAGCCCTTGGCGATGCGGTCCGCATCGAGGGCCGGTTCAGCCAGGAGCAGAATGCGGTACATGGTCCGCGGCGCGCCGATGACGTTCCACCACCAGTTGGGGTTCTTCGGGTCCTGCTGGAACCAGTAGTCCAGCCCCAGCCGAAGACCGCGCGCGAGGATCTCCTGGTTCAGGCGTTCGTCGGTGGCACCCCGACGGTAGGCCAGGGCCATGGTGAGAAGACGTTCCAGGTGGCGTGCAGCCTTCCAGTTGGTCCTCTCCTGGTCGGCGTAGTCCACATCCGCCCAGCTACCGTCGGCCCGCATCGCCAGGATCTCCGGCCCCACAATCACCGGGCTGGTCCCTCCCTGGCAGTCTTTGAGTAAGCGTTCCTTGATCGTGGCCAAATCCCTGCCCCAGCGCACCGTCACATCGCTCAGGAACCGGATACAGAGGTCGTCAACATAAACGTCCACGGTGGATTTCGAGTAACTGTGCAGCCAGACCTGTAGATATGTGGTCCCACCAGGCACAATGAAATCCTTGCGGAAACCGGTCCATTCCCCGGCCGGTTTGCTGGGGGCGCTCATCATATGGGATTCGCCGGTCAGGCATTCCCCCTTCGCGTTGTAGCCCCGCACATAGATGCCCAGACCATCGCCGCTGGCGGTGAATACCTTGCCCGTGATCTCGAAGCGCCCCGCATAGTCCAGGGGCAAGCGCGGTCCCAGCACATTGGACCCTCCCTGGTCCGAGTCCGCGTCCACGATGTGCAGCGAATAGCGTCCGCTGGCAGCCTGGTCCACGGAAACCGAACTCATCCCGTCCAGTGTCCACATGGCCCCCCCGTCCTCGAAACCGGCGTTCGGGAACGGCAACGCCGTGCCTTCGGGCGGGGCTCCCGCCCACAGCCCAGCCGTCCCAGCCACCAAAACCAGGGAAATGAAAACCCGCTGCAAACCCATCCGCCAATCTCCTGCATGGTCCGAAACCAGTGTCGCTCCCGGGAGCCGGGGGTTCCGTCCGCCTGCCGGTTGACGGCAATGTGGGACGGGAGAGCCTGGCATCCTAACTGGCATTATAGGACAACTGGCCTGGAAAAGGCAAGGCATCCCGGCAGAGCGGGGGCAATTCCTGGCCAACCATCAGCCAGCCGCGCCCGCATTGCCTGGGGCGGCGGCGGCGGGGGCCGGCTCCGCCGTCTGCTCCTGCTCCGCCGCGAGGAAGCGCGCGAAGCGGTCCTTCTCGCTGGCCATGCGGTAGGCGTTCTCAGCCGAAATGAGGTCCGCGTCGAGCGCCCGGAAGATGGCGTCGTCCATCGTCGTCATGCCCTTCTCGCCGCCGCCCTCGATGATGGTGCGGAGACTGGATATCTGGCCCTCGCGGATCGTGTTGGGCAACGCCTCGGTACGCACAAGGATTTCGTGTACCGCCACTCGTCCCGTCCCATCGCTCTTGCGGCAGAGCAACTGGGACACCACGGCCGCCAGGCATTCGGCCAGCATCATGCGGATCTGCGGCTGCTCGTCGCCGGGGAAGGCGTCGATGATCCGGTCCACCGTCTTCGGCGCGTTGTTGGTGTGCAGCGTGCCGAAGACCAGAATGCCCATGGTCGCGCACTGCAGGGCCAGGCGGATCGTCTCCAGATCGCGCATTTCGCCCAGGAGCAGGATGTCCGGGTTCGCCCGCATGGCGGAACGGAGGGCGGAGGCGAAGGACGGCGCGTGCTGCCCCACCTCGCGATGCAGAATCACCGACTTGCGGCTCTCGTGGACGAACTCGATGGGGTCCTCCACGGTGATGATCTTGCGCCGGTGCTGGCGGTTGATGAAGTCGATCATGGCCGCCATGGTGGTGGACTTGCCGCTGCCGGTGGGCCCGGTGACCAGCACCAGCCCGTCCCGGTATTCGCAGATCTGCCGCAGCACATTGGGCAGGTGGAGCTGATCCAGGGTCGCGATCTTCGAGGGGATGACGCGGAACACTGCCGCCAGGCCGCGGTAGTCGTGCAGGTAGTTGCAGCGGAAACGGGCCACCTTGGGAATCTCGTAGGCGAAGTCCAGATCGCCCGTCTCCAGGAACGGCTGCCAGCGTCCGTCCGGACAGATCTCCTTGAGCAGCATCTCCACCTCCACGTCCACCAGCGGCGGCATGTCCAGCGGTGCCAGATCGCCATGCACCCGGATGCGGGGAGGTTCGTTCACCATCATGTGCATGTCCGAGCCGTTCTCGGCCAGCATGCCCTGAAGGAGTTCGTCGATGATCGCCATGGGAGAGTTCCGGATTCCGTGGTTGCGCCCGCCCGACTGTAGTCTGGTTCCGGGGCGAATGCAACGCTTGGATTCGCCGACCCGCAACCGGACCGTTGCCGACAGGTCCTACCTGTGTCCCTTGCACCAATGCCGTACCCGTTCCACATTGCGGCATACTCCATGATGCCCGGAGAACGAAATGCCAGATTCCTGCCGATCTCGTCCGATTCCCCTTCTTCTGGTGGTGGCTCTGCTGGTCGCCGCCACCGGTTTGGCGGCGACCCTGCGTTGCGCCACCTGCGGCGCCCTCATCAAGGGACGCTACGTCCAGAGCAACGGCAAAGCCTACTGCTCCCAGGCGTGCTACCAGAAGACCCTCCCCAAGTGCGCCACCTGCGGCAAGCCGATCACCGGCCGCTACCTCCAGCACATGGGACGCAACTACTGCTCCCAGAAGTGCCTGGATGCCAGCCTGCCCAAATGCGAACTGTGCGGCAAACCCCTGCGGCGGATGATCGAGATCAAGGGGCATCTCTATTGCGAGGAGCACGGCAATGGCACCCGATGCGACGCCTGTGGGTTACCCCTGATCCGCGGCAAGGAACTGCCCGACCGGCGGGTGCTCTGCCCGCATTGCGCCGAACGGGTCGTCCTGGAACTCGGCGACGCGCGCAAAGTCTACGAGCGCGCCCAACGCGAAGTGGAGGCGCTAACCGGCATCGATCTGGGCGAACTGCCTCCCTTGGAACTGGTCGGGCGCGACCGGATGCCGAGCTTCCAGCAGGGCGTGGCCATCGAGGACATCCAGGAACGCGGCTTCTACCGGCAGGAGGTGAAGATTGACACCTATGCCGACGAGAAGGGCCGGGTGGTCCGCACCGACCGACAGGTCAAGGAGACGATCTGCATCCTCTATGGTCTCACTCCCGACGAGCTGCTCTGCACCTCGGGGCACGAGTTGACCCATGCCCTCCAGGCCCGGTTTCTTCCGGCCATCCAGGACAATGCCCCGCTGTGGCTCAAGGAAGGCATCTGCCAGTACGTGGCCGCCATCATCGCCCGCCGCCACCACTTCGACGACGAACTGACCAGCATCGAGAAGAGTCCCCATCCGGCCTACGGGCGCGGCTACCGCTATCTCAAACAGCGGTTCGGCCCCACCAACTGGGCCGGGCTCTGGACGTGGCTGAAGGGACTCGACCCCGCCACCCTCCCCGCCGAACTGGACGACGACCAGACTCCGTGAGACAGGTCCCTTCGTGGGGATCGGTAGTTTCGTCCCTCGCGGCTGGAGCCCTGCAAGGACGCCCCATACCCAGCCCAGGACAGAGCGGAGTCCTGGGTTAGCGAGTCCAGAGGGACATGGGCCCTGGAGGGGCGCCCCATTCCCCTTCGGCGCGGATCGCTGCACGAACCTGGCCTGCCATGGATCGCCCATGCAGGACTGGTGTTTGGTACCAGTCTGCCATCATACGAAGAGGATTGGGCACTCGCCCCCCACACGTTTCCTCGGCAACTGATCCATGGTCGGGAGTTCCCACCCGGAACCCCTGCATGTCCCAGGTGTGGAGCGGTCGCGGCCCCGCGACCACTTCTTCCGGACCATACCCAACACGAACCGCGAGACGGGTTGGTTCGTGTGGGACAGACACTCCGGGACGGGCGACGCGGTCCCAGCCTCGGAATGCCTCCGCGTGGCCGGAACGTCCTCGTTCCGGGGCCTCCTCCCGGAGCCAGCGGCTCCGTCCACGGAATGCCTCCTCGTGGCCGGAACGTCCCCGTTCCGGGGCCTCCTCCCGGAGCCAGCGGCTCCGTCCACGGAATGCCTCCTCGTGGTCGGAACGTCCCCGCTCCGGGACCTCCGCCCGGGATGCCCCCTCGTGGC